>CAZGDM010000130.1:0-1720 GCA_964525275.1 uncultured Thermodesulfobacteriota bacterium | reverse complement strand
GCGGCGAAGATCAGGTCCTTGACCCTCATCCCCTCGGCGAACGGATAATCCCCGGGATTGTTAACCTCACCGTATACGGAGACGGTCCTCTTGGGAAGGAACTCCTGCACCGAGTGGATCACCACCCGGTCGAGATCCTGTAGTTTCAGGTTTTCTGCCGGGTCCCCGGCCATGGCCTTGCCGAGGTGAAAGGTGAAAAGGGTCACCTCGTTGGTCTCCTTGTTCGTACGGTAGAGCTCCGCCTTCTCGAGGTAAGCGCCTTTGGTCAGCCCCTCTGCCATGAGCACCAAGTCCCTGACCGTATAGCCCTCCTCGGGGATCTCGTAACCGCCGGGCTTCCTCACCTCGCCTTCGATGAAGGCCCAAGGCTTGGGTTCGAAGAACCAGCGAGAGAAGACGTAGATCTGATCGTAGGGCTCAAGTAGCACATCCTCCGACGGGTCCTTCTCGAGGACCGCCTTGCCGAGGTTGAAAGGAACGAGTTTCCTCTCCAGGCTGGGGAGCACCAGCCGCTTTATGAGGGCATAGCCAAGGTAGGTGTCGGGCAACAGATCCTCCTCGCTCCGGATGATGTCGCTGACCCTCATGCCCTTCTTGAGGGCGTATTTCCCGGGCCTTCTGACATGGCCGTTCAGATATACCGCGTTTACCTCCTCCTTCACGATGGAGAAGACCTTCACCAGGTCGCCGTCCCTCACGCGAAAGGACCGGAGGGTCCTCTCGTCCCGGGCGTCCACATCGAGGACCACCTTCTTCTGGTTCGCCTCCGCCCGCTCCACCTGAATCCTCTGGAGCCAGGCCACGGGGAGCACCCCTCCTGCCAGGTCCAGCACGTCTTTAAGCGTCCGTTCGGTGCGGAGCTCGTAGACCGCCGGCCTGCGGACGTTCCCCGCCACCCCCACCAGCGGCCCCACCGTCGGGACGAACACCACATCTTCATGTCTCAGGCGGCGGTCCTGAGAGTCGTCCCCCCGGATCAGGAGGTCGTAAAGGTCCAGGGTCGCAACGACCTTCCCCTCCCTCTTCAACTGCACCCTCCTGAGGCTCCCTGCAGCGGTGGGGCCGCCCGAGGCCATGAGGGCGTCGAGCACCGTGGACATGGCCGTGAGTTCGTAAAGGCCCGGTTCCTTCACCTCCCCCAGGACCAGCACCTGGATGGCCCTGAGGCGGCCCATGGTCACGGCCACGTTGGTCCCGGTGATGCGCTCGGCCTGCTTCTCGAGGAACTCGCGCATCTCACGGTAGGTCATCCCGGCCACGGTCAGGGGGCCGATGTGGGGGAAGAGGATGGTGCCGTCGTTCTGGACGGTGAGGGTGTACTGGGCGTTGATCCTACCCCAGAGCAGCACCTCTATTTCATCTCCGGGCCCGATCACGTAATCCGGCGCCACGGGCTGGGGCACAAAGGGCCTCTCGGGCCGCCGTAAAAAGAGGTCGTAGCCGAAGGGCTTGAGCCTGTAGGGCTCCTTCGGCAGGGCCTCCTTCGCCCAGTAGAGGTCGAAGATGCTCCTGGGTCCTTCCCTCTTGGGGGGCTGGGGCTTCTTCTTGACCTCGGGCTTTTCCTTCTTCTCCAGGAGGCGTTTGCCCTCGATTACCTCCTCGGGTGTTAGCCCTTTGAACTCGGGGCGAGACTTGAGGGCCTTTACCGCCTCCGGGGTGAGCACCCCCTTGCTCTGCAGGAAAACCTCCAGGGCCTCCCGTTGCTCGGGGGTGAGCTCCT
>CAZGDM010000129.1:0-1838 GCA_964525275.1 uncultured Thermodesulfobacteriota bacterium | reverse complement strand
TCCTTGGCCGGTCCTGCAAGAAGGCCTTCCACCGTTGTACCCATCATTTTGTCGATATCGTGGTAGATGGAACGGGGATCGAGGGTTGCCTCTTCCCGCATCAGGTAGGCAAAGGTACGGGCCATGCCACTGTTGGCGACGAAGTCGGGGATGACCGCAAAGCGACTGTCCGCCTCCTCCTGGACCTCTGTGCTACCCAATTCCCTGTCGGCAAAGGGGTTATTGGCTCCAGGGGCGATGATCTGTACACCGGCCTCCTCGAGGATCTGCAGCCTTTCCTTCGTCACCGTATGAGAGGCCGCTGCGGGGACGAAGACCTCTGCTTCCGTCTTCCAGAAATCCTCGGGATATCCCTCGCGATGAAAGTCGGGGGGAAGGGCCTTGCCGTCTCTGTTCATCAGGAGGGATTTGACATCGAGTCCCTTAGGATCTATCGCACACCTCCACTCCCCGGGCCGGTTACCCATACTCAGGATGCCCACCACTTTCATCCCGAGTTTATCGAGGCAGTAGGCCGCCGATCCCCCTACGGTCCCGAAGCCCTCTATCAGGACTCTTTTCCCCTTAGGCGATTCCCCCCTGATCCCGAAGAAGTGGAAGAGGGCTCGGGAGAGGCCGAAGCCGGTGACCATATCGGCAAGGGTGAAGGTACGCTGCGGTAGGTCATCCACGGGGGCCTCCATCTTTACCCCCTGGCGGAGGTTTTCGAAAATGCGTTTGTAGCCTTCTTTGCTGGTCTTCACATATCCCTTGACCATCCCTTCCAGAGGGTCGATCCCGAAGAGCTCCCTAGTGAGGGGCAAGACGTCCTTGAGCTCGTCCACTCCGAGATCTCCCCCCGTGCCGTAGTAGTGCTTCAGATAAGGGTAAATGGCCTCAAACCACCTCTTCAACACCTCTCCTTTGTCCGGGGCCTGAGGGTCGAAGGCTATCACCGATTTCCCTCCCCCGATGGGGGGACCGGAGACCTTGAATTTGATCTCCATGGTCTTGGCTAAGAAGATCGCCTCCTCCAGGGTGGCCCCTTTCCGCATCCTAGTGCCTCCTCCAGAGGCGCCGTTTTTGAGGGAGTTGATGACGAGCCATCCCCGGGCATCGCTTTGGGGGTCGTGCCAGTGGACGACTATGTAGGGGGGACGCCTACAAAAGGCCCTGTAAAGCTCAAAGCCATCGGGCGCCATGATCGCCTCCTTTGTTTTGAGCTCGGAGGGGCCGGCTGACGTTATCCTTCTCCCTTTATCTCCTTGAGGAATTCCTCGGAGGTCATTATCCGCAGAAGGGGCCAGAGGGCGAACTTGCGGTAGAGGTCGAGGGCCTTCTCGTGGACCTCGCGTTTGTGGGCTGCGCAGCAGTCCTCGAGCCACACGACGCGAAAATCATGGCATAGGGCGTCCATCACGGTCATGAGCACGCACACGTTGGTGGTGATCCCTCCTACCGCCACCGTGTCGATGCCCCAGGTACGCAGGGTTTGATCCAGATCGGTCTTGAAAAAGGCGCTGAAGCGGCGTTTGGGCAGGTAGACGTCCCCTGGAGCCATCTTCAACCGCTCCGTCACCTGAGATCCCTCTGTCCCTCGCAGGGAATGGGGCTTCATCTTGCCTCGGAAGATAAAGTCTTCGGGCAGGAAGCTGTCACAGGCGAAGATCACGGGAACGCCAAGCCTTCGCGCTTCCTCCAACAGGTGGTTGATGCGGGGGATAATGGCTTCCGCCTCTTTTGCTATGGGGTATTCCGGTTTGAGATTATCCTTGACCATATCGACGATGATCACAGCCGGCTTCATCTCACCCTCCGCTAAGGAGGATAAAGGGTTCTGGTCTTCAAATCAAGGAGTT
>CAZGDM010000128.1:0-1859 GCA_964525275.1 uncultured Thermodesulfobacteriota bacterium | reverse complement strand
AGTTGGCCAGACACTTGGAGCCACCGGTGGCGTTGCAGCGTTCACCGCCCATCTTCAAACAGAACCCCTTGGCGCGGCGCCAGAACTCGGACTGGTTGTAGAAGAGGCAACGGGCCTCCTGAAGGATATTTCCCCCGACGGTTCCCCTCATCTGCAGCGTCTCACAGGAGGTGGCCTCCAGGGCCTCCCTCAAGGTTGGGTAGAACTCCCTCACCGGCTCCGCCTCCTTGAGCTCGTAAAGGGTCATCAACGACCCCACCCTGACCCACTCCCTCTCCTCCGTGAGCCCACGAAGCTCCTCTATCCCTTTCAGGTCTATCACCGCCACGGGCTTCTGGAGCCGGAGCTTGAGCCTGGGCACCAGGTCCGTGCCGCCGGCCAAGTAGACGGCCCTTCCGTCGTAGAAGTTATAAAGGGCCAGGGCCTCTTCCACAGTGTGCGCCTTCCGGTACTCGAACTTGGGGAGGATCATCGTCCACCTCCCTTCTTCTCCTTCAAGGCCTTCCACACCCTATCAGGGGTATAGGGGAGCTCCTTGAGGGGCATCCTCAAGGCGTCGTAAAGGGCCACAGCCACGGCGCTGTGGGCGTTCATCCTGATGGTGAGCCCCCCCTCCTTGGCACCAAAGGGACCTTCAGGGTCGTGAGAGCTGACGATGATGGGCTCTATCTCCGGCATGTCACAGGCCAGGGGCACCTTGTACTCCAAAAGGTCCGGATTGAGCAGAAAGCCCTCGTGCCAACGGTTCTCCTCCATCACCGTGGCCACCCCCGCCTGCTGCACCGATCCCTCCATCTGGCCCTCAACGGCCATGGGGTTTATGGGGTTTCCGCAGTCGTGGGCGGCCACAAAGCGCTCTATCCTCACAAGCCCGGTCTCCTCGTCCACCCGGACCTCCGCCACCGAGGCCCCATAGGAGAAGGTGCCGGCCATCTGTCCATAGGGCCTCTTCACCCACTCCCGCTCGAAGTCGATCTTCGGCATGTAGGCCCCAAGGCCCATCACCGGTCTTCCCATGAAGAAGGCCTCCCTCACCACCCAGCGGATGGGCATCTTCTTGGAGGGATCCCGCTTTGAGATCACCATCCTGTCCTTGAGCTCAAGCTCCTCGGCCGGCGCCCCCAGCTTGTCCGAGGCGATGGCCAGGATCTGACGCCTGGCGTCCTCACAGGCGAGCCTGACGGCGTTCCCACCCACAAAGGCAGCGGCCTGCGAGTAGGCCCCGGGATCGAGGTTGGTCACCTCGGTGTCGGCGTTCACCAGGTTTATGTCCTCCATGGGTACGCCCAGGACCTCTGAGGCGATCTGTACCATCATCGACTCGTTGCCCTGGCCGTTGTCCACCACCCCGGTGACCAGGGTCACCTGGCCGTCGTCGTTGAACTTCACGTAGCAGGAGGAGCCCGACCGGAACCCCATGGGGAACCCACACATGATGGCCACACAGCCCATCCCGATCCCCTGCCCCTTGGGTAGCTTGCCCCGCTTCTCCTTCCAGGAGGAGCGCTCCGCGGCTCCTTCGACGGCTTCGTGAAAACCGGAGCTTATGATCTTCGACCTGGTGGCGGTCTCCTCGCCGGCCCGAAGGCCGTTCTTCAACCTGATCTCCACCGGGTCGATCCCCAGCTCCTCGGCGATCATGTCCAGTTGCACCTCGTTCCCCGCCAAGAAGGCCCGTCCGTGGCAACCGTACATCCCGCGGATCCCCTTGTTGGTGAAGACGCGGTAGCCGTCGTAGCGGACGTTGGGGAAGCGGTAGGTCTCCTCGTAGACATAGTAGGGGATGGAGGTGGCGATGGGGCCTGTGGAGCTGTAGGCCCCGCCGTCGTAGATCACCTTGAACTCCTTGGCCACGATGG
>CAZGDM010000127.1:0-1915 GCA_964525275.1 uncultured Thermodesulfobacteriota bacterium | reverse complement strand
CCCCTCTGTCAGGGTTGCGGGGTGTGTGCCTCCCTCTGCCCCAACGGGGCCGCCAAGCTCGAGGGGTCGAGGGAGGACCAGGTGATGGCCGCCTTAGAAAGGGTCTTATAGGGAGGTGATGATGGCGGAGGATTTGAGGATCATCGGTTTCTTCTGTCACTGGTGCACCTCCACGGCCGCGGACCTGGCCGGCACCATCCGGAAGGAGTACCCGGCATCGGTCCGTCCCCTTCGGGTGATGTGTACGGGCTCGGTGGACCCGGTCTACATCCTCGATGCCCTCTTGAAGGGGGCGGATGCGGTCTGGGTCGGTGGGTGAAACCCGGGCGAATGCCACTATGTCAGTGGCAACTACAAGGCCAGGAGGCGCATAGCGGTGGTGAAGGGGATCCTGGAGGTGCTGGGCCTTGCCCCAGACAGGGTCTACCTCACCTGGATCTCGGCCAGCGAGGGGCCCCAGTTCGCCGAGTGGGCCGAGAGGATCCACGAGGCCTCGGAGCGCAAGGGCAAGAACCCCCTCGCCCGGGCGCTGACCACCTGAGGAGGGGAGATGGCACGGGGGTGTTTCTTGGAGCTGGACGGAAAGGGACTGCCCGAGGCCCTGAGGGGGCTGTGGCGGAGGATGCTCGAGGGGCCCTTCGGGGCGATTTTGGTACCAGTGGAGGTGGAGGGAGGCCTTGTGTCCTTGGGGCTTGTCGCCTCCCCCGAGGGGGTCGAGCGGTCGCGGGCCATGGCCCCTTACATGGGGGTGAACGGGGCGAGGGTCCTTCAGATGATGACGAAGGTCTCCCCGTCCTCGAGACCCATCGCCGCGGTGCTCAGGCCCTGTGAGGTGCGGGCGGCGGTGGAGCTGAGGAAGCTCCAGCAGGTGGCGGAGGAGAACCTGCTCCTTGTGGCCCTCGACTGCCTCGGCACCTACCCCCTGGAGGAGTACAGGCGGCGCCTCGAGCAGGGGGTCCCCGAGGAGCCGGAGCCCGAGGAGGCCCGTCTGAGGGAGGCCTGCCGGGTCTGCCTCTGGCCTGTGGCCCCCTGGGCCGACCTCCGGGTGGGGTTCCTGGGGCTCGAGGGGAGAGTCGTCCTTGAGGCCCTGACGGAGAAGGGCGAGGATGCCCTTCGGCAGATGGGGCTTGAGATCGAGGAGCTCGATCTTGACGAACGGCAGGCCCGGATCGAGGAGGTGCTGAAGGGGCGGAAGGCCGCCGAGGGAGAGCTGCTGGAGCTTCAGCAGCGGGAGCTAAAGGGCCATGAGGCGATCCTTGGGGCCCTTTCGGCCTGCATCAAGTGCCTCAACTGCATGACGGTCTGTCCCCTATGCTACTGCAAGGAGTGCTTCTTCAACTCCCCCACCTTCGAGATGGAGGCCGATCGCTTCCTGCGCCTCGCCTCGAGCCGCCCCGCCTTGAGGATGCCCTCGGAGGTGCTGCTCTTTCACCTGACGCGGATGGCCCATATGGGGACCTCGTGTGTGGCCTGCGGGATGTGTCAGGAAGGATGTCCTCAGGATGTGCCCGTCTTCCGGCTCTTCAAGGCAGTGGCCAAGCGGGTCCAGGGGATCTTCGACTACGAACCGGGCCGCGATCCCGAGGAACCCCTGCCCCTGGCCACCTTCAGGGAAGAGGAACTCAAGGAGGTGGAGGAGCCGAAGATATGACCCTCAGGGAGGAGTTTCCCGAGGTCCTGAGGTGCTATCAGTGCATGAGCTGCACCCTGGGCTGCCCCATGGCCCAGGAGATGGACCTCTTGCCCCACGAGGTGATGATGGCTGTGCAGTTGGAGCGAGATGATGAGGTACTCAGGTCTTCCACCCCCTGGCTCTGCGCGTCGTGCGAGGCCTGTGCCACGAGGTGCCCCAATGAGATCGAGATCGTCCAGTTGATGGACCTCATAAGGAGGAGGGCCGTGCAGCAGGGGATGG
>CAZGDM010000126.1:0-1971 GCA_964525275.1 uncultured Thermodesulfobacteriota bacterium | reverse complement strand
TCAGCATCCCGTAGACCACGAAGCCGATGCTGGGCGGGATGAGGAACCCGAGGGTCCCTCCGGCCGCGATGCATCCTGTTGCCAACCGCGGCACGTAGCCGAAACGCTTCATCTCAGGGAGGGCCACGGTGGCCATGGTGGCAGCGGTGGCCACAGAGGAGCCCGAGACGGCAGCAAACCCAGCACAGGCCGCGATGGTCGCCACGCCGAGACCTCCTGGCAGTTTGCGGAACCACTTGTCGAAGGCATTGTAGAGCTCACGGGTGAGCCCCGCCGAGCCCGCAAACCCACCCATCACGATGAACAGTGGAATCACCGTGTAGGGGTAATGGGCAGCCACCTCGTAGAAGGTCCGCGCCACCACAGGCAGGGCCGCCTCCACCGAGGAGAGGTAGCTCAGCCCCACAAAGCCAACGAACATGAGGGCAAAGGCAATGGGCATCCCCAAAAAGAGGAGGAGGAACACCAAGAGCGTCCCTATCACCCCGACGATGATGGGGTTCATCTCCCCTTCCTCAGCCCTTCAAGGGCCTCCACGAAATTGAAGAAAAATTCGGCCCCCAGCAAAAAGGCGGCCAAGGGAAGGAGCAATCTGAAGGGTCTCTGAGGGATGCGCAACATGTCAGAGACCGTCGTTTCCTCCATTCCCACGAGCCACCCCTGCCATACCAAGACCCCTACAATAAACACACAAAGCAAGCTGGTGATGGCCTCGAGCAGATACCTCCACCTCTCACCCAGACGCGACACCAGAAAAGTCACTCGGACGTGACCCTTGACTTGCTGGGTATAGGCCAATCCGCAGAAGACAAAGAGCACCAACATATAGCTGGACAGCTCCACGGTGCCCATGATGGGCTTGTGCCAGAAGGCCCGGGCGATGACGTCGCAGGTGGTGAGCAGCATCATGGGGATGAGGAGGAACATCCCCCCCATCCCCATGAAATAGGTCACCCGCTGAATAGATCTCCTTGGGGACACAGGCGCCCCCCTCGATTACCTCCACTCAGGCGGACAGGCCACGCACTCGACACCGTGCTTTGCACACTCCTCGGCGAAGGCCCTGACCGCCTCCTTAGCAGGGAGCCCCTTGGCCTCAAGCTCCGCAACCCATTTTCTGGTCATATCGCGGAAACGAGCGTACCAACGCTCTGCCTCTTGGTCTGGGAGTTTATAGAGCTCCACGCCCTTCTCGGCTATCTCCTTCATCATCTGCTTGTAGACCTTCCTGGTCAGCCCCCCAGTGGTGCGATAGGGGTTATGGCAGACCTCCATGATTATGGGCTTGAGGTCATCCGGCGTCCTCTCCCAGCTCTTCAGATTCATGATCACCCCTTCGGAGACGCAGCCCATAGTGAGGATAAGGCCGTGCTTGGCCACCTCGTAAAGCTTAAAGGCCAAAACCAGTGGCGGGCAGGTCACCAGCCCATCGATGGTCCCCGTCTCCATGGCGAGGTAAACATCGCCCAAGGGCATGAAGACAGGCTCAGCGCCTAAGGCTTTGATGGCCCGGGTCTGCATACCGCCCGGGGTCCTGATCCTCAGCCCCTTCAGGTCTTCCAGCTTCCGGATGGGTTTCCTCGTCCAGAAGAAGGCCTGGATGCAACCGTTCAACTCGATCATCTTCACCCCGGGAAACTCTCGATAGAGGATCCGCTTGTACATGGCGTTGCCGATATCGGCGGCTAGATCCTTCCCATCCACCCACGCCGGCAGAGAAAGGACATCGGTGAGAGGAAACCTCCCCGGCGTCCAGGTGGCGGTGAAGTAACCCATGTCAGAAAGCCCCTTCTTGACGATGTCATAGTGCTCGGGCCCCTTCCCCAGGGCACCACCCGCGTAAAGGGTATAGGTGATGCGGCCTCCGGAGCGCTTCTTTAACTCCTCGAGCATCGGTATCCAGACGGTCTTCACCTCACGGCTTGCGGGCGGATGCCATGTACTGAACTTGATGTGCATCGTCTTACCACC
>CAZGDM010000125.1:0-2129 GCA_964525275.1 uncultured Thermodesulfobacteriota bacterium | reverse complement strand
GGCACCACCCCTTTGACCTCGACCTGGCCCGAGGCGAGCATCATGGCGCCGATGGCGGCGGGAATGCCCGTCCCGGGGGCAGTGCGACCCACCATCTCGCAGGTGTGGGTGACCTGCTTCCCTCCCCGCTCCCCCGTCACCTTCACCCTCACCCCGGAAGCCACGGGCCCCCTGTCCCGTCCCTCGGGGATCCTCCGCCAGAGCTCCCGGGCGAGATCATAGGGGACCACCTTGACCCCCTTCACCTCTATGGGTTCGAGGCTCAGGAGCCCCTGCTCCTTCTGCTCTTTGATCAACTGGTCCACCCACTCTGGCAGAAACCCTCCTTTTATTGTTACCGTCTTTACCCCTTCTATGTAGCGGGGCATGGTAACGGGCTGGGGATGTCCGACGTAATGGAGCCGACAGCGACCGAGCGGTTCAGGAAACTCCACCCATTCTTCGCCGCTTCCCGCCTCCACAAGCTGCACCCTGCCATCCAAGTACTGGGGCACATCGCCGAGGTTCATGTAGAGGCTGTGGTCCCAGGCCGCCCCCCAGGTCGCCCGCTCCCCCAGGTCGGCGAGGCTTATCACCCAGTAAAGGGCGATCTCATCCACACGGTCGAGCCTGTCGGCGTAGTACTTGGCGATGAGGTTGTTGGTGCCGGGATCAGACCCCATCCCTGTGAGGACGGTTATGCCAGCGCGCTTGGCCGCCTCGTCGATCTCGGGGGTGAACAGGAAATCGATGACCTCGTAATCGTCGCATATGTCGAGGTAGTTGACCTTGGCCTCGATGGCTGCCCGGGCCACCTTCGGGCCTGTGCGGAAGAAGGGACCCGCACAGTTGACTACCACGTCTACCCCCTCCATCGCCCGGAGGAGGCCTTGGTGATCGTTCACGTCCACCTCAAGAAGCTCCAGCTTTTCGCTCGAGCGCAACTTCTCGTGAAGTCTACTTCTGTCTGTGACGATGTCGCCGATTCTGACCTTTTCGACCTCCTCCTGACCGATCAAGGACCGCACGACCGCCTGCCCCACCATCCCGACTCCGCCCAAAACCAGCGCCTTCATTTAGCCCTCCTCCTTGAAGTCTCCGTATTTTTCGCTCACGTAGGCCAAAGCCTCGTCGATGGCCTTGGCAGCCTCCTCCAGATCCTCCTCCGTGTGCCTGTAGCAGATGTAACCATGGTGATAGGGGGCCAGGAAGACCCCTCTGCGGATGAGCTGGGTGTAAAAGTCGGTCCGTCGCCGCCTGAAGAGTCCCTCTCTATCCCTTTTGAAGGTGATGAAGTACATGGGGGCGACGCCGCTCAACTCCGCTCCCACGTTGTACTTAGAGATGATGCCCCGCAGCTTCTCGAGGAAACGCCCTCCCTTCTCCCAGAGGTTCCCGATGACGTCCTCCCGCTCCATGATCTCGATGGTCTTCAACGCCGCTACGTAACCATCGCTGTTGCCGAAGTAAGTGGAGGAGACGAAGGCCTTGCCCTCGGCGATCACATTCATGATCTCCGCCTTCCCCGTGACGGCGGCTATGGCGTAGCCGTTGGCCATCCCTTTCCCCACCACCGCCAGATCGGGGACGACCCCGTAAAGCTCCTGGGCCCCACCCAGCCTGAGTCTGAAGCAGGTGCGGACCTCGTCGAAGATGAGGACCGCACCGTACCTCGTGGCGAGCTCCCTCACCCCCTCGAGGAACCCGGGGGCTGGCTCCTGCATCTTCTCGTGCAAAGGGTGACCAAAGGGGGTCAGGGTTATCGCAGCCACGTCATCTCCGTGCTCCTTCATCAGGTCCTCGAGCTGATCCAGGTCGTTGTAGCGGAACTCGTAAACGTCTTCGTAGAGCTTCTTCGGAATACCGCCCTTCACCTCCACGCACCAGTCGTGCCAACCGTGAAAACCACAGCGGATGATCTTCACCCTGCCGGTGTAGGCCCTCGCGATGCGGACCGCGGCCGTCATGGCGCCGGAGCCGGTCTTGGTGAAGATGCTCCTCTCACAGCAGGGGATGATCTGCTGGAGTTTTTCCGCGAGCTGAGGCTGATAGGGTGGGGTGATGGAAAAGCAGAACCCCTTCTCCCTGATCATCTCGATGACGGCGTCATCGACCTCCTTCTCCCTGTAACCCAGGCTTATGGGCCCGTA
>CAZGDM010000124.1:0-2193 GCA_964525275.1 uncultured Thermodesulfobacteriota bacterium | reverse complement strand
AGGGCCTCTTCTATGGGCCCGCGCTGGCCTTTGGAATCCCGGGGGGAGGCGTTCCAAGTGGTCGGGGCGACGATCTGGTAGTGTTCTATCACCCCGTCCTTTATCTTGATCCAGTGTCCCACCGATCCCCGAGGGGCCTCAGACAGCCCATAGCCTTCCCCTGTCTTCGGTACCTTCGTGGGGATGTTGACCGGCTCTCCGGGCTTGAGTTCCGAGAGCCACTTCTCCAAGGCCTTGGCCACCAGGTAGCACTCCTCGGCCCTCGCCACATGGCGGCCCATGATGCTGAAGGCCTTCTCCCCCAGGTCCCTCATCCTGACCTCCCGGTCCAGAGGTACGCGGAGGAACTTATTGGCCTCCTTGCTGAGGACCGGGTTGGTGATCCACATCCTGGCCAGGGGACCCACCTCATGGGGTAGGCCGTTGTAACGAGGGGCCTTGATAAAGGAGTAGCCATTTCCCTTGTCGGGGTTTACCCTGGTGAGCCCCTGGGTAGGGTGACGATCGCCGACGTCCTCGTACCAAGATCGCTTGACCGATTCAGTGATCTTGGACACGTCCAGAGGTTCGTCCTTTCCGTTGGTGTAGACCCCGGGCTTGAGCAGGAACTCCTTTTCCTCATCATCGAGGGGGAAGACACCGTAGCAGAGGAAGTTCCCCCAGCCCCTGCCTACTTCGAAGAGCTCCCGGTAGTACTTGCCCACGGAGTAAACCAGGGGCAGGTAGACGTCCTCGATGAACTTCTTGATCTCCTGAAGCCTCCAGTAGAAGCTGACGATCTTGTCCGAGGTCACCGGCTCGGTCACGCCACCGGGGATGAAGGCGTGCACATGGGGCATCCTGCCGCCGAAAAGCGCCAACATCTCCTGGGCCTTGCGGCGCATATTGAAGGCCTCCAGATATCCCTGGACCCCCCTCTCGTTCACCGCCCTCGGGAGCCAATACTCACCGTGTTCGTAATGGGTGGTGAAGGGAGGGATTTGGGGACCCTTTACGTAGTCCAGGGCAGCGAGGTGGAAGAAGTGCAGTATGTGGCTCTGGAGGTAGTTGGCCCCGAGGATGAGGTTTCTGACGATGCGGCCGTTGGTAGTGGGCTTGACGCCGAAGGCCGCATCCAGGGCCCTCACCGAGGCAGTTCCGTGGGCCGTGGGACAGACGCCACATATCCTCTGGGTGATCTGGGTGGCGTCCCTCGGGTCCCTGCCCTTCAGGATCACCTCGAAGCCCCTGAAGAGCATTCCCTGACTTTTGGCGTCCTTGACGACCTTGCCGTCCACCTCCACCTCGATTTTGAGGTGGCCCTCTATTCTGGTTACAGGATCTATGCTCAGCTTCCTCGCCATGGCGATCCCTCCTTTACTCCTTCAGCTCGTAGAAGGGGGCGTATTCGTCCCAGAAGTTGGGTTCGACACAGGCGATACAGTGGGCGTTGTCCACACACCAATTGGCCCCATTGTTCCACCGCCGCTTCCAAGCATCGCAAGAAGCGTAGGGGCCCTTGCAGCCCAACTCGTACCGGCAACCTGTTTCGCCGAAGTACTTACAAAAGGTCTCTTCGTCGAAATAGGAGCGGTAGGGACAGTGGTCGTGGACCGGAGTGCCGTAGAAGAGCACCGGTCTGCCGAGGTCGTCGAGCTTGGGAAGGCCGTAGAGCAGCACATGGGCGATGGTCCCCGCCATCCAGTCGGGATGGGGTGGACAGCCGGGGATGTTCACGCACAGGGCCCCGATGCCGGCCTCCTTCAGCAGGTCCGCCACCCCTTTGGCCCCCGTGGGGTTGGGGTTTGCGGCGGGGATGCCTCCGTAGGCAGCGCAGGTGCCGATGGCCAGCACCGCCTTGGCCTTCTTCGCCAGGAATTTCGTCCACTCGTCCATGGTGACCTCTCTGCCCTTCTTCTCCCCTATGCGGCAGAAGGCGCCGTTGCTGCCAGTGGGGATCGCCCCCTCGACCACCAAGAAGAATTGCCCGCGGTATCTCTCCGCCATCTCCTCGGCCTGCTCCAGGGCAGTCTCCCCCGCAGAGACCATCACCGTGGGGTGGAACTGCAGGCTTATGATCCTGGTGATGAGGGTCTGGATGTCGGGGGATACCGCGTTGAGAAGCGACACCGAACAGCCCGTACACCCAGCCCCCTGAATCCAGATCACCGGAGGACTGCCGTTCAGGGCCTTCTCGAGGGCTTCAGCGAACCT
>CAZGDM010000123.1:0-2295 GCA_964525275.1 uncultured Thermodesulfobacteriota bacterium | reverse complement strand
TTCGAGTCCCGTTGGGACCACCAATAAAATCAAGGACTTACGAGACGGGGTCCCCCGGGACCCCGTTTTTGGTAGGTGCCAGTCCTTCCTGAAGGTTTTTGTCAACAAAAATGGAAAAATGGCTATCTTCCCTCTGGCAGCTCCCTGGCCTGCCAGCGGTAAAGGGTGCGCCTCGAGACCCCAAAGGCCTCCCTAATTGTCCCACATCTCTCTGAACCAGGACAAAAGCTCTAGCAACTGTTAACAGCCTGATGTGGACAGCGGTACCCCCTGGGAGGTTATAATTACACTTCAAATGGAGAGGAGAAGGGGATTTAATACGGTGGGGAAAAGCATTCCCCGAATAGAGGCTCGCGAGAAGGTCACTGGGCAGGCAGAGTACGCGCCCGATCTGAAGATAAGGGGGATGCTTTACGGAAAGCTTCTGCGCAGTCCCCATCCCCACGCCAGGGTCACGTTCATAGACCTCTCCAGAGCCGAGAGGCATCCCAAGGTGAAGGCGGTGGTCACCATCTTCGAGGTGCCGAGGATCGTGGGCTACTGGTGGAATCTGCGCACCGAAAAGGGGCTAAGGAAGCTCTTTCTGCGGGATGATGTGGTGAGGTTCGTGGGAGATCCGGTTCTGGCGGTGGCCGCTGAGGACGAGGAAGGGGCGGAGGAGGCCCTTGGTTTGATCTCTGTAGAATATGAGCCCTTGCCCGCCGTCTTCGACCCGCTGGAGGCGATGGACTCGGAGGTAAAGATCCATGAGGGGGGGAACGTCGCCTTCCATGTGCTCAAGGAGTACGGTGATGTGGAGGAGGGGTTCAGGAAGGCCGATCTGATCCTCGAGAATACCTTCAGGACCTCCAAACAGAAGCACGCTACCCTTGAGCCCATCGGCACCTGCATAGCCGACTTCGACCCCACAAGCGGTCACCTCACCGTCTACTCCTCCACCCAGCTCCCCCACTGGAGTCAGATGTACCTGGCCGAAGCCCTCGGGCTACCTTACAGCAAGGTCCGCATCCTGAGGCCTCACACGGGCGGGGCCTTTGGCGGCAGATGCGGCTTGATCCACGGGCTGGAGTTGATGTGCTGCCACCTCTCCATGAAGGCGGGTAGGCCCGTGAGGATCTCCTTCGACAGGGAGGAGGACCTCTCGGCCACCGAGGCCCGTCATCCCTTCATCGTGGAGCTGAAGACAGGGGTTACGAGGGACGGAACCCTCACGGCCAACGACATCAAGGTGATAATGGACGTGGGGGGATACGGCACCCATTACATCGGGGTGCTCGCCGATGCCCTCTCCACGGGCGTGGGCCTCTACCGGATACCCCATGTGAGGTTCGAGGGCTGGTGTGTTTACACCAACACATCCCTGAACGGGGCCTTCAGGGGGTACGGGAACCCCCAGATCAACTTCGCCTTGGAGTCGCAGCTCGACATGATAGCTGTTGAGCTGGGGATGGACCCTGTGGAGCTGAGGCTCAAGAACTACCGGGGTCTCGGTGAGGTGGACCCGGTCTTTCAAGAGGAGATACGGAGCGACGGCATGAAGGAGTGTCTGCTGAGGGGCGCCGAAAGGGTCAACTGGAAGGAGGCGAGGACGGGGAAGGCGGGACGGGGCGGCAGGAAGAGGGGGGTGGGCATGGCGTGCCTTATGCACGGCACGGGGGCCCGCTTCGGCCTGCCCGATCCCGCCTCCGCGGTGGTAATGGTCAATGCCGACGGCTCCGTCACCCTCGTAACCGCAGCGGCAGACGATGGCCAGGGAAACCGGACGGTCCTGGCCCAGATAGCAGCCGAGGAGCTGGGGGTGGAGTTTGAGCGGGTATCCCTCCCGCCCCTGGACACCTCCTCCGCCCCGCTGGATGGGGGTACTCACGCCAGCCGTCAGACCTACTGCGGCGGGATCGCGGTGAAAAGGGCAGCAGCTCAGGCAAAGGAGGCTTTGTTGGGGTTTGCCGCCAAACACCTCGGCGCAGACAAGGAAGCTCTCACCATCGACAGGGGCATAATCTACGACAGAGGGAACCCCCAAAAGTGCATCTCCCTGGGGGCCCTGATGAGGAAGATACAGATCGAAGACCTCGCCCTCTGTCAGCAAATTGTGGGCGTTTCTTCAGGGGTTGCCCCCTCCATGCCTCCGACCTTCGGGGCTTATTTCGCAGAGGTCGAGGTCGATGAGGAGACGGGGCAGATCCGCATCCTCAAGTTGATCGGCGCCTTTGATATAGGCAGGGCCATAAACCCCCTCAACGTCGAGGGACAGATCGCGGGCGGGGCCGTGATGGGGATGGGCTGGGCCCTGAA
>CAZGDM010000122.1:0-2304 GCA_964525275.1 uncultured Thermodesulfobacteriota bacterium | reverse complement strand
ACCGGTAGACGCTCTTCACTGGTCCGAGGATCTGCACGCAAGCAGCGAGTCTCTCCTCGACGAGCCCTTTGGCGAGCTCCTCTGCATCCTCTAACCGCTTTACCGTCGTTACCACCTCTAAGTAATCGCTCATCGGCAGAACTCCTTAATGTACTCCGCTACGGTCCTCAAGGACGTGACGATCCCCTTTCTGTCCTCTGGTAACTCCCTGGGGGTCAGCTCCACGGTGAGGAGCCCTTCATATCCCAGCCTGCGCAAGAGGTTGAGGAAGCGACTCAAGGGCAACATTCCCCTTCCCGGATAGCGATGTTCGCGGAAGGGGCTCCAATCGCTGAAGTGAACGTTACGGACCCTGCCCGTATTGTAGAAGTTGAGGAACTGGGGGATGATGTCGACGAACCTCGTCCCCATGTGGGTGGTGTCGAAGGTGAGGAAGAGGTTCTTTCTTTCGGCGAACTTGAGCAACCTCTCCGTTTTCGACCAGAAATATCCACAGAGGCGGAACTCCGAGCCCACCAGGGGCATGTTCTCAATGGCCACTGCCACCCCTTGGCCGACCTCTGCCTGAAAGTCCTTCACCCCTTTCATCCACTGCCAGAAGCGAAATTCGAAGTTGAGCCAATTGGGAGGATGGAAGGTGACCACCTCCGCCCCCAACTCCCTTGCCCATGCTACCGCCTTTTTCAAAGAGGAGATGCGTCCGCGCCAATGACGAAAACGGAGAAAAGGGGTATGTATGCCCTTCACGGGGAGGACCTCCTCCGATAGCCCCTTTAACTCCTCGAGGGTGTGCTCTCGCGAAAAGCCCTGGGAGATGAGGACCTCCATCCCTTCGAAACCGGCCTCCCTGGCAATCTGGAAGACCTCGGCAATGGGAAGGTGATAAAGGCTACCGCTGGACAGACAGATGATCATCCCTTGCCTTTTCTCTGCCTTTACGTCTATAAGAAGACTGCTCCATGATACCATGGGGTGAAAAGGTAGCAAGGAGGGAAGAGGATGGGCTTTGCCGGCAGGATCGAGCGGCTGCCGCGCTATCTCTTCGCGGAACTGGACCGCAAAAAGCAGCAGTTGAGGTCCCGGGGTGTCGACCTCATAGATCTCAGCGTGGGCGATCCCGATCTGCCCACCCCCGAGGGGATCGTGAGGAAGATGGCCGAGGAGGTGGCCTCTTCGCGCAACCACCGCTATCCCGATTACGAAGGGCTCTACGAGTTCCGGGAGGCCGTCTCCAGGTGGTACGGCCGCCGCTTCGGCGTGGAGCTTGAGCCCGCCTCCGAGGTCATGGCCCTCATCGGCTCAAAGGAGGGCATAGCCCACATCCCCTTGGCCTTCGTGAACGAGGGAGATGTGGTCCTTGTGCCCGAACCCGGGTATCCCGTCTACAGGGCCTCGACGATCCTTTCGGGCGGCACTCCCCATCCCATGCCCCTTAGGGAGGAGAAGGGGTTCCTGCCAGACCTTGAGGCCATTCCCACCGATGTGGCCAAGAGGGCCAAGCTCATGTTCCTCAACTACCCCAACAACCCCACGGGGGCCGTGGCCCGAAAGGAGTTCTTCCGTGAGGTGGTGGCCTTCGCCAGGGAGTTTGACCTCGTGGTCTGCCACGACGCCGCTTACAGCGAGCTCTACTTCGAGGACCCCCCACCGAGCTTCCTCGCCACCCCCGGGGCCAAGGAGGTGGGGGTGGAGTTTCACTCGCTGTCCAAGACCTATCGGATGACCGGCTGGAGGATAGGCTTCGTGGTGGGAAACGCCGAGATCCTCCAGGGGCTGGGGCGGGTGAAGACGAACATCGACTCAGGGGTCTTCAACGCCATCCAGCGAACCGCCATCTGGGCCTTGGAGAACGATCCTGAGACCGACAGCTGGCGCCAGATCCTCAAGTCCAGGCGCGATCTGATGGTTCAGGGGCTGAGGGAACTCGGCTTGAGGCTCGATCCCCCAAAGGCCACCTTCTACCTCTGGTTCAGGGTGCCGGAGGGGTACAGCTCTTCGAGCTTTGCCGAGAGGCTGCTCGATGCCGGGGTAGTGGTGACCCCAGGGGCGGGATTCGGGGAGCACGGCCAGGGATACGTGAGGGTTGCCCTCACCGTCTCCGAGGAGCGCCTCCGGGAGGCCCTAAGGCGCCTGAGGGGGATTGACCTCTAAGAGCTCCAGGGGGATCTCCTCCTTGAGCCCACTGAGAAAGGCCTTAAGCTCATCCATGAGCTCCGGGGGCACCTGTAGCTCCAGCACCCCTTCCTTCGGGTCGAGGGTGCTCACCGAGGCAAGCCCCTCGTAGGATTCCAGAAGGAAGTTGAA
>CAZGDM010000121.1:0-2337 GCA_964525275.1 uncultured Thermodesulfobacteriota bacterium | reverse complement strand
TCAAGAAACAGATCCCCATCCGCACCTTTGCCCAGTGGGAAGAGGACGAACCGGGTTTTGTAGAGGTGGATTTGCTCAGCCATGACAGAGGACTGGCCAGGGGGAATCATGCCTGCTCTCTGGTGCTGACGGACGTCTGTACCCAATGGACGGAGGCGGAAGGGAGGCAGGGTACGGAGGGTATACGATGAGCCCAAGACCCCCTTCGAGAGGGTCCTGGAGCATCCCAAGGTTTCAGAGGTGCTGAAAGCGGAGCTTCAGAGGAAGTACGAGGGGCTCAACCCTGCGGATCTCAGGCGCAAGATCCTCCGACTTCAGCAGGAGCTCTTCCGCTTAGCCACACCCCTTAGAGGAATCACCTATGAGTAGATCTTCTCGTGAGGCAATGAATCCCTTTTCGAATAGATTTTCTCGTGAGGCAATTAGACCCTGAGAGTTGAAAAAGCCCCCGTCCTGCTCTATCCTTGCGTCAAATCCAACCGAGGAGAACTCCCATGAGACTCAAGGCAGCGGTTATCTTCCTTTCGTTGGTCATACCCCTCGAAGGAATCCAGGCTTTGACCCTAAAGGAAGTGGTATCCCATCTCAAAGAGGCCCAGACAAGGATACGAGGGCTAAAGGCCCAATTGCTTCAAGAGCGCCGTCCCCCCGGGGGCGCGACCCCCGTGGTGATGGACGGAGTCATATGGATCAGAAAACCCGACAGAATGAGGATGGATATCTTCCCTCCCCATGAAAGCATCACGGTGCTCCGGGGAGACGAACTCCTGATCTACTTCCCCGAGGAAAAGGTCGCCCAGAAGGTGCGGTTGTCGAAGGACCCCACCCTCGCCCGATGGCTGAAGTTCCTACAGGCTCCGATCGAGGAGATAGAGAGGCACGGTGAGGTAGAGGAGGTAACCGGAGGGAAGATCGTCATAAGGATAGAGCCCTCGGACGAATTCGACCAGTTCAAGAGTATACGGCTATGGATCGACCAAAAGCTGTGGCTCCCGGTGAAGATAGAGCTTGAGGAAAAGACCGGGGAGCACACGGTGATCACCTACTCCGGCATCGAGGTCAACCCGACCTTCCCCGAGGGGATCTTCGACCTCAAGCTACCTCAGGACGTGGAGGTGACGGAGCTCGAGGGATGAAGCCCAAGAAGATCTACGACCTATCCCCGACCATCGGGGGGAGGATGCCCTATTATCCGGGGGACGCGGTTTTCCAAGCTGAGCCCATATGCACCATCAAGCGATCTGGTTGCAACATGCACCGCCTGGTGCTCGGCACCCACACGGGTAGTCACGTCGATGCCCCCCTCCATTTCGTCCCCCACGGAGAAAGCGTCGATCGCCTCCCGTTGGACCGTTTCGTGGGGGAGGCGGAGGTAGTGGAGGTAAAGGGGAGGGAGATAGGCCCTGAAGCGATGGAAGGCCTTCCTTCGGGGACAAAGCGGGTCCTTTTCAAGACGCGAAACTCCCCCCTCATGAGGGAGGAGACCTTCCACACCGATTACGTCCATCTCACCCTGGAGGGCGCCAGATATCTCCTCAAGCGAGGGGTTGAACTCGTGGGGATAGATTACGTGTCCATCGAACGCTTCGGCACACCGGACTTCACCGTCCACAAGGAGCTCCTCGAGGCCGAAGTGGCGATCCTTGAAGGGCTAGATTTGAGCCAGGTCCCCCCGGGACGCTACTTCCTCGTGGCCTTGCCCCTTAAACTCAGAGGTATGGACGGCTCTCCCCTCCGGGCCGTCCTCTTGGAGCTTTAGTCCTTGACCCTCTCAATGTATTTGCCAGTACGGGTGTCCACCCTGATGACATCCCCCTCTTCCAAGAAGAGGGGGACCTGGATGACCGCTCCGGTTTCAAGGGTGGCGGGCTTGCTCCCCCCCTGGGCCGTATCGCCTCTGACGCCGGGGGAGGTCTTGACGATCTTGAGCTCTACGAAGGTGGGCAGCTCCACCCCTATGGGCCTTCCCTTGTGGAAGAGGATCTTCACATCGGTGTTCTCCGGCAGGAAGTCCTCGGCTCCCCCCATCTGCTCCTTGGTGAGGACGTACTCTTCGTAAGTCTCGTTGTCCATGAAGTGAAAGGAATCGCCGTCTCTGTAGAGGAACTGCATCTCCTTCTCCTCCAGGTCCGGCACCTCCACGCGCTCTCCGGCCCTGAAGTTCCTCTCGAGGACACTGCCCGTGACCAGGCTTTTGAGCTTCGTCCGCACGAAGGCCTGGCCCTTGCCAGGTTTGACGTGCAGGAAATCCACGATCACGAAGGGTTCTCCATCTATTTCGATCTTCAGCCCCTTCCTGAACTCAGCTGTGGTCACCGGCATCTGCGACCTCCTTTA
>CAZGDM010000120.1:0-2497 GCA_964525275.1 uncultured Thermodesulfobacteriota bacterium | reverse complement strand
CTTCCGCATACCTCAAGGTTAACCGAAACACACGGGTTTTGAAACCACTTCTAGCCTTGACCACGACCTCGTGCTTGCCACGTCGGAGTTTGTAGGAGCCTGTGGCACTTGTGGAGACCTTTCTCCCGTCCACGTATACCTCACAGCTCTCTATCCCCGAGAGGCCGTCCGTGACTCTCCAAGAGATCTCGAGCGACTCGCCGATGTGCCGCCCCCCGGCTGGCGAGATCTCGATTCTGGGAGGGGTTTTGTCGATGTTTATGCCTTTTACAGTGACTGTCCGCCTATTGCCCGCCTTATCTACCGCTTCCCCTCTCAGTGAGAGGTCATGGCCTTCTTTCCTCACAACCGTATCAGGCGGGCAGGAGGCAATTCCAGAGCGTGCATCGGAACATTCGAAATGTACAGTAACGTCGCTGTTGTTCCAGCCGTGGCGATTGGGTGGAGGCGAACGGACGGGCTGGATTACAGGAGGTGTCTTATCGATTCTTACTTGATAAGTGTGCTCCCCTTCCTGGTTCCCTGCCCTGTCGCGGGCGTAGTAGTGGACCACCGTCACACCCTCGGCGCTGATGGTAAAGGAGGCACGGGGGGTGGCTTGGCAAGTCCAATCGCTCCTCGTCGCCCCGGTGAGCCGGTAACAAAGCTCCTTCACACCGCCTCCCAGGTCGCTCGCCTCCAGGGTTACCTCCACATCGGTATTGTTCCAACCATAGGAGTTGGGCTGCGGGGAGAAGGAGATCGTCGTGTGAGGTGGAGTCGTGTCGAAGAAGAGTTCGCAGAACCTCCTTGAGGAGCCCTCGGGGATCTCGTCCAGCCTGATAATGCAGCCTTGGGGCCAGACCTCGATCCCCTGGACCACGATTACTTTCAGAGGTTTTACGATAACTGCGCTCGCCCCTTCAGGGATCTCCAGTTTCCCAGTTTTTATCTCCCCCTTGGAGTCGGTGGAGAAGACGATCGTGTTCGTGCGTTGGGAGCCCGGGATGGTCACCCGGATCTCTTTCCCTTCGCCGTCGCCTGTGTGGATGAGGAGCCAGACGGTGGGCGGAAGGTTCTTGCCCGCGGGAAAGCGTTCAGCCTCGATCCAAGCGAAGGCTCCTTGGGCCAGTGCTGGTACCCTGTGAGCCCCCCAAGGGACGAGCGACCACAGCGCTAACAACACCGGGATGACGGCCAACCCCGGTAACCACCGACGCGGATGATTCTCACTCTCCCTCACCATCTCCCAGCCACCTCCGCTCATAGCTGGGGAAGACCACAGGGACATCCCCCTGGGGCCTACGTCCCTTGCCCCCCTTGCACTGGCTGGAAGCCCTCATACCCCTTCCTCACCGCTTGGATGAGGAAGTAGAACTGGCCTGTGCGAGCATTGGTCGCGCGGACGACGAGCTTCTTGGGTGTTAGCTCGACGACGTAAAGCTGGAGCCACTCTCCGATTGGGGTGAGCTGGACGGTGAGGTCCTTATCCGAGGCGACCGCCTGGAAGTGTTCCGGTAGCTCAACCACCGCCTGGCCGTCCACGAGCTCCGCCTTCCCACGGATGTAGACCCCGACCTCCGGCCCCTCGAGGGAACCGTAATGGATCTCCCGCTGCGGATCGCTCGGGTCTGGCTGGGCGAAGAACTTCGCCCCGTGGACAGTGAGGTTGCCATTGACTTCAAGGTCGTGGAAGATAGTGATATCCCCCTTAACGCGATTGAACTCCAAAACGGTGTCCTTCAACTCGGACAGATTGGGAGGCTCTACTGGCCCTAAGGCTAAGTCCGGACCATTGTCGGGGTTGATGAAAGCCCAGAAGTTGGTGTTTTCTTGAGGCTCACCTACTACCAGCCAATCCGCGAGGACCTGGCCCTGAGTGCTGAGGTTGGCCGCCTTCAGATCTCCTCTGACGGAAATGTTCCGTTCCACCTCCAAATCGCCACCGAAGGTGGCCTTGCCGCTTACAGTGATACCACTCTGGAATGAAGCCGATCCCCCGACAGCCAATCCCTCACTCAGGGTCACGGCCTCGGTCACTTCCAGTGTTCCTTCAAGGGAAGTCTCCCCTTTTACGGTAAGGCCTCCCTGAAGGGTGGCCGACTTGAAGACGGTGAGGGCCTCCCTGATATAGGCATCGCCGTTCACATCCAGGGTGGCCTGGGGTTGAGCAGGTGCCGGATGGCCAATGCTCAGTTTCCCATCAGGAGACAAGCAAAGCCGGCAGAGTTTATCGTCAAAATTGAAAAGACAAAGGTTAGGATAGGATTCTCCTGTTTTTAAGTCGATGGTTATAGGGGAAATCCCCCAATGTCCGCCGGATTCCAACTCAATATAGCCTCCAATCGTCAGGTTCTGAGCGATCTGAGCTGCCCCTCTTACATCCAAAGTCGCCTCGGGAGACACAGTTCCGATACCCAAATAACCTTGAATTGCTGCATTTCCATTTACTGTCAAGGCGGGACGGGCTTGTCTTGCAAAGGAGGTTGGGCAAACTCGGTGGAGCGATGGTCCGCCG
>CAZGDM010000119.1:0-2552 GCA_964525275.1 uncultured Thermodesulfobacteriota bacterium | reverse complement strand
GAAGCGATCGGTGCGGCAGAGGATGATGTCGGGCTGGATTCCTATCTCGCGGAGCTCCTTCACCGAGTGCTGGGTGGGTTTGGTCTTGAGCTCCCCCGCCGTAGGGATGTAAGGCACCAGGGTCACGTGGATGTAAAGGCAGTTCTCCTTCCCTACGTCCCCTCGAAACTGCCTAATGGCCTCCAAAAAGGGCAGGCTTTCGATATCCCCCACCGTGCCCCCTACCTCGGTGATGACCACGTCCACCCCATCGGCAAGTTCCGCTACTGCCCGCTTGATCTCGTCGGTCACGTGAGGGATGACCTGCACCGTCGAGCCGAGGTAATCCCCTCGGCGCTCCTTGAGGATTACTGAATAGTAGATGCGACCGCTGGTGTAGTTGTTGTCCTTTCCCATGCGGGCGTGGGTGTAGCGTTCGTAGTGACCGAGGTCAAGATCGGTCTCCGCCCCATCCTCCGTGACATAGACCTCCCCATGCTGAAAGGGGTTCATGGTCCCGGGGTCGACGTTGATGTAAGGGTCGAATTTGAGGAAGGTCACCGTTAGGCCCCGGCTCTCCATAAGGGCGCCTATAGAAGCCGCTGCAAGGCCTTTCCCCAAAGAGGAGAGGACCCCGCCGGTGATGAAGATGAATTTGCTCCGGGAATGTCTCACCTTCCGCCCTCTATGAAATAGTCCATAAGCCTATGGCCTTCCTCGAAGAAGGGGCCTTTTGACGCCTCCTTCTCCGAGAAACCCCGAGCCCCGCTCCCCCGAACATCCGAATCGTAGATGAGGAAGGGAACGGGTTCAGCCACGTGGGTCCTCAGTTCAAGGGGGGTCGGGTGATCGGTGGCCACCATCAACCGGAAGGACCACCCCCTCTTTGTAAGTCCCTCGAAAACGGGCCCCACCACCTCCTGGTCGAAGCGCTCGATAGCGCGGATCTTTTCCCCGAAATCCCCCATGTGGGATGCTTCATCTGGCGCCTCCACGTGCAGATAGAGGAAGTCCACCTCCTCGAGGGCCTCCAGCCCCGCCCGGGCCTTCGCCCGGTAGTCGGTGTCGAGCCACCCCGTAGCCCCAGGCACCTGGACCGGCTCGAGCCCCGCGTAGATGCCTATCCCCTTTACGAGGTCCACCGCCGCCACCACCTTGCCTTTCAAACCATACCGTTCCCTTATGGTCGGCATTTCGGGCCTGCGCCCCTGCCCCCAGGGCCATATGGCGTTGGCAGGAGGTCTCCCCCGAACAACCCTCCGCCGATTGACAGGGTGGTCCTGGAGGACGCGGCTGGCTTCCTCCATCAGGCGCACAAGCCCCTCTGCCCCGACACCCCGCGGAAGATAGGGGGTGATTTCCTTCCCCACGATATCGTGGGGCGGGGTGGTCTCGATCCCATCCGATGCACCGTGGAGCACCAAAAGCCCCCGATAGCTAACCCCGGGGTAAAAATCCCCATCCCCTCCCCCCAAGGACGCTTCGAGGGCCTCGAAGAGCTCCTTGGCCTCTTCCGTGGTTATATGCCCAGCGCTGTAATCTCCCATGCGCCCATCGACGATGGTGACCAAGTTGCACCTGAAGGCCAGGTCCTCAGGGGACAGATCTACGCCGATGGATGCAGCCTCCAAGGGGCCTCGGCCGGTGTAATAAAGGGAGGGATCGTAGCCGAGGAGGGATAAATTGGCTATGGAGCTTCCGGGATGATATCCCTTCGGAACGGTTACCACCCGACCCACTTCCCCCTTTTGGGCCAAGTGATCCATCCATGGCGTCCGGGCGACCTCAAGGGGGGTCCTCCCTGCGAGCTCCTGCAGGGGATGGTCGGCCATCCCGTCGCCCACCAAGATCGCGTATTTCCTCCTCCGTTGCAACTTCTATACCCACTTGTCTTATACCACAGGGGGCGGCACCTACGAAAGGGCGAGGGCCTTCGCCCCTTCTGCGAGGAACTTCACCCCGAACAGGAGCAGAAATCCGCTGCACAAAGCGAAGATCGCCCGCTGAAACGCCCTGCCGAAGAAACGTCCTCCCCGGAAGGAAAGGGCCGAGAGGAAATAGTACCAGAGGAAGTCGCAAAGCCAGTGGGCTATGGCGAACAAGACAAATCCCCACAGCCCGAAGGCCACGGACCGAAATATGAGGGCGGCTCCCACTGTGGCCCACCACACGAGAAAATACGGATTGCCAACGGTGAGGACCATCCCCGCAGCGAGAGGGGACCGAGAGGAGGGAGACGCAGACACCTCCTCCGCCTTCACCCTGCGGAACATCCCTACCCCCATCACCAGCAGGAAGGCCCCTCCCAGGAGGGATACAACGGCCTGTACAGGACCAAATCTGAGAAGCCCTCCAAAGCCGAAGAGGATGAGGACCATTAACGGGAACTCCACCATCCCATGACCAACGGCCACCATCGCCCCGGCATGGGGGGATTGGCTTCCCTTTCCTATGGACACAGCGGTGATGGGCCCAGGGGCCATGACGCCGGAAAGGGATATGAGGACCGCTTGGGCGAGGAAGAATAGGTAATCCACGTCTCTTGTTTACAACGAGCTCCTTTGGCTGTCAAA
>CAZGDM010000118.1:0-2719 GCA_964525275.1 uncultured Thermodesulfobacteriota bacterium | reverse complement strand
TACGGGCGCTCAGACGCCACCCTCAACCCCGGAGGGGTGAGGATCGGCACGGCCGAGATCTACCGGGTGGTGGAGGCCCTTGAGGAAGTGGAGGACAGCCTCGCCATCGGCCAGAAGTGGAAGGGGGATGAAAGGATCGTGCTCTTCGTCAAGCTCGCTCAAGGACACGAACTGACCGAGGAGCTCAAGGCCAAGATACGCAGGGCCTTGAGGGAGCAGCTTTCGCCCAGGCACATCCCCGCCAAGATAATAGCCGTGCCGGACATCCCCTACACAATCAACATGAAGAAGGTGGAAATAGCGGTGAGGAACATCATCCACGGACTCCCGGTGGTGAACGTCGATTCTCTGGCGAACCCGGAAAGCCTCGAGCACTTCAAGGATCTCGCGGAGCTCCAGGAGGATTAGGGTGCACCCCCCGAGTAGAAGCCCCCCTTCCGAAGGAGGGGGAGACAAAAAACACACTTAGGAGGGAGGGAGATGATAAAAAGGCTGGGAGATTACTTTTCGGATTGGGCGAAGAAGTACATGCCCGACCCCTTCATCTTCGCCATCTTGCTGACCTTCCTCACCTACATCATGGGCATCATCTTCACCCCCAATGGCCCCTTCAAGATGATCCTCTATTGGTACAAGGGCTTCTGGAGCTTGCTGACCTTCGCCATGCAGATGTGCTTGATCCTGGTGACAGGCTATGCCCTCGCCACCACCAGCGTGGTCCAATCGGTCCTGAGAAAGATCGCCGCTGCCCCCAAGTCCACACCCGGAGCAGCAGCTTTGGTAGCCGTGGTGGCCATCATAGCCGGTTACATCAACTGGGGTTTGGGCCTCATAGTGGGAGCGGTTCTGGCTCTTGAAGTAGCGAGGTAGGGCCTTAAGAGCGGCAGGAAATTCCATTACCCGCTGGTCGTGGCGGCGGGGTACATGGGCCTCGCTACCTGGCATCAAGGGTTTTCCGGCTCGGCGCCATTGCTTGTGGCCACCAAAGGGCACTTCTTGGAGAAGGAGATCGGCGTGATCCCCGTCACCCAGACCCTCTTCAGCACGATAAACCTGGTGATGATCGTGGCCATGATTATCTTCATCCCGCTGGTCTTCTACCTGATGGCCCCTCGGGAGGCAGAAAGAGTAAAGACCATAGAGGACTACAACCCCGAGGCGGTGAAGGAAGAGGAGAAAGAGGTCACCGAGGAGGAGAAGAAGGCGTGGGTCTTCGCCGATAAACTGGAGAACAGCGTGGCCCTTTCCATGATAATCGGCATAGGTGGCCTGATCTACATCGTCTACTACTTCGCCACCAAAGGCTTCAAGCTCAACCTCAACATCGTCAACTTCACCTTCCTCATGGTGGGGATCCTGCTCCATAAGAGGCCTATCGCCTATGTCAGGGCCATCGCCGAAGGGACCAAGGGTTGTGCGGGGATCATCCTGCAGTTCCCCTTTTACGCCGGCATCATGGGGATGATGAAGTTCTCAGGTCTGGTCGGGGTCATAGCCGGATGGTTTGTGGCCATATCCAACGCCACCACTACCCCATCTTCACTTACATCAGCGCCATGATCGTCAACATCTTCGTCCCCTCCGGCGGTGGACAGTGGGCGGTGCAGGGTCCTGTGATGGTAGAGGCGGCAAAGATGCTCAAGTTCTCCATCCCGAAGACCGTTATGGCTGTGGCCTATGGCGACCAGTGGACCAACCTCTTCCAGCCCTTCTGGGCCCTGCCCCTTTTGGGAATCACGGGCCTTAGGGCGAGGGACATCATGGGCTACTGCATGGCCCTGATGTTCCTGGGGATACCGCTGTATATAATCCTGCTCCTGATCTTCTGAGCAAGGACGGGGGGCTTCCCGCCCCCCGTTTTCTACCCTCTTCTGCCCTTTAGATCCTCGAGGATCACATACCCGCAGGGGATCAGCACCAAGGTGATGGCCGTGGCGAAGAGCACCCCGAAGCCCAAGCTCAGGGCCATGGGGACGAGGAAGCGGGCCTGTACGCTTCGTTCGAAGATCAGGGGTGTGAGGCCGGCGAAGGTGGTAAGGGTGGTGAGGATCACCGCCCTGAACCTCAGGGCCCCTCCCTGAAGGACGGCCTCTTTCAGCGGGACCCCCTGTTCTCTCAACCTGTTGATGGCGCTGATGAGGATGAGGGAGTCGTTGACCACCACGCCGCTCAAGCCAACGATCCCGAAGAAGCTCAGGATCGAGAGGTCATAACCCATCACCAGGTGGCCGAGAAAGGCCCCCACGATGCCGAAGGGGATGGCGGTCATGACGAGGAAGGGCTGGCTGAAGGAGGCAAAGGGGATGGCCAGAAGGACGTAGATGAGGAAGAGGGCCAGGAGGAAACCCTGCTCCACGTCCCTCATGGACTCGGCCCTCTCCTTGCCCGCCCCTTCGATGGAGTAATCGAGGCCGCGATAACGCATCTTGAGCTGGGGGAGAAGGCCCCGTGACAGATCCTGGCGGATCTCCTCCGCATTGGCCACCGCTTCGTCCACGTCTGCCGAGACGGTGAGCACCCTCCTGCGGTCCACCCGCTCTATGGTGAGGTACTCCTGGGATGGGTAAAGGATGGCCACCTCCTTGAGGGGTACCGCCCCGCCGTTCCGAAGCCTTATCCACATCTCCTCCAGGTTCCCCAGGGATCGCCGCTCTCCCTCGGGCCAGCGGACCATCACCTTCACCTCGTCGTGGTCCCTCTGGAACCTCAGGGCCTCGGC
>CAZGDM010000117.1:0-2720 GCA_964525275.1 uncultured Thermodesulfobacteriota bacterium | reverse complement strand
TTCGGCGGCTAGGGCGTCGGCTTCGATCCCTTTGGGGTTTCGCGTCATTACGTCACAGGCTCGGCGCTCGAGCAGGTCAGGGTAGCGCTCCAGGGCCCTCCGCAGGTCGCCATCGGTTATCACCCCTACAAGCCTCCCACCGCCGTCCATCACCCCCGTGACTCCGAGGCGCTTGGAGGTCATCTCCACGAGCACCTCTTTCATGGAGGCCCCCTCCTCCACCCTCGGAAACTCCTCCCCCACGTGCATGAGGTCCCTCACCCTCAGCAGGAGCCGCTTCCCCAGGGCCCCCGCGGGGTGGAGCCTGGCGAAGTCCTCCTCCTTAAAGCCCCGCTCCTCCAACAGGGCCACCGCCAGGGCATCTCCCATGGCCAGGGTGGCGGTAGTGGAGGCTGTAGGAGCAAGGCCCAAAGGACAGGCTTCCTGTTTGACGCTCACGTCTATCACCACATCCGCCGCGCGGGCTAAAGAGGAGGAGGGATTGCCCGTAAAGGCGATGAGCTTGTTCCCCTGGCGCTTGATGAGGGGGAGGATCTGAGCGAGTTCCTCGGTCTCGCCGCTGCGGGAAATGGCGATGACCACGTCCCTCGGGTCGAGCATCCCCAGATCCCCATGGACCCCTTCAGTGGGGTGGAGGAAGAAGGCAGGGGTGCCGGTGGAGGCCAAGGTCGAGGCAATCTTCTTCCCGATGATCCCGGATTTACCCACCCCGGTGACCACCACCTTACCCCGACATTGAAGGATCAGCTCCACCGCCCTGACGAACTCCGGTCCAAGGCGGTCCTTGAGGGAGGCTACGGCCTCTGCTTCTATTTCCAGGACCTTGCGCGCCCGCTCAAGGATCACTCCTCAAACCTCCTCCTCGCCCTGTCCACCTCCAAGGCCATCTCCAAGACCTCCGCCAGCCGGTCCAGGGGCCAGGAGGTATCGGGATCGGAGAGCGCCTCCTCCGGCCTCGGGTGGACCTCCATGTAAAGGCCGTCCACCCCTACGGCCACCGCCGCCCTCACCAGGGCGGGGACGAACTCCCTGTTGCCCCCTGAACGCCCCCCGCGGCCACCGGGGGATTGGACGCTGTGGGTCGCATCGTAGATCACCGGAGTGCCGAAGCCCTTCATGATCACCAGGGAGCGCATGTCATTGACCAGGTCCCGGTAGCCGAAGAAGGTCCCCCTCTCGGTGAGCAGCACCTGGTCGTTTCCCCGGGAACGAGCTTTCTCCACGGCGTGCTCCATGTCCCAGGGGGAGAGGAACTGCCCCTTCTTTATATTCACCGGGAGCCCCGTGGAGGCCGCCTCCAGGATGAGGTCGGTCTGTCGTGAAAGGAAGGCCGGTATCTGGAGACAGTCGAGCACCTCCCCGGCAGGGCCGATCTCGGAGACCCGGTGGACGTCGGAAAGCACCGGCAGCCCTACTTCCTCTTTTACCCGTTTAAGGATCCGCAATCCTTCTGCAAGGCCCGGTCCCCGGAAGGAGTGGACGGAGGTGCGGTTGGCCTTGTCATAGGAGGCCTTGAACACTAAAGGCACCCGGAGCCCTTCTGCTATCTCCTTCAGCTTCGAGGCCACCTCGAGGGTGAAGGCCTCCCCCTCGATGACACAAGGACCCGCTATGAGAACCAGTGGATTCCCACCCCCTATGGCTACACCCCCTATCCTCACCTCCCGCGTCATGACTGCCCTCTTTTGTACGCCAGAGCCGCCTTGATGAAGCTCACGAACAGAGGATGGGGTTCGAAGACCCTGGACTTGAACTCCGGATGGAACTGGCACCCCAGAAACCAAGGGTGGTCCGGAACCTCCACGATCTCCACCAGCTCACCGTCGGGGGAAGTCCCGGAGATCCTGAGACCCGCCCGCTCCAGGGCCCCGCGGTAACGGTTGTTGATCTCATATCGATGGCGGTGGCGTTCCGCCACCTCTTCCTTGCCATAGGCATCCCGGGCCAAACTCCCCGGGGCTAAACGGCAGGGATAGGCCCCCAGCCTCATGGTCCCTCCCCGGAAGCAATGCTCGTCCCTGAACTCCACTTTCCCCGTGTGGTAATCGGTCCACTTCCTCATGAGGTAGACCACCGGATCGGGGGTGTCGGGATCAAATTCGGAACTGTGGGCCTTTTCTATACCTGCCACATGCCTGGCGTACTCCACCACCGCCAGCTGCATCCCCAAGCAGATGCCGAAAAAGGGGATCTTCCGTTCCCGGGCGTACCGAATGGCCTCTATCTTCCCCTCTATGCCCCGAGAGCCGAATCCTCCGGGTACGAGGATGCCGTGGGCCGGAGGCAGGACCTCCTCCACCCCTCGACGTTCTATCTCCTCTGAGTCCACGTACTCGATGTGAACTCTACAATCGTTGGCCAGCCCCCCATGGACCAGGGCCTCGTTAAGGCTTTTGTAGGAATCCCTCAAATGGACATATTTGCCCACCAAGGCGATGGTCACCTCTTCGGAGGGATTTTTGAGGCGTTCGACTATGTCCTCCCACATGCTGAGGTCCGGAGCCCTGGTCCACATGTTGAGCAGCTCCGCGATCCTATCGTCGAGCCCTTCCCGGTGGAATACCAAGGGAACCTCATAGATGGTCTCCACATCCTTAGCGGTGATCACGGCCTCGGGCTCAACGTTACAATAGAGTGCAATCTTCCGCTTTATCTCTGGGGGGAGGAAGCGATCGGTGCGGCAGAGGATGATGTCGGGCTGGATTCCTATCTCGCGGAGC
>CAZGDM010000116.1:0-2730 GCA_964525275.1 uncultured Thermodesulfobacteriota bacterium | reverse complement strand
AATCGCCTAAAGACGGTCCCTTTCGCACCATTGCCTGGGGATTGTTATAGACGCTTCACTGGTAAAAATCCGAATCTTCGAGCCGTCAAGTTCCAACGATGGCACCTTGCGACACCGGGTGACGACGTGATATCTTGCGCAAAAACCAAGGAGCTCTTCATGGCGTTGAGGCCCTTCATAGAGATGTTAGTCGTCGGCCCTCTGCAGGCAAATTGCTATATCGTAGCTTGCGAAAGGACACGCCTCGCCGCGGTTATAGATCCCGGAGGCGAAGGACCTCGGATAGTGGCTGCCCTGCGGGAAGCAGGTCTTACGGCCCTTTACATCATCAACACCCACGGACATTTCGACCATACCGGGGCGAACAAATACGTAAAGGAGATGACGGGGGCGGAACTCCTCATCCATCGAGCTGACGCCCCGATGATCCTCGAACAATCGAGAAGTGCGGCGGTGTGGGGCCTCCAGGTGGAAGACTCCCCTCCACCCGACCGCTTCATCGAGGAAGGGGATGTTATCGTCTTCGGCGATGTGACCCTGGAAGTCCTTCACACCCCGGGGCATACCCCGGGAGGGGTCTCCCTCTTCACAGACCGGGTCGTTTTCGTGGGGGACACCCTCTTTGCAGGCTCCATCGGCAGGACCGACTTCCCCGGTGGGGATTACCGCCAGTTACTGGACTCGGTGAGGAGGAAGATCTTCCCCCTCGGGGATGACGTCATCGTCTACCCGGGACACGGTCCCGAGACGACCGTCGGTCACGAGAGGCGATACAATCCCTTTTTTACAGGACGGGGGCTTGACTGGCTCTGAAAAGCTCACCGCCCCTTTTGTCCCTCTATGCCGTAGCGGGCGAGCAATGTCGGATTGAGCTCTATCTTCACCTCATCGGCCCTCTTCCTGAACCAGGCATTGAGCACCTCTTTGCGCCAAAATTCCTCCACCGCACTGCGGAAGGCCTTCTCCTGGTCCTTGTAAAGCCCTTCGGAAGGGGGACGAACCTCTTTCAAGTGCGCGACTAAATATCCCTTGGAGGTCTCGAAAGGCCTGGGGGCAAAGGAATTCTCGCGAGTCAAAAGGGCTAACTCGGGGGCGCGCAAACCGAACTCTGGAAAGACAGCCTCGAACCTCGGCCTGGGCGACATGCTTCGGATCTCCAAGCCCCGTTCCTCAAGAAAGGCCTCTATATCACCTTCCTTCCACCGCCTCAGGACCTCCTCAGCAAGCTCTTGGGCCGCCTTTCGCGCCCTCTCCTTCCGGAGTCTCTCTTCGACCTTGTCCTTCACCTCTTCGAAGGAGGGGGTTCGAGCGGGTATCTTCTCCAAACACTGCAGGACGAAGAACTCCCCCCCATCTTCAACCCACGATGAGATCTCCTTCGGCCCAAGGGAAAACGCCACCTGGATCAGCTTGGTGCGCTTACCCAGTCCCTCAATCTCCTCCGAACGGGAGAAGGGAGGGGGCGTCCAGACCTTTAGGCCCTTTTTCTCCCCATAGGATTTGAGGTCTCCCACCTTTTTCGCCCCGTAAGCGGCATCCGCCATCTTAAGGGCGCAGAGGTCTTCCGCCTTCTGTAGCCTGAGCCTCCTAACTATCTGGTCCCTGACCTCCTCGAGGGGACGCAGATGTCCCTCCTTGACGTCCTGAACCTCGACGAGGTGATAACCGTGAGCCGACCTGACGATCTTGACCTCGCCCTTTTTCATTGAGAAGACCGTTCGGGCGAACTCCGGATCAAGTCCCTCCCGAGAGATATACCCCAGATCCCCTCCTCTGGCAGCGGATAAGGGATCTTCGGAGTACTCCTTGGCCAGAGCTCCAAAATCCTCTCCTGCCTTTATCCGCTTGAGCAGCTCCTCAGCCCTCTTCTTCGCCTCCTCCTCCTTGCCCTTGGATACCCTTATAAAGATGTGACGTATCTTCACCATGGGGGGGACATGGAAGGCCTCGGGGTTTCTTTCGTAGTAATCCTCGACCTCCTGGTCGGTGACCTCTACCTCGCTCATGACCTCCTGGGGCGAACAACGCAGGTAGGCGATCCTCACCTTCTCCGGGAGGCGGAATTCCTCCTGGTGTTCGGAGAAATAGCGTAGGAGCTCACTTTCCGTTATAGGACCTTTATCCCCCTCCTTAAAGGGCACCAGGACGAACTCCAGCTCCAACTCCTCATAAACCCTGGAGAAGAGTTCCTTGAGCTCTCGGTTTGAGAAAAACACCCCTTCAGACAGTGCCCTTTGGGCCCGTTCCATGAGGATCTGCCTCCTCAATCCCTCTTCGAACTCCGCCGGCTCCATCCCCCTGCGGCGCAGGAAAGAGAGGTAGAGCCCGCGATCGAAGCGTCCGTTTCGTTGAAACACGGGTGAGTTGATGATGAGCTCCCTCAATTCATCGGCCGACACCCTCAATCCCCATTTCTCGGCCTCCTGCAGGAGCAAAGAAGACCTTATGAGGCGGGAAAGGACCTCCTTTCCCACCTTTAGCTCCCTCAGCCTCTGGGGGGTGAGGGCCTCTCCGAAGAGGTTCCGGTAGAACTCCAGGGCCTCTCGATAGGCCCGATCGAACTCCGCGATGGTGATGTACCTCTTGCCCACCTGGGCGACGACGGTCTTCCTCTTGCTCTCTATCCTACCCACACCCCAGAAGATGAAGACCACGATGATCAGACCGAGGATGATCTTTATCCCCCAAGAAGCAGCATGAGTCCTCATATACCGAAGCATCTCTCACCTC
>CAZGDM010000115.1:0-2733 GCA_964525275.1 uncultured Thermodesulfobacteriota bacterium | reverse complement strand
TCAAGGACATGACCTTTGAGGAAGAGCAGAAGCGGCGCGAGGAGGAATCCAAGAGGCGTTACCTCAAGGAAAAGGTCCAGGAGCTTTCCGCCTTCATCCAGCGGCTCGCTGCGGGGGACTTCTCTGCTGACTGCACGATGGGCGACGGGGACGAGGCACTGCAAATGCTGGCCCGTTCCCTCAACGAAATGGTCTCCCGGTTACGGGATCTCCTGCACCAGGTACATCAGGCCGCCGATCAGGTGGCCACAGCCTCCGCCCAGGTGGCAGAGGCCAGTCAGCGCCTGGCCGAAGGGGCCTCGGAGCAGGCCGCCTCCGTGGAGCAGATCTCGGCCTCCGTGCAGCAGGTCGCTTCCACGGCCAGGAACAACGCCGAAGGGGTCACCGAGGGCGACCGCCTCATGAAGGAGACCTCCCAGGTGGTGGAGAGGACCAGTGAATCGATGGAGGAACTGTCGAAGGCCATCGAGGAGATAGCCTCTTCAAGCGAGAGGACCAGAAGCATCGTCAAGACCATCGACGAGATAGCCTTCCAGACCAATCTTTTGGCCCTAAACGCCGCCGTTGAAGCCGCCCGAGCAGGAGAGGCTGGGGCGGGCTTTGCCGTTGTAGCCGACGAGGTGAGGAATCTGGCTCAGAAGAGCGCCGAAGCAGCCAGGGAAACCGCCAGGGTCCTCCAAACTATGGCGTCAAGGGTCAAGGAAGGCCGAGACGTGCTGAGGAAGGCCGGCGATGACTTTGCCTGCCTCACCCAGTACGCCCAGAGGGTGATAGAGATCATGTCCGCTATCGCCTCAGCCAGCCAACAGCAGGCCCAGGAGGTGGAACAGGTAAGGGACACCCTCTCGCGGGTGGAAGAGGTAACCCAGCGCGTGGCAGCCGACGCTGAGGAAAGCGCCGCAGCGGCCGAGGAGATGAGGGCTCAGGCGGAAGAGCTGAAGGGGATGGTGGCAAACTTCAAACTCGCGGAAGAAAAAGGAGGAAAGAGGTCCTTTCAGGTCCTCAATTAGCGGGCCTTCCCTGCAGGGTTGTCGCCCTCGACTTCTTCGAGCAACAGGGGGTTGAGCTCGTAAACCGGCGCCCTGTCCTTCAGGGCCTCGGGAAGGGAGCCGAGACGGGGACTCATCACCCCCGTGGCCTTGAGCTCAGCGATGAGACGACCCACCTCATCCTCCCCAAATCCCGTCTGCAGGGCTACCTCCCTTATCTCCCTGGCCGTCACCCTTAACCCCCTTGCCCTGTTGACCAACGACTTCACCAGATCGGGGATCTTGTCCCATCGGGTCTCACCGATCTCACGAAAGGCCCCTGCCACAGCCCTGTAGGGATCCCATCTCCCCTCTTCGGCCAGCAGCACCAGGTGTCTGACAACTCGGGGTACTTCATAGGCCTCCCCCTTCCTCAAGGTCAATGACCTACTTCCCCATTCCGAAGATGCCCCTTCGGGGAGGAGAAGCCTCCATTTGAAGGCCTCAAGGAGCAATTCCTCCCCTTCCGAGGACACGTCCTCAGGGGAGATCCTGCCCCCCTTCGAGGCTTGAAGTAGCATCTGCGCAAGCTGTGGGGCCAGGTTACCCACTAAGGGCCTGAGCGCCTCTGTCAACCCCATCTCTGACCTCAAGGAGGATGTCCAGGACCTTCTCCGCCTCCTCCAAGGCCTCTCCCTCCCCGATGGCCCTACCCATCAAACACGCCTCAAACACCCCTTCGTCATAGGGGATAGCCCCAATCACATCTATCCTGCGCCCTTCGACCTCTTCTCGCAGACGCGCAGCAAGGGCCTCTGAGGAGACCTTATTTAGGACAGCCCAAAGGGGTTTGGAGAGACCGGATGTGAGCTCCTTTACCTTCTCAGCGAGGGTTATCGACTCCAAGGAGGGCTCTACCACCAGCACTACACCGTCTATCCCCTCCTCTACCCCACGGCCGAAGTGCTCAATCCCCGCCTCCATGTCCACGAAGGCGACTTCACCGGGGGCAAGGAGGAGCTTCTTCAAGAATTCCCTGTTCAGGGCCCCCATGGGGCAGGCACAGCCCTCGAGGGCCTGATGGATCTTCCCCACGGCGACCAAGGCCATCCCCTCCCCATGGACGATATAGGGAAGAGGAATCCCTCCGACGGCGATCGTCGCCTCGGAGAAGATGTTTTTTTCGCCCATCTTGCGTTTGAGGCCAGCCCTACCCCCCAGAAGGTCCATCAAAGGCACAGGAGGTTTGGGCAGTCCTAACATCCTGAAAAGGCCGGAGTTGGATTCATCGGCATCCACCACCAACACCTTCAATCCTCGTTTCCTCGCCGCCCTGGCCAAAAGGGCCACTAATGTACTTTTCCCACTTCCGCCCTTTCCGCAGACCGAGAACTTCATCCCTCGCCTCCCACCAACCTGACCCCTTTGAAGTCGGGCACGACCTCTTTCAACACATCCTCTAAGGCCTCCCGGGCGAGATCTTCGTCGCCAGCTGCACTGACGTGACAGGCGGAGGGGTTCGTCATGGGTCTGAAGTACCTGACCGTGACCACCCCTCCCTCTATCCCCTCGAGCCTCACTTCTGCCCCCCCTAACATACGGCTCAGACGAGCCAAGGCCTGCTCAACCTTCTCCTTCAGTTCATCCTCCATCCCTCACCTCCAAGAGTATTCGGGATTTTGAATATAACACCTCCCTCAGATCGAGACAAGGGAGCAGTGAAATAACGATGTTTGGGCAAACAGTAAGCAAAATTTGACTTCTC
>CAZGDM010000114.1:0-2894 GCA_964525275.1 uncultured Thermodesulfobacteriota bacterium | reverse complement strand
GGGTCCAGGTCCTCGGTGGAGATGCAGGCCTTCATAGCCCCCTGGAGCCTGATATGGCGGGTGATGGCCCGGGTGTCTACCCCCTCTATTCCCATCACCCCATGGCGCCTGAGGAAGTCCTCGAGGCTCTCGGTCCCCCGCCAGTTGCTCCAGTTGCGGGTGTACTCCCTCACCACGAAGCCCTCCACCTTGGGGCCGTCCGACTCCATGTCCTGCGGGTTGGTGCCGTAGTTGCCGATCAGGGGATAGGTCATGGTGACGATCTGGCCCTTGTAGGAGGGGTCGGTGAGGATCTCCTGGTAACCGGTCATGGAGGTGTTGAAGACAAGCTCCCCCACCCGCTCCCCCCGGGCGCCGAAGGACCATCCCTCAAAGACCGTGCCGTCCTCCAGAGCGATGAGGGCCTTTACCCTTTCAGGAGCCACGTCCTCACCTAATAAAAACCCCCGTCCTGGCGGGGGCTTTCTTCTCGGAGCTTTCTGCCATCTCCGCCATCCTTACTATCACATCGGCGGGGGGAAGTCAAAAAGCCCGGCTTTGACCTGTTAAGGTCCTGGGAGTTAAGATGGCCCCATGAGGGTGGTGGACTTCCACATCCATGTGGGCTTGGAGCGCCACTGGAACCCCTGGGTGGTGGAGTTCTTCAAGGAGGTCAACCCCTCCTATAGGAAGCGGTTCCTCCAGGGAATAACCCCCGAAGGGCTTATCGCCTATCTCCAGGAGCAGGGCGTGGAGCGTGCGGTGGTGTTATCGGAGTATGCACCTCAAGCCACCGGGGTGGTCCCCAACGAGTTCACCGCCGACTTCTGCCGCGGGTACAGGGAGCTGATCCCCTTCGGCTCCCTCTGCCTCTACGATGAGACCCCCCTTGAAGAGCAGGCCGAAAGGGCCCTGCGGGAACTGGGGATGAGAGGCTTCAAGCTATATCCAACCTACGCCCATTTCTATCCCAACGACCGACGTCTCTACCCCTTTTACGAAGTAGCTCAGGCCGAAGGGGTGCCAGTGATGTTCCACACGGGGACCTCCATCTTCAAGGGGTCGAGGGTGAAATACGGAGACCCCCTCTTTTTGGACGATGTGGCTGAGGACTTTCCGAACCTTAAGATCGTCCTCGAGCACGGGGGGCGCCCCTTCTGGTACGACCGCGCCGCATGGCTCATCACCCGGCACAGGAACATCTACATCGGCATCGCCGGTATCCCCGCCAAGAAGATCCTCGAGGTCTTTCCCCATCTCGAGCGATACCGAGATCGCTTCATCTTCGGCAGCGACTGGCCGGGAGTGCCTGCCATAAGGCCCCTCTGGGAGAAGATCCTCGCCCTCCCCATCTCCCAGGAGGCCAAAGAGGGCATCCTCTGGCGCAACGCCCTGCGCCTTTTGGGGATGGAGTGAGGAGGCGAAATCCTCACCTTTCCACAGGGTTCAGGTGGGGACAAGCCACGACTCTCCCTCAGTCCCTCTTCCTCCAGAAGTCGAAGGGGCGACCGGGGCAGAAGATGTCGATCCCCACGGAGGGTTCTTGTAGGACGTTCTCCACCCTATGGGGTTCGTTCGGAGGGATGTAGACGGCGTCCCCCTCTTCCAGTTCCTCCTCGTGGCTGGGTCACGATCTTCATCCTCCCCTTCAGCACGATCATTACCTGTTCGTGGGGATGTTGACGCATGGGGGAGGAGTGACCAGGGGGTTTGATGAAGTACTCCACCGAGATATTCTTCTCGTTGCAGAGGCTCACCCTCTTCCAACCCTCCTCGGGTTCGTAGGTCTCCGCCCTCTTGAAGTGGATCACCTTCATGGCTCCCCTCCTTGTCCTGGCCATTATAGGTGAAGCTTTAAGAAAAGGGCCAGTATAAGTTGACGGATGTCCCTCGGGGGAATAAAGTGAGGACAACTTCCGGGGGGAACAGGTATGGGCCATGAGGACATCAGGGAGATGAGCTTTGAGACCCCGGTCTTTGAGCGCCTCTGGGAGAAGGAGGCGATCGTCCTGAGGCAGGGGAGGTGGTTCGACCTCAGCCATACCATGATCGTGGTGGACTTCGCCAGGAGGCTCTGTCGGATCCTCGGGGGAGACCCAGGGGTTGTCATCCCCGCGGCCATATTGCATGACGTGGGTTACTCCCTCTTCTACCTTCTTCTACGGAGAGCCGGACCTCGAGGTGAAGACCACCGTCCCCTTCATCCCACCTTTTGCCGAGGAGATAAAGCTCGGCCACCTCGAAAAAGGGCAGGAGCTGGCCGCAGGGATCCTGCGCGATTTGGGCTATACCTACCGGGCCGAAGAGGATCCTCGAGGTTTATCGGGATTGGTTCATCACCGAGGAGGCCCGGCAGATGGCCGAGGGGGAGCTAAGGAAGATCCGCACCTACCGGAGGATGAGGGGGCTGTGGCGACCGTCCTCTAAAGCTTCCCCGGAAGCCACAGAACCAGCTCCGGCAGGGCGATGAAGATCACCAGCGACAGGATCTCCACGAAGACGAAGGGCAGGGCCCCTCGGATGATGTCCTCCAGCGACACCTCCCGCGGAGCTATCCCTTTGATCACGTAGAGGTTCAACCCCACTGGCGGCGTTATCACCGCCATCTCTATGGTCACCATCATCACCACCCCGAACCAGAGGCCGTTGAACCCCAGGGCCTTGACGATGGGGAGCAGGATCGGAGTGCCGATGAGGATCACCGAGGCCCCGTCCAGAAACATCCCCATGAGGATCAGCAGCGCCATGATGGCGCTCATCACGACCCACCCAGGAAGCCTCAGCTCAGCCACGAAGGAGGCGAGGCCCTGGGGCACCTGGAGCAGCGTCAGGACGAAACCGAAGAGCATAGCGGAGGCGAAGATCAGAAGGATCATCCCCGTGGTGTACATGGTGGAGCGGAGGATCCGGAGGAA
>CAZGDM010000113.1:0-2902 GCA_964525275.1 uncultured Thermodesulfobacteriota bacterium | reverse complement strand
GTTACACCTCCCTTTCCAAAGCCTACAAGTGTCCACTTAACCGGGGCAACTCCATATGTCGCCAATATCCTGGAGGACCTCGGGTTCACGGTGAACCGCAAGTACGGCCGCTCCCGGGAGCTGGCACCCATCTGGATCGCCTCCGATCCGGCCGAGGGGCAGTGGAACATCTACACCGGCGGTTGGCTGACCACCCTGATCAACCGCGACCAGGGCGATAACTTCGACTTCTTCTACACCCCCAGGGGTCTAGGTGTCCCCCTCTGGCAGGCCTACAAGCCCTCCGAGGAGTTCGACGAGGTGGCCAAGAAGCTCGCCCAGCGCAAGTACACCACGGTTGAGGAGCGCAACGAGCTCATGGCCAAGGCCCTCGAGCTTTCCATGAAGGACTCCGTCCGGGTCTGGATTGCAAACGAGGCCCCGGTCTTCGCCATGCGCAAGGGGATCGATGTGGCCTACGACCTCTCCGGCGGCGTCTGCGGCTCCTGGATCTGGGCCCAGACCCTGCGGCGGGTGGACCCGGAGACCGGCGAGATCGTGCCGGGTGGCTCAGTGAAGATCCTCATTGGCCAGTTCCTGAACGAGCCCTGGAATGCCGTGGACGGCACCAACTGGATCTACGACCTGATGCCCATCCGGGGTACCGCCGACATGGCCGTGGTCCCCAGTCCCTACACCGGCCTGTACCTGCCCCAGCGGGTTAAGAAGGCCGAGGTCTACGTGGAGAAAGGGCTGCCCGTCACCGTGACTGAGGACTGGGTGGACCTTGAGTTCGTGGATGAGATCAAGGTGCCTGCCGATGCCTACATCGATTGGGACGCCGAGAACCAGAAGTGGATCACCGTGGGCGAGAAGTATCCCGAGGGGCTCACCGCCAAGACGAAGACCATCGTCTACTTCGCTGACGATATGTTCGAGATGAAGTGGCACGATGGTTCCACCATGGATCCGGTGGACGTGCTCTTGCCTTTCACCTTGAGCTTCGACCGGGCAAACGAGAAGTCCGCGATCTACGATGAGTCCACGGTGCCGGGCCATGAGGCCTTCATGGAGGTCTTCAAGGGCTTCAAGATCGTGAGCCTCGATCCGCTGGTCGTCGAGTACTACTCCGACTCCGTGTACCTCGATGCCGAGTACATCGCCGCCGATGCCGCCACCACATTTGATGCCTGGTACGGCCAGGGTCCAGGTGCTTGGCACGCCATCGCCATCGGCATCTTGGCCGAGGCCGACAAGAAGCTCACCTTCTCCTCCGATAAGGCCGATAAGCTCGGGGTGGAGTGGATGAACTACGTGGCCGGCCCGAGCCTCAAGATCCTGGCCGAGGAGCTCGACAAGGCCATTGCCGAGGGCTACGTGCCCTACAAGAGCGCCCTGGAGCAGTTGGGCGTCACGATCAGCGCCGACGAGGCCAAGGCCCGCTACGAGGCCCTGAAGGCCTGGTACGAGGAGAAAGGCCACTTCTGGGTGGGCAACGGCCCCTTCTACCTCGATAAGGTGGATCCTGTGGCCGGTATCATCGTGCTGAAGAGGTTCCCCGAGTTCCCGGATCCTGCGGACAAGTGGCTGCGGTTCGCCGAGCCCAAGTTCGCTACGGTGGAGCTTATCAGCCAACTAGTGGTCAAGATCGGCACTGGCGCCGTCATCGCCGTCAATGTCACCTTTAAGGGCAAGCCCTACCCGAGGGAAGAGATCGAGTCCGTGAAGTACCTCGTCTTCGATCCCGAGGGGAACCTCCTCCTCAAGGGGGACGCTGAGTACTTCGGCGGGCCCACCTGGAACGTGGTCCTCAAGCCCGAGGACACCGCCGTGTTCCCCGAGGGGGAGATCAAGGTCGAGGTTGTCGTTGTCTCCAAGAAGGTGGCCATCCCCGTGATCAAGGACATCGAGTTCGTCGCCGTGAAATAGGCCAGCCGAGGAGGGAAAAGCGGGGCGGTATTTAGCAGAATCCGCCCCGCTTTTATTGTTGGTTCACCTATTTTCTCTACAGGCAATCTCTTGAGACCAAAACTGCCCTATTCACTTTCGCTTAGTCCTACCGGGTCAGAGATGGTATACGTGGATCCCCCCCTTCATCTTCCTCATCCGCGAGCGGGGGACCGGGGCGGTGCTCTTCCTGGGCCGGGTCACGAACCCGGTCGGCTGAGGGGAAAGCGGAGGCTTTGTCATGGTCGGACCAGTCAGCCCGAGGTCCTTTCGGTGTAGAAAGCCTGCGCCACGGACCTCCGGCGCAACCGCGCTGCTTCCCAAAGTGTAGATAAAACGAGGTGAGTGCGATGAGAGTCTTCCACGCGCTTTTCGGTATTGGGGCGGTTCTGTTGCTTGGCCTTGTGGCTCTCTCCGACGGGATCATCATCCCGGTCCCCCCGCCCGGGCCGCCCCCGGTGGAGACGCCCTGGCTCACCATCGTCTACCACCGGGTGACGGTACGGATCGAGGGCGGGGTGGCCGTCACGCACGTGGACCAGGCCTTCCGCAACGACCACCCCTTCCCCGTGGAGGGGACCTATGTCTTCCCGCTTCCGCCCGGGGCGGTGGTGCAGGGGTTCACCCTGTGGGTGGACGGACACCCGGTCGAGGGGAAGGTGCTCCCCGCGGATCGCGCCCGGGAGCTCTACCTCGACTACCTGCGCCGGCACCGGGATCCGGCCCTGCTGGAGTACGTGGGCCGGGATACGTTCCAGGCCCGGGTGTTCCCCATTCCCCCCGGCGGCACCCGGCGGATCGAGCTGGAGTACACCGAGCTCCTCACGCCCGAGGGCGGGGTGTACCGCTACCGGTATCCCCTGGACACCGAGCGCTTCTCGCTCGTGCCCCTGGAGGAAGTGAAGATCGAGGTGGAGCTGGGCGGGAAGGCCCCGCTGGGGGCGGTCTATTCCCCGAGCCACAAGGTCACGGTGCT
>CAZGDM010000112.1:0-2908 GCA_964525275.1 uncultured Thermodesulfobacteriota bacterium | reverse complement strand
AACTTCCGTCGTTTCTTCACGTCCTCCCCCTTCCTTGGACACTACCCCTTCTAAGTGGTGTGTCCAAATTCAGGGGTCTATTTCACCCTTAGCTCTTCCTTCAAGAGCTCTCTTTCCATCTCGAGCTCTCTCAGCCGTAGGTTGAGGAGCTCCTTCACCCTAGGGGAATCCCACCTCGTGAGCTCCTTCGGGTCGTATTCCTTGCCGTCAGGCCCGATCAACGCCCACCTTTGCCTGACCACCTTCGTCGGAAGGGCCTTCGTCATGACGTTGACCCCGTCCATGAAGGTGTCCACAAAGACCTCGCCCCAGGACTTCCTCACCAGCACGTATCCCTCCTCGAGTCGAACGGATCCATCCCCTTCACGCAACCTCTCCAATATGGCGCGGGCCTTTTGGCCCCGGGGTCCGGGTTCTTGCTGCCAGAGGATGAGCTCCCTGAGAAGGTACCTCTTCCACTCGCCCTGCATGGTCCTTACGAAGGCCGCCGCCAGGCTTCCCCCTGTTCCCATGAGGAATAACGGTAACGCCTCCTCTGACCGTGGCGTCACCTCCTCTTCCCATTGGACCTTCCTTTGCTCGAGGCAGCTAAGCCTCAGGAGGGTCCCGAGGACGTCCTCACCGGGCCTCGTCCTCTTGCGCCGGTAATAGTTGCGGCAGTCCGCGATCAGCCGCTCCAGCTCCCTAAGCCTCACCCTCTTGAGGGCCCTCTCCTCCCTCTCCCGTGTGGTCCCCCTTTTACGGGCCTCCTCCTCTTCCCTTAGGGCACCTTTGAGCTCCCGCACGAGCTTGACCCGCTCCTCCACCACCCTCTCAAACCAGAAGAGCCTCCCCGGGTCACGGACCCCCTCGGCTTCCCTGAGGAGCCCCCGTAGCTCTTCTCCCACCCCCGCGAGCTCTTGGGCCGCTGGGTGGTGGGAGAGTCCTTCCGGCACGGTGGCCTCCCGGATGGCCGCCTTAACCTGCTCGAGCAGCCTCCCCTTCCGGCGCAGGAAGGCGAGTCTCTCCTCTTTCTTTCCCGGCGGCTTAGGGGAAGGGACAACTGCGATCCCCTTGGCCCCCATCCTCGGGAAGTGCTCCCGGTAGATCGCGAGGACCCTGGTGCGCCAGTCCGGCCTGGTCGCCCCCAGGGTCTCCAGCGCCAGGAGCCGGTCGTAGCAGGTGTCGAGGACGGCCCTCCTGAGGTCGCCTCCCAGGAACGGGGCCCTCCCCAGGGCCATGATCTCCAACGGGAGCCTGTCCCAGAGTGCCCCGTCCCCGACGCAGCTCCCCATCACCTCCTCGATCAATCCCCCCAGCTCCCGGGGGAGCTCCTCGCGAGGCCTCAGCCGATCGGGATCCAGGACGGGGAGGGGTGTGGGGATCCTGTCCACCGCCGCCCTCACCCCCTTGCGGTCGAGCCCCAGCTCGTCGAAGTCCACGGCCACACACCGGCGGAGATAGGGGGCGAAATCATCACCCGGTCCCCCATCGAGGTTGAGGGTCACGTAAGGGACCATCCGGTGCGGCACCGACTCTTCCTCGATCAGGATGTGGGAATCACCCTGGAGAAGCTGGAAGACCCCCCGGCGGACCTCGCCCCGGGCCTTGTCCGCCTCGTCGAGCACGAGGAAGGGAATGTCAAGATAGGGCGACCTCCTCACCGTGTACCCCCCTCCCCCGAGCCGCACCCTCCTGGAGAGGAGCTCCCCCTCGGTGGCGGTGCGGCAGTCCTTGACCACGTCGCCGAGCCCCAGGATCTTGCCGATCGTCCTCCCCACAAAGGTCTTCCCCAGCCCCGTACTTCCCCAGACGATGAACCCGGGCCAGCCCGTCTCGAAGCGCCCAAGTAAGTGCCGCTTCGCCACCACGGCCGAGAGAGCGAGGCGTACCAAGGCCTGCCACCCCTCGGGCATGGGGGCGAGGACCTTCTTGAGGCCCAGGTACTCCCCCACAGGGGCCCCCTCGTGCAGGAGGAAGGCCCTGCCCTTGTCCGTGAGCCCCCAGAGTCCCCTCCTCGGCTGGTGGACGAGGCCCTTGCCCTTGAGCACCTTTAGGCGGTGGTAAACCGTCCTCCTAGGGGCGTCCACCCCCTCCACGATCTCCTTCCCCTTCAAGGGGCGGGTGTTGAGGAGGAGGATGATCTTCTTGTCGATATCCTTGACTTTCATGCCGTCTTATCCAAGCGAATCTTATTGTTCGCACCGTCCATGCGGAAGCCCCACGTTGTGCAAGGGTAACAGGGATGCCCTTGCACAAGTGCCCCTGGAGCTTGCACAAAGGCTCCCCGGGCCTGGGAGGCGCTTCGGGGAGATCTCGGCGATCCTGTTGGGAAAGGCCGCCCCTTTGTGCAAAGTGTAAGTTTCACAAAATCCCTCCTCCCCACGAGATAGGGACCGGCCAAAAAGTGCTAGGAAAGTGAAGGCCTGAGCAAGGGCCCTTAGCCTAAGGCCTACGGGTTATGCCCTCGATGGAGGGATGAAAAGTGGTCTCCTGGCCCAGAGCCATCCGTCCACTCCGTAAATGGAGCAAACCCCTTCTTTGTATTGTTTGCAACTGAGTGAGAAGCCGTCCTTTGAAGGTTCCAACTTCGTCGTCAAGGCCCTTTACGACAACGCCATGAACAGTCATCCTGTTCCTGCTCCGGCCTCCCAGCCTAGGGCCTGTACTCCACGTTGTACCCTCGAACTTCGACACCGCTCCCTGGACTCCAGACCACCGGCTCCTTTCTACTGCCCAGACTACAGGGAGCAGGGCGCACTCTTCGCTTTCTAGCTTATGCGGAGCCATTTCTCGAAGGTCTCCGTGAGGGAGAGAACTTCCTTCGGCTTTGCTTTGGTTCCCGCTTACACGGTGACGGCAGCCTTCAGGGCTATGGAGTTGCCCCGCTTTGATGGACAGTTTACTGCTTGGTCGGCGGAATCAAAAC
>CAZGDM010000111.1:0-2950 GCA_964525275.1 uncultured Thermodesulfobacteriota bacterium | reverse complement strand
TCCTCAAAAGGGGTCCCGGGGGCGATGCCCCCTTCCGGGTCCCCCTTTTCGGGATCGTAAACGTAGCCGCATACCGTACATACGTACTTCTTCATCTTTAAGGACTCCTCTCCTTTCTTTTGAAAGGTCGGGGCAGCCTTGGGAGTGGTGCCCCGCTTGACCTGATGGTAATAGGCGTAGGTCATGGCCTCGCCCTCTGCCAGGACCTCCGCCTCCTTAACCTCTGCCATAAAGAGGGTGTGACTTCCCAGGTCGACCTCCTTGACGACCTTTCCCGCGAGGTAGGCCACGGTATGCTCCTTGAGCACGGGACAGCCGTTTTCAGCCAAGCGGTATTTGACCCCTGAGAACTTGTCGTGATCGCGCCCGGAGCTAAAGCCGAAACGCCCGATCAGTTCGAGAGGGGCATCCTGAGAGAGCACGGAGCACGAAAAGAGTCCGCTTTCTTTGATCAGCTCATGGGTGAAATTGGCCTTGTTGAGGGCGAAGGCCACCCGAGGTGGCTCAGAGGTGACCTGGATCAGGGCGTTGGCAGTCTGGGCGTTGATACGAGAGGAGGCCGCCGTGCCTATCACATAAAGACCGTAGCTCAGTTTGTGGAAAGCCCTCTTGTCCATCAGCCCCCCCTTCCCAAACGAAGACTCAGTTAGACGCCTTCAGGCAGGATTGGCCCTGCACTCCTCTAAGGTAATCTCCCGACCACACTTGGGACAGTTGATCTTGGACTCGTCGGAGAACATCTCCAGCTCTTCACCACAGCCAGGGCATCGGCAGGTTATGGGAGCCACGTTCCTCCCCTCTACAGCACACCCCTTTAAAGGTCTGTCTTCATTCATATCTCACTCCTCACAGTTTTCTCTCCCACAGACCGTGCAGATTACAATACTCCCTTACTACTTTGGGCTCTTCACCACTGCTCAGGCGGAACTCCACTACTGGCTCTTCGCCCGGCTTCAAAAACCGCTGATAGCAATAACCGTCGGCAGTCTCCACCTCGACCCACACGATCCAGTGGTTTTGCTCCATCACATGGGGGACCTCACCTACCGTTACTTTGAGGCCCTCTGCGGCCCTTTCGACCACCGGCAGGTGCTTCTGTTCTCCCTCACCGGAGTCCTTGGGCCTCTGAAGGACCATGGGCTGACCGCAGCAGAAGAGATTGCCTCCCCCTGCGAGGTTCACCCTAACCACGTTGCCACAGACGTTGCACTTGTATACCCCGTAAAGCTCTGCCATTTCACACCTCCTCTGTCCAAATTGTTACGGTTCCCCCTTCTTGGGTCCCAACAGCCTCGGGTCTATATTGCCCGATTCCGGCCCGCCACATTCAGGCACATAGCAGCTCACATCCCTGAATTCGCACTTCTGGCGGCAGGAGGGACACTCTTCAGGGGGGACTTCTGCTTCAAGGACATAACCACAGTTCGTACAGCTCCAATGTCTCTTCACCCTTTTCCTCCCTTCCAAAGGGGGAAGGGGCTGAGGCCCATTCCCCGTAGAACACCTCCCTTCAGAGGGCGTAGTCGGTCTTCCAGACCTCCCAGACCTTGCCCACGAGATCCGGACCGGGTTTCAGAGTGGGTTTGCCGGGTTGCCAGCCCGAGGGAGCGGCCTCGGCACCACCGGTGGATCGGACGTGTTGGAAGGCCTTGAGTTGCCTGATCAGCTCCTCCACGTTGCGGCCAACGGGCGGTGCCAGTACCTCCATGGCCTGTATCACCCCATCGGGGTCGATGATGAAACGCCCGCGGATGTCAAGGGCATCCTCCTCGCTGTAGACCCCATACACCTTTCCGATCTTTCCTCCGGGATCGGAGAGCATGGGGAAGGGTACCCCTCCCTCGACCATTTTCTGGAGTTCGGTCTCCTGCCAGATCTTGTGGGTGAAGACGGTATCGACGCTTATGGCCAGGACCTCCGCCCCCAGCTCCTGGAGCTCCTTGTACTTGACGGCGACCGCCGTCAGCTCCGTGGGTCAAACGAAGGTGAAATCCGCAGGGTAAAAGCAGAGGATGACCCACTTCCCCTTATAATCGGAGAGCTTCACTGTCTTGAACTCGCCGCCGATGAGGGCATTGGCCTCGAAGTCCGGAGCCGGTTTCCCCACTTTCGCCAACGCCTCCATGATCACCTCCTCCTTTCCTTCTTTTTTCTCCTCCTCAGGAGACACCTCGATGATGGGTCCCCTGGCAGGTTCTACACACCCTTTCCTTTCCACCTCAGCACCTCCTTCCTTTCTCGGAGTTTTATGCTTCTCCCTCTCTGCGCTTCCAAATGCAGAGGAGTTCCCCTTGGTGGTAACTGCACTGGACCAGTTCCCAGCCTTCCTCCCCCTGTTCCTTGAGGATCGCCTCGAGGAGCCCCCTCCCCTCTGCCCCCAGGTCGTGGACCATGCAGCTTCCGTGCTCATCACACGAGATGATGCGGTGCGTATCCTTCAGGGACCTCAGGTCGTGATACGTGGTCTTGTAGGTCCAGCGGGCCATGGCGCTTACCAGTTCTCGGCCAGGACTTCGAAATACGCCCGGGGGTGGTCGCAGGAGGGGCAGCGCTCCGGGGCATCGGTTCCCTCGTGCACGTAGCCACAGTTTCTGCAGCGCCACTTGACGGGCCGATCCTTCCTGAAGACCTTCCCCTCGCGGATGTTCTCGAGCAGGGCCCTGTAGCGCCGCTCGTGCTCCCTTTCGGCCACGGCGATGGCCTCAAACACCGCCGCTATCTCTGGGAAGCCCTCCTGCCGGGCCACACGGGCGAACTCCGGATACATCTGGGTGTGTTCGTAGTTCTCTCCCCTGGCAGCGGCCTCGAGGTTCGAGGCCGTATCGCCTATTACCCCTGCGGGGAAGGAGGCCTGGATCTGGACCTCCCCGCCCTCCAGGAACTTGAAGAGCCTTTTGGCATGTTCACGCTCGTTTTCGGCGGTCTCGGCGAAGATCGCCGCTATCTGCTC
>CAZGDM010000110.1:0-3020 GCA_964525275.1 uncultured Thermodesulfobacteriota bacterium | reverse complement strand
GAGAAAGGTCAACCCAAAACTGCTCACCTTTCCCTTCCACCTCAAAACTGGTACCGATGTCTTTACCCCTTACCTTCACAGGATGACCAAGTTATCCCTATGTATCACCTCGTCCGCGTATTTGTATCCAAGAATAGCTTCGATCTCGTAGCTCTTCCTTCCCTTTATCAGCTGGATTTCTTCAGCGCTGTAGTTGACCAATCCTCTAGCGATATCATGACCGTCCGGCCCCCTACAGATCACAAGGTCCCCTCTCTGAAAGTCACCCATCACCTCAGTTACTCCTGAAGGCAAAAGGCTCTTACCACTCTCCACTACTGCCTTTACCGCCCCATCGTCCAGAAACAGGACCCCCTTTACCCTGAGGTTGAAACCTATCCATTTCTTCCTGCCCCTCAGCCTTTGGGCCTCTGGAAGGAAAAGGGTCCCCCTTACCTCCGCCCGCCATATCTCTTCGATCACAGCGGCGTTTGTGCCATCCACCACCATCGTGTAGATTCCGGCCTTTGACGCTAATTTGGCGGCGCGGAGTTTCGTAATCATACCACCTATGCTGACCTCTTTTTCCGTGCCCCTGACCGAGGCTTCAAGCTCTTCGTCGATTTTATCCACCAGCGTGATCAATTTTCCCGACCTCGGTCCCCCGAGGAACACACCTTCTACGTCGGTGAGGATGATCAGCAGTTGTGCCTCAATCAATCCTGCGGTGAGGGCCGCGAGAAGGTCATTGTCTCCAAACTTGATCTCCTCTATCACCACGGAGTCGTTTTCGTTGACCACAGGGATTACCCCGAGCCTCAAGAGGGTCAGGAGAGTGTTGCGGGCATTGAGATAGCGTCGCCTATCCCTAACATCCTCGTGGGTGAGGAGCACCTGGGCCACCTTTAACCCCCATCTACCGAAGGCCTCCTCGTAGATGTGCATAAGAAGGCTTTGGCCCACTGCTGCTGTGGCCTGAAGGTCGGATATGGATGAGGGTCGTCTTTTCAAACCCAGACGTTCCATCCCTGCGGCAATGGCCCCTGAGGAGACCAAGAGGACCTCTACGCCTTTCTTCCTCAAGGTGGCGATCTGATCAGCGAGGGCCTCGAAATAGTGGCGTTTTAACCCCTTGTCGAGGGATACAAGGAGGCTCGACCCGACTTTTACGACGACCCGTTGCGTCTCAGCGATGACCCTTTTACGGAGTATCCTTTCGTCCATTTCCCCTAAGCCTTTTTGCCATCTCCTTTAGGAGTTCTTCAACCCCTTCTCCCGTAAGCGCCGAAAGGGCCAAAAAGGGGAGACCTCTTCCCTCAAACTTTCTTCGTATGTCATCAACGCGGTCCCTCACCTCCGGGAGGTCTATCTTGTTCAACACCACCAACTCCGGCTTTTTCAGGAGTTCGGGGCTGAATAAACCCAGCTCCCTCCTGATACCCTCATAAAGGGTAAGGGGGTCGGCTCCAGCACTGACATCTATAAGGTGCACCAGCAGACGCGTACGTTCTATGTGGCGCAGGAAGCGACTGCCGAGGCCAGCCCCTTGGTGAGCCCCCTCGATGAGGCCTGGGATGTCCGCCACCACGAATTGGTCTTCTCCAATTGACACGACTCCGAGGTGGGGCACCAGGGTGGTGAAGGGATAAGGGGCTACCTTCGGTTTCGCCGCCGAGATCCTTCTCAGCAAGGTGGACTTTCCAGCGTTTGGGTAGCCTACAAGGCCCACGTCGGCCAGGAGCTTCAGCTCCAGCTTCAGCCACCGTTCTTCACCAGGCTCCCCCTCTTCAGCAAAGCGAGGGGCCTGTCTGGTGGGGGTGGCAAAGCGGGCATTACCCCTGCCCCCCTTGCCCCCCTTGGCGACGATGACCCTCTGGCCAGGTACGGACAGGTCGGCGATCACCTCCTCTGTCTCAGCGTCTTTGATTATGGTGCCGACAGGCACCTTGATGAGGAGGTCTTCTCCGTTGCGGCCGTGCTGCTTTTTACCTCTGCCGTGGCCGCCGTCCTGCGCACGGTAGTGTTGTTTGTACTTAAAATCGAGGAGGGTCCTCAGATGGGGATCGGCCTCAAAGACTACATCCCCCCCCCTGCCTCCGTCCCCTCCATCAGGCCCCCCACGGGGGACAAATTTCTCCCTTCGGAAGCTCACGCACCCCCTGCCTCCGTCCCCTGCCTTCACCCAAATTTTGGCCTCATCCACAAACATGGCAATAAAAAAGGGGGACGGCCGTCCCCCCTTTAAAAGCCGTCTCGCCCGTCCCTTACGCTGTAGCCTCTACGGGATAGACGCTCACACGGGTCTTGCCCTTTCCGAAGGATTCGTACTTGACTATCCCATCGATCTTGGCGAAAAGGGTCCAGTCCCTCCCTACTCCGACATTTCGCCCTGGGTGGATTTTAGTGCCTCTCTGTCGTACCAAGATGTTTCCCGCCCTGACGAACTGGTCTCCATAACGCTTAACCCCGAGGCGTTTGCTGATGCTATCGCGTCCATTGCGAGAACTTCCTCCAGCCTTCTTATGCGCCATTTTCCTTCACCTCCTGGATGCCCTCTATCTTGACCCATGTATAATACTGCCTGTGGCCGAGTTTGCGGCGGTAGTTTTTCCTCCTTTTATATTTGAAGATGATGATCTTTTCACCCCTTCCCTGCCGAGCTATTCTGCCAACTACTTTAACTCCCTCGAGGTACGGGTTTCCTACCTTCAGCTCCTCTCCTTCCCTCAGCATCAGTACGGGGAACTCCACCTCTTGGCCGACTTTGCCCTCGAGTTTCTCCACCCTTATGACGTCTCCTTCTTTGACCCGGTATTGCTTACCGCCACTTGCGACAACCGCATACATACCCTCTTCCTCAAAATAAAATTTTAAGACAAATGGCGGGAGCGACGAGATTTGAACTCGCGACCTCCGGCGTGACAGGCCGGCGTTCTCACCTGGCTGAACTACGCCCCCGCAACCTGGTAGGCGGAACAGGACTTGAACCTGTGACCTTCGGCTTGTAAGGCCGACGCTCTCCCACCTGAGCTATCCGCCCC
>CAZGDM010000109.1:0-3084 GCA_964525275.1 uncultured Thermodesulfobacteriota bacterium | reverse complement strand
CTCACCTCATGCGGAAATACTAAACCCACCCCAGGGACATATTCGCGATAGGTGACCTGAGGAGGGGGCTTTGGCCCTTTTCTCTTCTCCCATTCCTTGGCGAAGTCTCGGACGGCCCCGAGAAAGGCCTCCGTCTCCCTTTCCCCTGCCCCTTCAGCTATGATGGCGAGGACCTCTTCTGCCCTGTCCATTCTCTTGAGCTTCTCCCTCCACCTCCAGAGTTCGTGGACAAAGCTCGCTGCCCGTCCGTAAAAGGCAACGGTGATGGCGTTGAAGAGGTCGCCTTTGGTGAAGGGACGGGGATCGGAAATGGATAGAAGGGCCCTGTAGACTATCCTCGCCCACAAACGGGCATCAAGCGAAAATCCCTCTCCCTCGTCCACCACCCGCCTCAGCTCCTCACTTTCTTCCGGCATTAGCCGTTGAAAGAGCGGGTAGAGACGGTTGAAACCTCTGACGAAACGCCTGAAGAAGGGTCTCGGATTTGGAAGAGAGAGGGCTCCCCCTTCCCTTTGAGCCGGCAAGCGAGGCAAGCCCTGAAGGGGGGATCCTACCCTTCTCAGCCACTGATCGGACCGCGTATATACCTCGTTTAACACGGTCTTCAGTACCTTCCGTATGACGGGAGGGTCCTCGATCTCCCTCGATGGGTAACTCCCAGGGACCTCCACGACGGTGCGGTCCCGGGTTATGGCCTGAAGGAGGATTTGAAAGGGCGCACCATGGCGTCCCAATCGCCTCAAGAGGGGTTCGTGGACATCTTCCTGTAAGAAGGCCCCGGAAAGGGCCATGAGGGGAGGCAGGGGATCTTCGACCAGGATGGAGAAGAGCCCTGCCAGCAAAGGTCTGAGGAGCAAAGTGCTGAGGAGGTGTAACGAGCCCCCCCTGGCAGGGATCCCCACGGTTAGGGAGGCCCTCCCCTCCCTTATCGGCCCTACGATATCTCGTACCTCCCTTCCCTTTGGTAGGGAATCCGGACGGAAGATGAGGAGGAGATCCACTCCTTCTGCCTTCGCCTCTCTGAGGAGGAAATCGAGGCCTCCGAAGGGCATCCCTTTAGTGGTCACCCCTCGAGGTGAAGGTGTCCCTTCGGGGGCGAACCACAAGAGGGATAGGCCGAGATCCGTCAGGGAGTCCGCTACCTCCTCAACCCACTGCGGAGACAGTTCCTGCCCTGAGACGATACCGACGGCCAGGGTTTCCATTTCCCTTCCGACCCTTAGCCTGGGGGAGGAGGACCTCCACCGCGGGGAAGGCCTGGACAGCCCCCTCGGCCACCACTCGGAGCAGTGAAAGGAGATCCTCGGCTTGATCCACGAGGGATATGCCCAAGACTAAGGAAGCCACCACAGTGGCCCTTCCTCCAGGTTTTTTGCCTGGTCATTATCCCATTTTGGGTCGTGGGTCAAGGAGGAACGTTGACTGCAAAAGGACCACGGTGTTATAGAGGTCGAAGGAGGTCATGGTGCAGAAGCTCTCCCTGTCCTTGAAGGGAATAGAGGCCGAGATAGTACAGCATACCTTCAGAGGGGTGCCGGTCAAGACCCTCCTGGTGAAGCTCCACGAAAAGAGGAGGGTCCTCAGCACCCTCGAGGGCTTCAGGGAGGTCGCCTTCGTCGCTAACCACTACAGCCCCGAGGCCTTATGGGATTACATCCAGGACCACTGCGATGAGTACCGGCGATGGCTCCCCGAGGCCTTGGGGGTCCCATCGGAAGAGCTGACCTCGCTTTGGACGGGGGTGGACCTGCAGAACATGGCGGTGGCCTCCAGGTCTTTTGAGGACCTCGTAGTGGTGGTTCTGGTCACCGCTGGGGTCAGGAGCAATGCCCAACGCCTGGGGGAGGACCGGGCGGGGCACCTCGAGCGCTGCGGAGGGTTCTCGAGGCTTCACGGCACCATAAACGTCATCCTCCTGACCAATGCGCGTCTCACAGAGGGGGCCATGGCCAGGGCCCTGATCACCATCACCGAGGCCAAGACGGCGGCACTTGAGGACCTCGACGTGAGGAGCAGCTACACCCCCCTGCAGAACCAGGCCACCGGCACGGGGACCGACAACGCCATCGTGGTCCCAGGGGATGGCCCGGAGGTCTCCTGCGTTGGGGGGCACACGGTAGCGGGGGAGCTCATCGCCAGGGCGACCAAGGAGGGGGTACAGGAGGCCATAAGGCGGCAGAACGGCCTCTTTGCCGGCCGGGGAATGGTCGAAAGGCTGGCCGAACGGGGCATCTCCGTGGAGGAGATGGTCTCGACGGCCATCTCCATGTACGTGCCCGATCCCTCCTTGGGGACCGAAGAGGAGGTCTTCGAGAAGGTCAGACAGGAACTCCTCAGGGCCCTGGAGGACCCCAACGTGGCGGCCCTGCTGCTGGCGGCCCTGAAGCTCGAGGAGGCGGGGTGTCGAGGTGCCATCCCCCAGGTCCCGGCCGATCGCTACCGCTCTGACCCCGTGGAGCTTGTGGCCGATGAGCTCCTCGGCCTCCAGATAGCCCAATACATAGGGGGCAGCAGGGCGCTCTTCGAGTTCTACCGCTGGGACAGGGAGAAACCCGGCCTCATCGCCTCCTTGCCCCCCTTTCTGGACGATGCCCTTGGAGGGCTTCTGGCCGGGGTGATGGTGAAGGTCTGTTCCTGAGGTGGAGCTCTACCTCCTCGTGGCCGCGGCGTTGCTGTTGGACCTCCTCCTGGGGGACCCCAGGGGATATCCCCATCCGGTGAGGGTCATGGGCTGGGCCATCGAGCGGCTCGAAGCCCCCTTGAGGCGGTTCTTCCGTCCCCGCTTGGCCGGTGCCGTACTTTGGGCCGTCGTCACGGGGTCGAGCTTCGCCGCTGCCCAGGGGCTGATCCTCCTCGGGGCGACGATTCACCGATGGGTGGGCCTGGGGGTCCACCTGCTGCTCCTCTGGACCGCTTTGGCCCTCCGGGATCTGGATCGGGAGGCCAGGGACGTCTACGAGGCCCTGAAGGACGGCGACCTCCCTCGGGCCAGGAGGATGCTCTCCAGGATCGTGGGCCGTGATACAGAAGGCCTTCCCTGCTCGGAGGTGATAAGGGCGGCGGTGGAATCGGTGGCTGAGAACA
>CAZGDM010000108.1:0-3129 GCA_964525275.1 uncultured Thermodesulfobacteriota bacterium | reverse complement strand
TTCCTCCCCCTTGAGGGGGTGCTCTCGATGCACTGTTCGGCCAACGTGGGCCGCAAGGGCGATGTGGCCTTGTTTTTCGGCCTCTCCGGCACGGGCAAGACGACCCTCTCCACCGATCCGGAGCGCTACCTCATCGGGGACGACGAACACGGGTGGTCAGACGAAGGGATCTTCAACCTCGAGGGCGGATGTTATGCGAAGGTGATCCACCTCTCCCGCGAGGACGAGCCGGAGATCTACGAATGTACCAGGCGTTTCGGGACCATCCTGGAGAACGTGGCCATCGACCCATCCACGAGGAGGATAGACCTCGATGACGCCTCTTTGACCGAGAACACCCGCGCCTCCTTCCCCATCACCCATCTCCCCAGGGTGGTGAGGGAGGGGATCGGTGATCACCCCCAGAACATCCTCTTTCTGACCTACGACGCCTTCGGCGTGTTGCCCCCTGTGGCCAAGCTGTCCGTTGAGGGAGCGATGTTCCACTTCATCTCGGGCTATACCGCCAAGGTGGCCGGGACGGAGGTGGGGGTAAAGGAACCTCAGGCCACCTTCTCCTCCTGTTTCGGCGCCCCCTTTATGGTCCAAGAGCCCACGGTCTACGCCAAGCTCCTGGGCGAGCGGATAGAGCGCCACGGGGTAAAAGTGTGGCTGGTAAACACGGGACTCACCGGCGGGCCTTACGGTGAGGGGAGACGTTTCCCCATAAGCTGGACCCGCAGGATAGTGAAGGCCATCCTCGAGGGGGAACTGGAGGGGATACCGTATAAGGAGGACGAGATCTTCGGGTTCCTGGTGCCTGAGTCCTGTCCCGATGTGCCCCAGGACATCCTCGATCCCCGCAGCACCTGGAAGGATCCCGAGGCCTACGACCGGACCAAGAGGGAGCTCGCATCCAAATTCCTCGAGAACTTCTCCAAGTATGAAGGGATCGTCGACCCCCGCGTCCGCGAGGGCGCCCCGAAGCTCGGTTGAGGTCTCGGCGCTGCTTTTGGCCGCGGGGGAGTCCCTGCGGATGGGACGCCCCAAACTCCTCTTGCCCTGGGGGAAGGGGACCTTGCTGGAGGCGGTCCTCGAAAACCTCCTGGGGGCACAGATCCTCGAGGTGGTGGTCGTCCTCGGCCCCAGGGCCTCCGAGATCATGCCCTTGGTTAGCGAAAAGGACAGGGTGAAGGTGGTCCTCAACCCGGACTTCCCCTCCGGGATGTCCTCCTCCATCCGCAGGGGGCTTGAGGTCATCGAGCCTCGCTCGCTGGGGATCATGATAGCCATGGGCGATATGCCCCTTATCCCCCCAGAGGTCATAAACCGGCTCATCGAGGCCTTCAGGAGGGGCGAACGGGGCATAGTGGCCCCGGTCTTTCATGGTCGGAGGGGGCACCCGGTAATATTTCACCGACGCTACGAAGGGGAGCTCCGCAGCCTTCAAGGGGAGGAAGGGGGGCGGAGGGTCATCGCGGCCCATCCCGAGGACCTCCTCGAGATAGAGGTCGACTGCCCTGGCGTGATCGTGGACATCGACACCCCCGAGGACTACAGCCGATTTCGTCCTTGACAGAAGGCCAAAAATACTCTATCTTATCCTTCTGATAAGGACAAAAATGGTTCAAAAAGAGCTTCTCAAGAGGATAATCGTAGAAAGTGCTCATTTCATCGAATCTCTTTCGCGGCGTATGGTACCGCGGGAAGCGTTGGTGTTGCCGCGGAGGGAGGGGAAGGTGATTGTCCTTTACGGGCTTCGCAGGAGTGGGAAGACTTTCATGCTTTATTCCTTGTTCAGGAGTAGTCCTGACACCTCCCTTTATGTGGATTTTGAAGACGATCGCTTATATGACTTTGGTCCCTCTGATTTTGAGAGCTTGAGAGAGGCCTTTTACGAGTTGAGGCCTGAGGTCGTCGGGAGAGGGCCGTGGTTTCTGTTGGACGAGGTCCAAAAGGTGGAAGGGTGGGAGGCCTTTGCCCGGAGGATGGTGGAGAGGGGAGAGGCCAAAGTGGCGGTCACGGGCTCTTCTTCGAAGCTGGGGCCACTGGAGGTCAAATCAGTCCTTCGAGGGAGGGATTGGACCATAGAAGTACTCCCCTTCTCCTTCAGGGAGGGACTGAGGGCCGAAGGTATGGAAGTTTACCAGGATCTGATTTATGGCCTGGATAGGGCTAAGGCGGTCCATTTTTTTGAAGAATACCTCTTTTGGGGTGGGTTCCCAGAGGTGGTCCTCGCTCCTCCTGAAGATAGGCGCAAAATAGTGAGGGAGTATCTGGACGCCCTTTTCTTTAAGGATTTGGTGGAGCGTTTTGAGGTGACTAACCTCCCCCTCCTCAAGGCCTTACGGGAAGCCCTCTTTTCCTCCTTTGCATCGAAGTTCTCCCTGCCCTCCTTTTTCCGCAAGGCGAGGGGAAAATTCCCCTTTTCTAAGGATACCCTTTACCGCTATTACGACCACTTTTTGGAGGCGATGTTGATCTTCGAAGTCAGAATGTTCACCCCTTCCCCGTATCGGCGCCTTAGAAACCCCCCCAAGATCTACTTGGCTGACAACGCCTTGGCTCTAAGGGTAGGTACTCGAGATCGTGGCAGACTCTTGGAAAACATAGTTTATCTGGAGCTCAGGAGAAGGGGGTATGAACTCCATTACTTCAAAGGGAGAGGTGAATGTGACTTTGTGGCTGTAAAAGATGGGCAAAAAGAACTCTATCAGGTTACTCTGGCGCTTCAGGACAACCTTCCTCGGGAACTGGAAGGGCTGGTGGAGGCCGCTACCGTTTTGGGACTGAGAAGGGGGTTCATCATCACTTTGGAAGAAGAGAGGAGGCTGGTGGACAAAGGGGTGGAAGTGATCGTCGTCCCCGCCTGGAAGTGGCTCCTTGCCCTCTAGCCCGCAAGATCTCCCTTGACAATATGCGGGGAGGGGAGTATTTTCGACTCTCGGTCGAAGATCGACTGAGGGTCGAAATGGGTGTCGAGGAACGCAGGGAACGGGAGAGGGCCGAGAGGCGCGAGCAGATAATCAGGGCCGCCCGGGAGGTCTTTCTCCGGAAGGGCTTTCGTTCCGCGACCATGGACGAGATAGCCCAGCGGGCCGAGCTGGGCAAGGGCACCCTTTATTCCTACTTTCGCAGCAAGGAGGAGCT
>CAZGDM010000107.1:0-3156 GCA_964525275.1 uncultured Thermodesulfobacteriota bacterium | reverse complement strand
TCGGTGGAGCAGTCGGTAATAGGGTGGAAGGAGTTTGAGCTCGAGGTGATGCGCGACTTGAAGGACAACGTGGTGATCATCTGCTCCATCGAAAACTTCGACCCCATGGGGATCCACACCGGTGACTCCATCACCGTGGCCCCGGCGCAAACCCTCACGGACAAGGAATATCAGATGATGCGCGATGCGGCCATCGCCGTTATCCGCGAGATCGGCGTCGAGACCGGGGGGTCCAACATCCAGTTCGCCGTAAATCCAGAAAATGGCGAGATGCTCATCATCGAGATGAACCCCAGGGTCTCCCGGTCCTCAGCCCTGGCCTCAAAGGCCACCGGCTTTCCCATCGCCAAGATCGCCACAAAGCTCGCCATAGGTTACACCCTGGACGAGATCCCCAACGACATCACCAAGGAGACCCCGGCCTCCTTCGAACCCACCATCGACTACTGTGTGGTGAAGGTACCGAGGTTCACCTTCGAGAAGTTCCCGGGCGCGGACGACACCCTGGGGACCTCCATGAAGTCGGTGGGAGAGACCATGGCCATAGGCCGCACCTTCAAGGAGGCCCTTCAGAAGGGCCTCCGGTCGCTGGAGATCGGCCGCTGGGGCCTCGGAGCAGACGGAAAGGACGACGGCCTTGTGCCCTCGGACCCCGCCGAGAGGGAGCGCTTCAAGGAAAAGGTGAAGCAGAGGTTGCGACTGCCCAAACCCGATCGGATCTTCTGGCTCAGGTATGGCCTCGAGGCGGGGATGTCGGTGGAGGAGCTTTACGAGCTCACCAAGATCGACCCTTGGTTCCTGCACCAAATGAGGGAAATCCTCGAACTCGAGGAAGAGCTCAAACGCTACTCACCCCGCTTCCCCAGGCTCGACCTCTGGCGAAAGGCCGAGAGGATCGAAAGCCGCGGCATACCGCGGGAGCTGATCCTCCGTGCCAAACAGTACGGCTACTCCGACCGGCAGCTGGCCCACCTCTGGGGGGTGAGCGAAGAGGAGGTCCGCCGTTACAGGAAGCGGCTGGGGATCGAGGCCACCTTTAAGCTGGTCGACACCTGTGCCGCGGAGTTCGAGGCCTACACCCCGTATTACTACTCCACCTACGAGCGCGAGGACGAAAGCCGCCCCTCTGCCCGCCGGAAGGTGATGATCCTGGGCGGCGGTCCCAACCGCATCGGGCAGGGTATAGAGTTCGACTACTGCTGTGTCCACGCCTCCTTCGCCCTGAAGGAGGAGGGCTACGAGACCATCATGGTCAACTCCAACCCCGAGACCGTCTCCACAGATTATGACACCTCGGACAAGCTCTACTTCGAACCCCTGACGGCTGAAGACGTGCTCAACATCTTCGACCGCGAAAGGCCCGTGGGGGTGATCCTCCAGTTCGGGGGACAGACCCCGCTGAACCTGGCCCTCGAGCTCCAGCGGGCCGGGGTCCCCATCCTGGGCACCCCCCCTGAGTCCATCGACCGGGCGGAGGATCGCGAGCTTTTCAAGGAGCTCTTGGAGAAGCTCGGCCTAAAGCAGCCCCCCAACGGCACCGCCACCTCGCCCGAGGAGGCAAAGGAGATAGCCGCCCGGATAGGCTACCCGGTGCTTGTGAGGCCCTCCTATGTCCTCGGGGGGCGGGCCATGGAGATCGTGTACGACGAGCGAGATTTGGAGGAGTTCATGAGGCTCGCCGTTGAGGCATCGCCCGAGCGCCCCGTGCTGATAGACAAGTTCCTCGAGGACGCCATTGAGATAGACGTGGATGCGGTATCTGACGGAAGAAGGTGTGTCGTGGCCGGGATCATGGAGCACATCGAGGAGGCGGGGGTCCACTCGGGCGACAGCGCCATGGCCCTTCCGCCCTTCAGCCTCTCTGAAGCCCAGATCACGGAGATCCGCGAACAGACCTACGCCCTGGCCAGGGAGCTGGGGGTGGTGGGGTTGCTCAACATCCAGTTCGCCATAAAGGGCGACACCCTCTACGTACTCGAGGTGAACCCGCGGGCCTCACGCACCGTGCCCTTCGTCTCCAAGGCCACCGGGATCCCCTGGGCCAAGGTGGCCGCAAAACTGATGGTGGGCCGAACCTTGGACGAACTGGGGATAAGGCGCGAGGTGGAGATCCCCCATATAGCGGTCAAGGAATCGGTTTTCCCCTTCAACCGCTTTCCCGGGGTCGACATCGTGCTCGGGCCCGAGATGAAGTCCACGGGCGAGGTCATGGGGATAGACGAGGACTTCGGCCTCGCCTACGCCAAGAGCCAGATCGCCGCAGGGCAGAACCTGCCCCTTGAAGGTCGGGTCTTCATCAGCGTAAAGGACCGGGACAAGCGTGCCGCGGTGATGATCGCCAGGGAGCTGGAGGCCCTGGGCTTCGAGATCCTGGCCACCCACGGGACCTGTTCGGTGCTTCGGCGAAACGGCGTCAAGGCCAAAGAGGTCTTCAAGGTGAGTGAGGGACGGCCCCACGTGGTGGACCTGATGAAGAACGGCGAGATCCACCTGGTCATCAACACCCCGAGCGGCAAACGCCCAAAGGCCGACGAGGTGGCCATAAGGACCACGGCCCTGGCCTACGGCATCCCGGTGGTGACCACCATCCCAGGGGCCCAGGCCACCGTGGAGGGGATAAGCGCCCTGAAGGGGGGAAGGCTCAAGGTAAGATCGCTTCAGGAGTACCACAATGGCTGAACGGGGCTCAATTATCATTCTCACAGGCGATGGCAAGGGGAAGACCACCTCAGCCCTCGGCATGGCCATGAGGGCGGTGGGCCACGGCTTAAGAGTAGCCTTCCTGCAGTTCATAAAAGGCGATTGGCCGTACGGAGAGAAAGCCGCAGCCAAGAGGCTTGCACCAGAGCTTGAACTTCTGGCCCTGGGGCGGGGGTTTGTGCACGTGGACCCCGGAAACCCGATCCCCGAGGATGTGAAGGCTGCTCAGAAGGCATGGGAGGTATGTAAGGAGAAGATCCTCTCGGGCCACTACTTCATGGTGGTACTCGATGAGGTCTGTAACGCCATCGCCTATGGGCTATTGGATGTGGAAGAAGTCCTCGAGGTCCTGCACAACCGTCCGCCGGAACTCCACGTAGTCCTCACCGGTCGCGGCGCCCATCCGAAGCTCCTCGAGATCGCTGACCTCATCACCGATATGCGCGAGGTGAAACA
>CAZGDM010000106.1:0-3180 GCA_964525275.1 uncultured Thermodesulfobacteriota bacterium | reverse complement strand
ATGATCATCCCTTCGGACGACATCGTCTCCCAAGGGGAGGCGAGGGTTGTCACCCTGAAGGTGATGTTCGCCCATCCCTTTGAGGGCAACTGGATGGAGATGCAGCGGCCGCGCAGGTTTGGAGTCCTCATCAGAGGGACCAAGCGAGAGGAACTCCTCCAAGGCCTCAAGCCCATAAAGGTCAAAGGACATACCGCCTGGCAGATGGCCTATCAGCTCAAGCGCCCGGGGGATTACGTCTTCTACGTCGAACCCGAGCCCTACTGGGAGCCGGCCGAGGGGAAGTTCATCCTCCACTTCACCAAGGTGGTGGTGAACGCCTTTGGGCTTGAAGAGGGGTGGGACAGCAAGGTAGGTCTACCTGCGGAGATAGTCCCCCTGACGAGGCCTTATGGACTCTGGACGGGAAACGTCTTCAGGGGGCTGGTACTTATGAACGGCAAGCCCGCCCCCTTTTGCGAGGTGGAAGTGGAGTATTTCAACGAGGGCGGTGAGGTCCATGCACCGGCCGAGCCCTTCATCACCCAGGTGATAAAGACCGACTCCCAGGGGGTGTTCACCTACGCCATGCCCAGGGCAGGATGGTGGGGCTTTGCAGCCCTGGGGGAGGCCCCTTACAAGCTCCGCCATGAGGGGAAGGAGTACCCTGTGGAGATGGGGGCTGTGATCTGGGTGCACGTTGAGGACATGAGGTAGGATGCATATATCCGAGGGCGTCCTTTCGGGACAGGTGCTGGCCACGGGGGCGGCCTTGAGCGCTGCAGGGGTGGCCGTGGGGCTCAAGCGGACCTCCAATGAGCAGATCCCCGAGGTGGCCATTCTCGCCTCTGCCTTCTTCGTCGCTTCTTTGATCCACGTCCCCCTGGGCCCCACGAGCGTCCACCTGATCCTCAACGGCTTGGTAGGGCTGATCCTCGGTTGGGCGACCTTTCCAGCCATTTTGGTGGGTCTGCTCCTTCAGGCCTTGCTTTTTCAGTTCGGCGGATTGACCACCTTGGGGGTCAACACCTTCAACATGGCCTTCCCGGGCATCGTCTGTTGGTGGATCTTCGGCCCGATGGTGAGGGGAAGGAGGCCTCGCTTGGCCCTGGTGGGGGCCTTCTTCTGTGGGGTCTTAGCGGTTTTGGGGGCCGGTCTTCTGGTGGCCCTAAGCCTCTACCTCACGGGCAAGGGGTTTGAGAAGGCGGCTGCGGCAGTGCTCCTGGCCCATTTACCGGTGATGGCGTTGGAGGGTATACTGACGGCCTTTACGGTGGCTTTTCTCCGGAAGGTCAGGCCGGATATGCTGGGGGTGAGAAGGTGAAGGGTATTGTGATCCTTATTTTTTCCTTTCTTCTCTTCTCCCTCGTCGGGGGAGCATGGGGGCATAGGGTGGAGGTCTTTCCCTATTGGGAGGGGGACGAGGTCCGTGTGGAGGCCTTCTTCAGCGATGGCACACCGGTAAGGAACGGCTCGATTAAGGTCTACGATCCCCAGGGGAAGCTAATCTTCAGGGGACAGACGGATGCCGAAGGGACGCTGGGCTTTCGCCCCCTCAAAAAGGAACCCCTCAAGGTAGTCCTTGAGGCGAGCATGGGACATCGGGCAGAGGCGACCCTGTCCCCCCCTGGGGCCGGGGAGGGGGCGGTCAGCGGTACGGCTCACGAGGCCCCACCAGCCATCTCCCAGGGAGATATCGGCGCCATAAAGCGCGCCGTCAGGGAAGCGGTGGCTGAGGAGTTGAGGCCGATCATCGCTGAGCTCGCCCGGAGGCGGGCCAGGCCCTCGGTCAGGGACGTCATCGGGGGGATAGGTTGGATCGTAGGGCTCACGGGGCTGTGGTTCTACTTCAGAGCGAGGAGGGGCAGGGGTGGATGAGGCCCTGGCAAAGGGATCGAGTGCCGTTCATCGCCTGGACCCGAGACTGAAGGTCTTGGAGGCTGCGGCCTTCTCAGGGGTAGTTGCCTTGGCCGATGGGTTTCCCGTATTGCTCTTGGCCCTCCCCCTTCCAGTGGTCCTGATCCTCTGGGCGAGGCTCAATCCGAGGGCGGTACTCCGGAGGCTTCTGGCGGTGAACGCCTTCGTGCTGTTGCTGTGGTTCTTTCTCCCTTTGGGATTTGAGGGGGAGGTCCTGGGCTCTATAGGAGGCTTGAAGGTCTCCCGGGAAGGGGTTTTGTGGGCGGCGAAGATCACGCTGAAGGCCAACGCCATTGTCCTGGCGTCCATTGCCCTGCTTTCCACCACGCCCTTGCATTCCTTAGTGCACGCCCTCCATCACCTGAGGCTCCCGGATAAGCTGGTCCATCTTTTGTTTTTCTGCTTTCGCTATGTCCACGTAATCGAGGAGGAGTACAGGAGGGCCATCACCGCCATGAGGGTCCGGGGATTTGAGCCGCGAACCGACCTCCACACCTACAGGAGCTACGCCTATTTGGTGGGGACCCTTTTGGTGAAGAGCTCAGACCGCTCCAGGAGGGTCTATCAGGCCATGCTCTGCAGGGGCTTTGAGGGCAAATACTGGGTTCTGGATCACTTCACTTTCAAGCCCTACGATGGGCTGATCTTCGCGGCCATGGCCACCTGGACCCTCTGCCTTGGAGTCCTTCAATGGGGGATCCTTTGATCAGCCTCCGCGGCATCGTCTTTTCCTATCCGGGGGGACGCCGGGTCCTGGACGGGCTCGATTTTACCCTCGGGCAGGGAGAGAGGGTTGGGATAACAGGGCCCAACGGGTCAGGAAAGACCACCTTGCTTCACATAATGGTGGGGTTGCTGAAGCCCGAAGCGGGGGAGGTGGAGATCTTCGGCAAGACGAGGGTCGAGGAGGGCGATTTTAAGGAAGTGCGGCGCAGGGTGGGGTTGCTGTTCCAGGACCCCGACGACCAGCTGTTTTGCCCCACGGTGATTGAAGATGTGGCCTTCGGCCCTTTGAATCTGGGGAAGAGGGGGGAAGAGCTGAAGGGGATTGTCGCCGAGGCCCTCCGGGCGGTAGGGCTTGAGGGGTTTGAGGAACGGGCCGCCCACACCCTCTCTGGAGGGGAGAAACGGTTGGCCTCCTTGGCAACAGTGCTTGCCATGGAACCGGAGGTGTTGTTGCTGGATGAGCCAACAGCGGGCCTCGATGAGGATACCACCGAAAAGGTCCTCCAGATCCTGGAGGAAAGGGGTGTCCCTTACGTCATCGTCACCCACGACAGGGAA
>CAZGDM010000105.1:0-3253 GCA_964525275.1 uncultured Thermodesulfobacteriota bacterium | reverse complement strand
ATCTGCACCCTTACGCCCCCTCCCCCGAGTGCCAAAGGCTTCTGAACTTATGCAGTTGCAAACCAGCAAAAATAGTTGACTGGGCCCTTCTCCTATGCTAAATAAGGCTTGAGCCATAATTCACAAACCCTGAAGGAGGGAGAAGATGGACATATTGGTCTGTATGAAGCAGGTTCCGGATACGGAGGCCGACATCAGGCCCACCGCCGATATGACGGCCATAGACTACACAGGGGTGAAGTTCATCGTCAATGTCTATGACGAGTATGCGGTGGAGGAGGCCCTGAGGCTCAAGGAGAAGGTGGGAGGCAAGGTGACTATCGTCTCCCTTGGGCCTGATAGAGCGGTTGAGGCGATAAGGACCGCTCTGGCCATGGGGGCCGATGAGGCGGTCCATTTGAACGACCCCGCGCTGTTTGACGGCGACGCCTACACCACCGCCCGGGCTTTGGCCAAGGCCATCGAGGGGATGAGTTACGACGTGATCTTCTGTGGGAAACAGGCCATAGATGACGATCTCGCTCAGGTGGGGAGCATCCTCGGGGAGTTTCTCGGTCTGCAGACCGTGACCGGGATCATGAAGTTCGAGTTGTTGGATGACGGCAAGAAGGCCCGGGTCCACCGCCAGGTAGAGGGCGGCTTGGACGTGCTGGAGGTGCCGCTTCCAGCCATCTTCACCGCTACCAAGGGCTTGAACGAACCCAGGTATCCGTCGCTTCCCGGGATTATGAAGGCGAAGAAAAAGCCCCTGAAGACCGTGGGGCTTGGGGATTTAGGACTGAGCGAAGAGGAGGTGGGGGCCAAGGGGGCCCTCACGAAGGTCCTGCGCTACTCCTTGCCACCTATGAGGGAGGCCGGCAAGATAATAGACGGCGAGACCCCTGAGGAGAAGGCCGCCAAGCTCGCCAAACTCCTCAGGGAAGAGGCGAAGGTGATCTAGGAGGTGAGCCATGGCAGGCGTATGGGTATATGCGGAGGTGAGGGACGGGGCGGTAAAAAAGGTGGCCTACGAGATCCTCGGGGCGGCTAAGAAGATGGCCGAACAAAAGGGTGAACCCCTCTGTGCGGTGCTCATCGGCAAGGACGTGGAGGCCCTGGCTCCAGATCTCGGTGCCTACGGTGCGGAGAAGGCCTATGTCGTCCAGGGAGACGTCTTCGCCCGTTACACCACGGGTGCCTACACAAAGGCCCTTTGTGAGCTGGTGAAACAGGAGCAGCCTTCCATCCTGCTGTTCGGTGCGAGCATCAACGGTAAGGACCTCTCCGCTCGAGTAGCGGGAAGGCTTGGTGTGGGACTGGCCACCGACTGCACGGAGATAGGCCTTGATGAGGGCGGCAACCTCAAAGTGAAGCGGCCCATGTTTGCTGGGAAGGTCTACGCAGACATTTCCTTTTCAGACCGCAAGCCCCAGATGGCGTCGGTCAGACCCAACGCCTTGGGGATGCCCGAGGAGGTGGATCAGGCCAAAAAGGCAGAGGTGGTGAAGGTGGACGTGGAGGTTACACCCGAGGACGTAGGCCTGCAGGTTGTGGACTTCATCGAGGTGGGCGGCGGCAAAATCGACCTCACGGAGGCCGAGATCATCGTCTCCGGTGGCCGCGGGATGAAGGCCGCCGAGAACTTCAAGATCCTCGAGGAGCTGGCAGAGGTCCTGGGTGGTGTGGTGGGGGCATCGAGGGCTGCGGTGGACGCCGGATGGAGACCTCAGTCCGATCAGGTCGGCCAGAGCGGGAAGGTGGTGAGCCCCAATCTCTACATCGCCTGCGGTATCTCCGGGGCCATTCAGCACCTGGCGGGAATGGGGACCTCTAAAGTGATCGTCGCTATAAACAAAGATCCCGAAGCTCCTATCTTCAAAAAGGCCGACTACGGCGTGGTGGATGACCTCTTCAAGGTTGTACCCGCCCTCACTGAGGAGATCCGCAAGCTGAAGGCCCAGGGTTAGTCTGGCATCAAGAGGGGCCCGGTGGTAACCGGGCCCCTGCAGGCAAGGGAGGGGAGCGGTGCAAATCGCAAGGGAGCTTTTCTGGAACATAGGCAAGACAGGGCTTTTGACCTATCTCATCATGGGGATAGCGGTCCTGGCCCTGGCTTACGGACTCTACGAAAGGGTGGTCCTCTGGCGACGGGGGCAGGCCGAAGATCGCTGGGACCGGGCAGGCGAGCGCATAAAAGGCGTAGTCGTCAACATCCTTGGCCATGCGAGGGTGCTGCGCGAGGCCTATCCGGGGGTGATGCACCTCTTTATCTTCTGGGGCTTTCTTGTGCTACTGATCGGTACGGGCCTTGAGGCCTTCGACCATTACAGCGGCCTCCATTTCCTCCACGGCACCGCCTATCTCGCCTTCAGCTTCTTCCTCGACCTGGCCGGTCTGACGGTGATCGTAGGGTGCCTCATGGCCCTGTGGAGGCGTTATATACTGTCACCCAGGGCCTTAGACAACAAGCCTGAGGACGCCTTTGCCTTGTTACTGGTCCTCGGCGTGGTTGTGACAGGATTCCTGGTGGAGGGGGCGCGGATAGCGGCTCAGGCCCAAAAGGCCCCATGGGAACGCTGGTCTTTTCTCGGATGGGCCACGGCCAAGGTCCTCTTTCCCTCGGGGGAGAGCCTCGGGTGGCATAGGGCCTTCTGGTGGATACACTTACTGCTGTCCTTCCTCTTCGTAGCGGTGATAGTGAACACCAAACTGTTTCACATCGTCACCTCCATCCTCACCACCTTTTTCCGGAACCTCAAACCCCAGGCTATAAAGCCCATCGAGGACATGGAGGAGGCCGAGACCTTCGGGGTGAACCGTGTAGAAGAGCTGAGCTGGGTGGATCTCATGCAGCTTGACGCCTGCACGCGCTGTGGCCGCTGTCAGGAGAACTGCCCGGCCTTCCTCACCGACAAACCCCTGAACCCCAAAGAGGTGATCCAGGGACTAAAGGCGGCCTTCCTTGAGGCCTCGAGGCCGTTGCTTCAGCGGATGAGGACCTGGGGGGTTGAAGGGGAGCAGCAGGGCGAGGAGGAGGGCGGCAAGGCCCTGGCCGGGGAGGTGATCGAGGAGGACGCCATCTGGTCGTGTACCACCTGTGCCGCCTGCATTGAGCAGTGCCCTGTGTTCGTCGAGCCTTTCCCCAAGCTCATCGAGCTCAGACGCTACCTTGCTCTGATGGAGAGCCGCTTCCCCTCCGAGGTCCAGACGGCCTTCCGCAACATGGAGAACAACTCCAACCCCTGGGGCATCGGGATGCACACCCGGGCCGACT
>CAZGDM010000104.1:0-3638 GCA_964525275.1 uncultured Thermodesulfobacteriota bacterium | reverse complement strand
CCTCCCGGAGCCAGTCGGCGATGAGGTTTATGCCTACCACGATCGCCGTGAGGGCGAGGCCCGGGAAGACGATGAGCCACCACTTTCCGGCGTAGACGTACTTTCTCCCGATGGAGATCATCATCCCCAGAGAAGGTTGGGTCACCGGAAGCCCAACCCCCAAGAAGCTCAGGGTGGCTTCCAGCATGATCACCACCCCGAAGTCCACCGCTGCCACCACCAAAAGCGGGGGTACTGCGTTGGGGAGAACGTGGCGGAAGATGACCCGGATTCCCGGGGCCCCCACGGCCCGGGCAGCGCTTATGTAGTCCTCCTCCTTGATGGCGAGGACCGAGCCCCGCAGCGTCCGGGCGTAGCGGACCCAATCAGTGAGGGAAATGGCCAAGATGAGGACGAGGACCCCCTTCTGCTTGAGGAGCCCCAGCACCAGGATCGCCATAAGGGTCGTGGAGAAGGAGTAGAAGACGTCGGCGGAGCGCATGACCAAAGCGTCGATGAACTTCCCGTAGAAGCCAGCCAAAAGCCCCATGATCATCCCGAAGGTTCCCGCCACCAACACCACCCCGAAGGCGACGGTCAAGGAGGTCCGGCACCCATAAAGAATGGTGCTCAGGACATCCCGTCCCTGCTCGTCGGTCCCGAGGAGAAACGGAGCCTCGCCCCCCTCCATCCAGATGGGGGGCTTGAGGGAATCGGCCAAACTCAGGGTCTCGAGGTCGTATGGGTTCTGGGGAGCGATTAGGGGGGCGAACAACGCCCCCACAACGAAGATGGAAAGAATCGCCGCCCCCGCAACCGCCGAGGGATCCCGCAGGAAATGCCGCAGAATCTTTCCCTTAGACATATCGGATCTTGGGATTGATGAAGACATACAGGATGTCCACGAGGAGGTTCAGGGAGAGGATCACCAACGACACGAAGGTGATGTAGGAGACGATCACCGGCTGGTCGCTCTCGAAGATGGCCGAAAGCAACAGGTTCCCCATTCCCGGCCACTGGAACACGGTCTCGGTCACGATGGAGAAGGCGATTAGCTCTCCGAACTGAAGTCCGATCATGGTCACCACGGGGATGAGGGCGTTTCGCAGGGCATGCTTGAAGAGCACGGCCCGCTGAGGGAGGCCCTTCGCCCAGGCGGCCTTGATATACTCCTCCCCCAGGACCTCCATCATCCCGGCTCGGGTGAGCCTGAGGAGCACCGCAAGCTGGTAGGAACTCAAGGTTAAAGCGGGGAGGATGAGGTGGCGGAAACCGTCCCACGTGAGGAGGCCCGACCTCCAGTTTCCGAAGATCCTCACCACCTCTCCCCTCCCGAAAGGAGGAAGCCAGCGGAGCTCCACAGCGAAGACCATGATGAGGAGGATCCCGGTGAGGAAGGTGGGGATGGAGATTCCGATGAGGGATCCCGCCATGATGAGGCGGCTTGCAGGCGAATTGGGGGATATCGACACCAACACCCCTAACCCCACCCCGCAGACGATGGCGATGAGCATCGCCATAAGTGCCAGCTCGAAGGTGGCCGGCAACCGCTCCAGGATCACCTGCATGGCCGGGAGGCGGCTGACGAAGGACATCCCGAAGTTCCCGCGTAGGGCGTTCTTGAGGAAGATCAGGTACTGGATGTAAAAAGGTTTATCCAGCCCGAGTTTTTTGCGCACCATCTCCAACTGTTTTGGAGTGGCGTAGCGGCCTGCCAGGGCCCAGGCAGGGTCCCCCATGTACTGGAATATCACGAAGCAAATGAAGGAAACCAACAGGAGCACGAGAAGCCCCTGGGCGATACGCCGGACGATGTACGCTCCCATCCCCCTCCCCCAACAGGGTCACAAAAGGGGGCACAGGCCGCGACCCGTGCCCCCTGCTCACCTCGGTTCAGGGCTGGATCACATCCACGATGGTCATCCAGGTGTCGGGCCTGGGGGTGAATTTAATTCCCGAGGGCTTGTACACGGCGTAGGAGTCCTCGAGGTAGAAAAGCGGTATGTAGACGACCTTCCACTCGAAGGCGATGCGGTTCGTCATCTGAGACCACTCCACGTAGAGGTCGGGATCCACGATGGTGTCGGACTGCTCGATGAGGTAGTCCAGCAGCTTGTCGGAGATATCCCCAGCGTTGAAGAGGCCGAAGCCCCTCTCCTCGTCGTAGGAATGCACCAGTTTAGTGAAGGTCCGCATCGCCGAGTATGCCCCGTCGAACCACCCGAGGTAGTAGAGCTCCACGTCGTGGTGGGTCACCTCGGGGAAGTAGATGGCCTTAGGCTTGGCATCCACGGTGACCTTGATCCCGATCTTAGCCAGTTGCTTCGCGATGGCCTCGGCCGTCTCCTCGTCCCGGGGGTAGCGATCGGTGGGGGCCTTGAGGGTGACCGAGAACCCATCGGGATAGCCGGCCTCAGCCAGGAGCCGCTTGGCTTCCTCGGGGTCATAGGGAAGGCGCTTGATCTCCGGGTTGTAGCCCACGGTAGGAGGATCGGAGATCTGGGCCGCGGGGCTTCCGTGGCCGAACATCACTTTATCGATGAGCTCCTGGACGTTTATGGCCATGTAGATGGCCTTGCGCACCCGTACATCGTGCATGGGGTACTCGGGGGTTTGCTTCATCCCGAGGAACATCCCACGGCGGGCGGGTCGGGTGACGATGAGGAGGTTGGGGTTGGCCTTGGCGCGGTCGAAGAGTTCCAGGGGGATATCCTGGATGATGTCCACCGTCCCGGTCTCGATGGCCGCAAGCCGTGTGAAGGAGTCCACGATTTCCTTGAAGACCACCTTCTTGACGGGGGGCGGGCTGCCCCAGTAGTCCTCGTTGGCCACCAAGGTCAGGTGGTCGCCCCGGATCCACTCCACGAACTTATAGGGTCCGGTGCCGATGGGGTGGGAGGCCACCTCGCCCTGGGAGCGGGCCTCGGTGGATTCCTTATCCATGATGAATATCTGGTGCATATTCTGCACGAACCAAGCCACGGGGCGGGTGGTCACGATGTCGATGACCCACGGATCGCCGTCCATGGGCTTCACCGATTTGACGAGGTTCCCGGTGGCCAGGAACTCGGAGACGCCGGGATCCTTCAGGCGCTGGAAGGTGAAGGCCACGTCTTCCCACGTGAAGTCGTTGCCGTTGTGGAACTTAACGCCCTTGCGGAGATGGAACCGCCATGTGTAGGCATCCACCCGTTCCCAAGATACGGCCAGACCGGGCTGAAGCACCCCGTTGACATCGCGGCGCGCCAGGCCTTCGAAGATATTGCTCATGATGGAGAGGTTGGAGTCGGCGTCGGAGCCGTGGGGATCCATGGTGCGCGGGGGTGCGGCGAGGCCAATCACCACTTTATCGATGGTCTGAGCACCGGCGCTCAAGCCCACAAAAAGCCCGAAAACCAGAAGAAGGAAACCGATCCTGCGCATCCTCACCTCCTTGAGTTCTCCTGCAGCTTTCAAACGATTGAACACAAACACCCCTTCTCTCCTCATCACCTCCTTCCCGGGAACCAGTTTGCGGGACCACGAAGCCGGGGAAAAAGGCTTCCGTCCCACACTGAGAATTATACAGCTTCACAGCTGAAACGACTTTCGAGTAAGGGGAAATGCGCCCGGGAGGACTCGAACCCCCAACCCTCGGCTCCGAAGGCCGATGCTCTGTC
>CAZGDM010000103.1:0-3830 GCA_964525275.1 uncultured Thermodesulfobacteriota bacterium | reverse complement strand
AGGGCGAGGATCAAACGGGCCAAGGCCATAAGACGTCTCCGACGCAAAGAGCGCCAAATGTCCAGGGCGGCTTGAAGGCCTTCATGGACTCAGGAGAAACCCTCTTTCGAAAGCCGCCAAATTTTTTTTTGTCCACCGCTGGGGGGACCTTTCGGCGATCGCCTCGCGGAAAGGTGAAGGGTGAAAGAGCCCTGTACGCGCCAGGGCGTATCCCAGCAAGACCAGGTTAGCTCCTCGAGGATGTCCCAGCTCGAGGGCGATCTTCCGCGCATCTATATGTCCCGGAAGCCCGTGAGAGGAGTTCACCACCATCAAGCCCCCTTCCCTGAGCCATACCCTGACCCTCTCCGCCTCCTCAAGGGAGGTAGCGATGACGAGGTCTGCCTCTCCTGGAGGGACCATCGGACTTAAGAAAGGGCCTATCTTCACCTGGCTAACCACAGATCCGCCTCTTTGGGCCATACCGTGGGTCTCAGAGGAGACGACCGGGTGGCCGGCCTTAAAAGCCCCCTCTGTGAGCACGACGGTGGTGAAGATGATCCCTTCCCCACCACGGCCGGCTATGATGACCTGGAACCTCATCTCTGCATCACCTCGATGGCCCCAACAGGGCAAACGTGAACGCAGACCCCGCACCCACGGCACAGGTCCTCGAGTACCACAGGGATACCATCCCCCTCCTCGAGGGCGGGGCACTCGAGGTCGTGGACGCAAGTCATACATCCCGTGCAATTATCGTTAATCCTGACCACCCCCCTGCCCTCCTCGCGGAAGAGGAGGGGACAGGGACGTCTGGCTATAACGACAGCCGGTCCTTTTCCTTCTTCACGAGCGAAACGGTCTGCCTCCTTCAGGGCCTGGATGGTCGTCTCCACATCATAGGGGTCGACCACCTTAACGAACTCCACCCCGCAGCCCCTGACCACCTCCTCAATGGAGACCGGCCTCTTCCCCTCCTCCACAGTAGCCAACGTGGGCTGACCCCCGGTCATGGCAGTGGTGCCGTTGTCGAGGATCACGAGCACGAAGGACGCCCTATTGTGGACAGCGTCCATAAGGGCTGGGACCCCTGCGTGAAAGAAGGTGGAGTCGCCTATAGTCGCGCCGATAGGGGGGATGGAAAGGCCCGCCTGCCGCAGGGCGATCCAGAAACCCTCAGCCTGAGAGACGCTCGCACCCATGCAGAGGAAGGAATCAACGACCCCGAGGTTCATACCCAAGGTGTAGCAGCCGATATCCCCCGGGTAGATCCCGCCTGGGAGGGCCTTTTTCAGGGCCCAGAAGGCCGCACGGTGCGGGCAGCCGGGGCAGAGCCGCGGATGATGCCCCTCTTTAGGCCTCGACGGCCTCTCCCTCTGGCTCCCCAGGAGCCTGAGGAGCACATCGGCCACAAGTTCCGGCGTGTACTCCCCCTCGGAGGGGAGGGTACCGTCGAGGCGCCCCCTGACGGGCATACGCAGTTGAAGTTCCACCACCGCCCCAGGCTCCTCCAAGACGAGGACCTCCGCATACCCCTCCAGGGATCTTTCGATCCCAGGGGGAAGGGGAAAAGGCATATCCACCTTGTATACGGCCACCCGATCCTCGATCCCCATTCCTTTTACGACGTCGTGAAGGTGGGCGAAGGGAACCCCTGACGCTATCACCGCCAGCTCCGCCTCCTCGTCGCCCAGAAGGAGTTCTATAGTGTTGGCCCTCGCCACCTCCTTCACCTTGCGGTTGAGCTCCCCATGAAGCCTGAAGCGCTGCCTCGGTGGAGCAGCCCAATGGGCTGGGTCCTTCCGGAGGGATGGGGGATGTCCCCTCTGGACGATCTCGTCGAGCTCAAGGCCCTGCCTCCCGTGACATATCCACGAGGTGGGCCTCAGCATCACGGGGGTCTGATAGCGTTCGGACAGTTCGAAGGCCTTCCCGACCATCTCCGCCGCCTCCCGGGGAGTGGCGGGGTCGAGGACAGGTATCTTGGCGAACATGGCCAAGAAACGGCTATCCTGCTCCGTCTGGGAGCTATAAGGCCCGGGATCGTCAGCAGAGACGACTACAAACCCCCCTTTGACCCCCGCATAAGCAGCGCTCATGAGGGGATCGAGGGCCACGTTGAGCCCCACTTGTTTCATCATCACGGCGGAGCGTCCCCCAAGCCAACTATTGGTAAGGGCGATCTCGAAGGCCACCTTTTCGTTGACCGCCCACTCAGCCCATACCTCTAACCCCTTTTCGGCTTTGAACTTGCGGGCCGAGGCGAGGATCTCAGAGGCGGGGGTTCCGGGATAAGATGTGAGGACGGTTGCCCCCTGGGCGAGCAAGGCCCACGCGATGGCCTCGTTGCCCATGAGGACCTTTTTTACCTTTGCCACCCCATGTTAGTCCTCTACCCCGTATTTCTTCCTGAGAAATTCCAACCCTACTTGGGGATAGAGAGCGTAAATCAGGACGTCACCGCGGTTTTTGGCGAGTCCCTTAGTGGCCTCACGGGCCTTGTCCATCTCGGGCTCCAGCACATCGGCGGCCCGACAGTCGATGGGCTCCTCCCCGCGGGGGTACCCCTTCAGGGCGAGCTTCTGGACTTCGGGGTTCACCGGAGCGGGCGGACGGCCGTAGAGGCCGTAGAAGTAATCCTTCACCTGTTGGGTGACGACCTTGTAACGGCCGAAGAGGACGTTTAACACCGCCTGCACCCCCACGATCTGGCTGGTGGGGGTCACCAAGGGGGGATAGCCCATGTCCCTCCTGGTCCTCGGTATCTCCTCGTAGACCTCAGGTAGGCGATCGAGGGCCTTGGCCTCCTTGAGCTGGGCCACGAGATTGGTGATCATACCCCCGGGGATTTGATGCTTGAGCACGTTGGTATCGATGACCGCTACGCGGGTGGTGTTTAGGAAGTCCTTATACTTCTGCATCACCTCTTCCATGTGCTGGCTGAGCTTGAAGATCCGGTCCAAGTCGAGGCCAGGGTCGCGCTCCGTGCCGTAGAGGGCTGCCAGGATGGGCTCCACCGCCGGTTGGGCGGAGCGCAGGGCCAAAGGAGCGAGGGCACAATCGATCACGTCCACCCCTGCCTCGGCTGCCTTGAGACACGACATGGAGGCCATGCCGCTGGTGTAATGGGTGTGGAGCTGCACCGGGATGTCGAGCACCCTCTTCAGGGTGCTCACCAACTCGTAGGCGTCGTAGGGGGAGATGAGCCCCGCCATGTCCTTGATGCAGAGGGAGTCAGCCCCCATCTCCTGGAGTTTTTTGGCCTTCTGGACGTAGTAATCGAGGGTGAAGACCTCACCTCCCATCCTCCTCTCGGTGAGGGAATAGCAGATGGTGGCCTGGGCGTGTTTGCCGCATTCCTTGACCGTTTTTATGGAAACCTCGAGGTTGCGCTCGTCGTTCAGGGCGTCGAAGATGCGGAAGATATCTATGCCGCTTTCAGCGGCCTCGTAGATGAACTCCCTCACCACGTCATCGGGGTAGTTCCGATAGCCGACCAGGTTCTGGCCCCTCAGGAGCATCTGCAAAGGGGTGTCCGGCATCAGCTTCTTCAGGGTCCTCAACCTCTCCCAGGGGTCCTCTCCCAGGTAGCGGATGCAGACGTCGAAGGTGGCCCCGCCCCAGACCTCCATGGAGTGAAACCCCACCTTGTTCATCTCGGGGGCGATCGGGACCATGTCCTCGGTCCTCAGCCTGGTAGCTATTGTCGATTGATGGCCGTCCCTGAAAGTAGTGTCCGTTATGCGGAGAGGGTTCTTAGCCATGCTCTTCCCTCCCGATGGTGGTCTTCTCCCCCACCCCGAAAAAACCTGGCGGATGATACATAAGATCGCGGTGAAATGTCAAACCCC
>CAZGDM010000102.1:0-3884 GCA_964525275.1 uncultured Thermodesulfobacteriota bacterium | reverse complement strand
AAGGAGAGGGGGATTCGGCATTACTGGACGTATCCGAAGTCCCCGAAGATGAACGCGCATAATGAGAGGTTCAACAGGACGCTGCAGGAGCAGTTTGTGGACTATGAGGAGGATCTGCTGTTTACGGATCTGGAGGGGTTCAACCGGAAGCTGGCCGAGTGGCTGGTGCAGTACAACACGGTGCTTCCGCACCACAGCCTGGGTTTGAAGCCTCCGGTGAGATGGCTCCTCGAAAATCATCCCGAGTGCCAAAGGTTGTGGACCAATACATTTCCTTGACTTAAGCTGAAAAGGCTCCTATAACATCGGTGGAGCCTTCCCTGCCGGCGTAGCTCAGCGGCAGAGCGGCTGATTCGTAATCAGCAGGTCGTGGGTTCAATCCCCACCGCCGGCTCCACGCTCCATCAGAAGGGGGTGAGACAATTTTCCTCCCCGTCTCCCGCCCAGCGTTAAGGGATAAATTTTCATTTTTCCTCTTTTTATTCCTCAGCGGTGCATTCTTCGCTTCGTCCTTTCCAATCCCGAGGGGCTTTGCTGCAGAGACGATAAGGATCGGTGTGAGCTTGGGACTTCAGGGCAGGTTTTCGGTTATGGGGAAAAACCAACTGGAGGGTTACAGCCTGTGGCTCGAGGAGGTGAACCGCCGGGGAGGTATCCTCGGCCGAAGGGTAGATCTGGCCGTAAAGGACGACCAAAGCGATCCCCGTCTTGCGCGCAGGCTCTATGAGGAGATGGCCGAGAGGGTCGATTTCTTCTTCGGGCCGTACTCGAGCCCTGTTACCGAGGCCGTCCCGCCGGTGGCTGAGCGCCACCGACGCCTCATCCTCATCGGTGGGGCTGCTGCCGATAGGTTGTGGGAGCATGGCTACAGGTACGTGATCGGGGTTTACACCCCCTGCAGTAGGTTTACGGTAGGGTTCTTCGAGCTCTTGGTTCTGAACGACCTCCAAAGGGTGGCCATTCTTTACGCGGACGACGCCTTTTCCACTGACCTGGCCAGGGCATCAAAGAGGTGGGCAGAGCGGTTCGAGATAAAGGTCGTGTTCTTCCGGAGCTTCAAAAAGGGGACGGTTCGCTTAGACGATCTCCTTCTCGCGGCAAAAGAGGCGGGAGCAGAGGTCCTGATGGTCTGCGGACATTTCCATGAGGCAGTGGATGCGACCCGTTCCCTTAAGAGGATCAGGTGGCAACCAGTGGCCTTCTACGCCTCTGTGGGCCCGGCCCTTCAGGCCTTCTACGACGAACTCCACGATGACGCAGACCTCGTCTTTTCCACCTCCCTTTGGGAGCCCATTGCCGATTTCCCCGGAGCCAGGCAGTTCTACGAGGATTACATCAGCGCCTACGGCAAGCCCCCCGGATATCACGCGGCCCTCGCCTATGCTACGGGGGAAGTGCTGAGGAGGGCCATAGAGGAGGCCGGCAGCACGGATACCGAGGCAGTGAGGCTTACCCTGTTGCGGATGGACGCCATGACCCTCATCGGCCGTTTCGGAGTTGACAGCACGGGTAAGCAAGTGAGGCATCAGAGTTTCGTCGTCCAGTGGCAGCACGGCCGCAGGGAGATAGTGTGGCCGGAGGCCTTGCGGACCGCCCCGCCCATCTTCTCAAGGTGATGGCGAAGAGGTCCTTTGGGATAGCTTTTAAAGTAGTGGTACCGGTAGTCCTGGTCCTCCTCTTGGTGGGAGCAGGCATCGAGGTCTTCGTCCTGCGGTCAGTGTCCGACTTCGCCTCCGCGCTGATTCGCAGGTCCATCATTCACGTGTGTGAAGACCTGTACGATCTCTGCGACAGGACTTACACCGAGGTTATCCAGCGGGGGCTGGATCCTAAAAGGGCTAGGATCGAAAGGGCCCTTGTACTCGGTGAGATAGACGACCTATTGCGGAGGAAGGAGTTCGGCGGCTTCGTTGTACGGGACGACGGAAAGGTCCTACTGGAGAGGGATCTTCCCGAAGGTGCCTCCGTAGGGCAATTCCAAGGGGGGACAGTGCCCCAGGTGGTCACTTTCGGAGGGAGTTCCTACTTTTTCGCCTCGACCTATTTTGAGCCCTGGAGGTGGAGGTTGGGGGTCTTCGTCGACACCTCCGCCTACTCTCGGGTGGTGGGGCGGGTGAGATACGCCTACTTGGCCACGGGGGTGCTCCTTGGAATGGGGGCCCTGTTGCTCGTCTACCTCCTCAGGGCGGAGGTGAAAAGACCCATAGACGAAATAGTGAACGCTGTCCGCAAAGGGATGAGGCCCCGCTTTGAAGGTACCCGTGAGCTGGCCTTCCTCAGCCAGAGCATCGCCGAGATGATGGACTCGCTGGAGGAGAAGGTCGAGATCATCAAGGGGTTTTACGAGATCGCCACCAGCGCCAGAGGCCAAGAGCTCTTCGATAACATCGTGCAGATGATAGGTAAGGTCTTGGGGTTGAACGCCTTGGTGGCGAGGGTCAGAGAGAGGGAGGCGGAGGTACTGTCCATGGGCGTAGAGGGGGAGCTGCGCCAGGGGGGCAAGTTACCCTGGGAGGATCTCCCTTGCAAACGGGCCCTGGAGGAAGAGGGCGTGGCGGTGGATGTGCCGGACTGCAAGGCCTTTCTGCCCGAGATGATCCCCGATATGGGAAGGGTGGAGTCCTTCATCGCCTGTGCCACGCGGGATCGGCAGGGGATCGTCAACGGCTTTGTGGCTGCCTTTGGCAGGGCCAAGGAGTTCTCCCCGGCAGATGTGGACGTCCTCAAGACCCTCGGGCACATCGTGGGTGCGGAGTTTGAGCTCATGGAGCGCGAAAGGGAGGAGCGGGAACTCCAGCGGCGGCTCCTTCTGGCCCAGAAGATGGAGTCCCTGGGTAGGCTCGCCGGAGGTATCGCCCATGACTTCAACAACCTCTTGAATATCATCCTCGGCTATGCGGAACTCGCCCTGATCGGGCCTGGGTTGGAGGGACGGCAGAGGAAGGCGGTACACGCCATCCATGACGCAGCCAGGAGGGCGGCCAGGCTCACCAGGCAGCTCCTCACCATCAGCCAGCGTCAGGCGGTCAGGCCGGAACGGCTTGATCTGAACGAGCTGCTGGGGCAGATGTCCGACCTCTTGGAAAAACTGATGGGGGAGGACGTGAAGACGGTGATGGACCTCTCCCCGGAGCTGTGGAGGGTGGAGGCGGATCCCGCCCAGTTAGAACAGGTCGTCATCAACCTGGCGGTGAACGCCAAGGACGCCATGCCGCAAGGGGGTACCTTTACCTTGAGCACGCGAAACTTGGTGCTCGAGAGGGACCTGCCCTGTACCACGGGGACCCTGTCCCCTGGACGCTATGTGGTATTGCGGGTTTCCGACACCGGTTGGGGGATGGATGACGAAGTCAAGGAGCGGATCTTCGAGCCCTTCTTCAGCACCAAAGAGGGAGGGACAGGACTTGGGCTGGCGGTGGTCTACGGGGTGGTCAAGGGAAGTGGCGGCGAGATCAGGGTGGATAGCACCGCCCTACAGGGGACGACCTTTGAGATCTACCTGCCAGCGGTGCACGGGGAGTCCTGTGCCGCAGAGGGACGACCCCATCACGAGGCCACCCCTTTGGGAGGGAGGACCGTCCTGGTGGTGGAGGACGAGGGAGAGTTGAGGGAGATGCTCGTTACGGCCCTCCGGGATATGGGATATGTCGTCCACCAGGCTCGGGACCCCGAGGAGGCCCTGCAGATAGGGGAGAAGGTCCAGGGGAAGGTGGACCTTCTACTCCTGGATGTGGTGCTACCCGGGATGGATGGGGTGGAGCTGGCCCGTAAGCTCAGGGGGAGATGGCCCGAGGTCAGAGTTGTCTTCATATCTGGATATCCCCGACAGAGGTTCACGGGCAAGGACCTATCTGGGGCCGTCTTCCTCGCCAAGCCCTTCACCA
>CAZGDM010000101.1:0-3922 GCA_964525275.1 uncultured Thermodesulfobacteriota bacterium | reverse complement strand
TTGGGCACAGAGGAAGGAGATGATCGCCCGTTACACACGGGAGAGGATGGGCAAGCTCTGGAGCGAGGAAAACAAACTCCAGGCATGGCTTCAAGTGGAATTGGCCGTCTGTGAAGCATGGGCAGAGCTCGGAGTGATTCCCAAAGAGGCCCTGAAGCAGATAAGGGAAAAGGTCCGACTGGATCCACAACGGGTCAAAGAACTGGAAAAGGAGACCCGTCACGACGTGGCCGCCTTCGTCATGCAATTGGAGGAGACGGTGGGGGAAGCCGGGCGGTGGATCCATTTCGGCCTCACCTCCTACGATGTGGTGGACACCGCTTTGAGCCTTCTCCTCAAAGAGGCCCTGGGGATCATCCTCGAGGACTTAAAGGACCTTATGGAGGCGGTGAAGGAAAGGGCCCTCGAGCATCGGGATACCGTCATGATCGGCCGAACCCATGGAGTGCACGCCGAACCCATCACCTTGGGCTTGAAGTTCGCCCTCTGGTACGAAGAACTGAAAAGACACAAGGAGCGTATCGAGCGGGCCCGGGAGGGGATAAGCGTGGGAAAGGTCTCGGGGGCGGTGGGCACCTTCGCCCACGTCCCTCCGCAGGTGGAGGAGTATGTGTGCCGCAAACTCGGCTTGAAGCCCGATCCGATCTCCTCACAGGTAATACAACGGGATCGCCATGGAGAGGTCTTCGCAGCCCTGGCGCTTCTCGCCTCCTCCATAGAGAAGTTCGCCTTGGAGATAAGGCATCTACAAAGGACCGAGGTCCTCGAGGCGGAGGAACCCTTCGCCGAGGGACAAAAGGGGTCTTCCGCCATGCCTCACAAGCGCAACCCCATCGGCAGCGAAAACCTCTGTGGGCTCGCAAGGGTGGTCCGGGCGAACCTCATGGCGGCTTTGGAGAACATCCCCCTCTGGCACGAAAGGGACATAAGCCACTCCTCTGTGGAGAGGATCATCGCCCCGGACAGCACCACCCTCATAGACTTCATGCTGTGGCGCCTCACCAGGATTATCCGTGGCCTCAGGGTCTATCCGGAGAGGATGAGGGCAAATTTGAAACTATCGAAGGGCCTCATCTTCAGCCAGGCTCTGATGCTCGCCCTTGTCCGAAAGGGCCTGTCCCGTCAAAAGGCCTATCAGCTGGTCCAACGCAACGCCATGAGGGCCTGGGAGGAGGGAAGGGATTTCAGGGATCTGATAGAGGGGGACGAGGAGATCGGCAGATACCTGGATGTGGAGGAAATAGAAGAGGCCTTTTCCTTGAAAAGGCACCTTCAGCATGTTAACTTTCTTTTTCGGAGGGTCTTCGAAGAAAGAGAGGTAAAAAGTGACGGCTAAGCTTATAACAATGGTAGTGATTTTGGCCCTTGTCCTGGCCTATACCCTGCAGAACACAGAGGCTGTGCAGATCGCCTTTTACCCCTGGAAAGCAAAGGTATCCAAGGCTCTTCTGACCTTGGGAACGTTTTTCGTAGGTGTCATCATCGGCTTCATCCTGGGCAAGATCGACAAAAGAAGGGGAAGGAAGGAGAAAGAGTTGAAGGAGGTGAGATAGATGACGGCTTTGGCTCTCATCATTGCCATTATCGCCCTGATCATCGCCATAATGGCTTATCAGCGCGCAGGGGGGCAGATCGAGATAAGACATCAGCTTGAGAATCTATCGAAGGCTACCGATACCCTCAGGGAAAAGACCGCCGATCTCCTCGAGAGGATGGAGGCTGCTCTAAGAAAGAAAGAAGAGGAGAGAAAAGAGTCCTGATTCACCCATGGAGGGAGAGTCAGCCGCAGGCTGCCAACGGGTAGTGCGGGCGGCCTTTCTGGCCAATTTCCTTATCGCTGTCACTAAGTTTGCAGTGGCCGTGCTCACGGGGAGCACGGCTTTACTGGCTGAGGGCTTCCACTCCCTCGCCGACACTGCCAACCAGCTTTTCTTGCTGCTGGGGCTCAAGCTCAGCAGGAGGCCCCCGGATCAGAAACACCCCTTCGGCTACGGCAAAGAGGGATATTTCTGGGCCTTCGTAGTCTCCATATCCATCCTCGTCGTGGGTGCGACCTTCTCCATCTACGAAGGGATTGCGAAGATACTCCGCCCTACCTCTCTTTCCCACGAGGAATGGGCCTATCTGGTGCTGTTTCTCTCCGGGATGTTCGAATTCTACGCGTGGAGGATGGCCCTCGGCGAGCTGCGTCCCCTTATAAAGAAGCAAGGGGTCTTCGGTGCCATTAGGGAGTCCAAGGCCCCTGCCACCTTCATCGTCTTCCTCGAGGACACCTCGGCCATGATAGGCCTGCTCATGGCCTTTGTAGGGATCCTTCTGTCAAACCTTCTCGAGCGCCCCATCTTCGATGGCATAGCATCAGTGGCCATCGGCGGACTGCTGGCAGTCGTGGCGCTGGTGGTCTCCTACGAGACGAGGAGCCTCCTCATAGGCGAGGCCATCTCTCCTGAGGAGCTAAAGAGGTTACGGGAGGCCATCGCCAAGGTACCGGAGGTCCAAGAGGTCATGGACGTCCTCACCATGCACCTCGCCCCAGACGACGTCCTGGTCAATCTAAACATCAACTTCGCCGACGACCTGACCACTGATCAGGTGGAGGAGGCCATCGACCGCGTCGAGAGGGCCGTGCAACAGGCCCTGCCGTCGGTGAAGCGTATCTTCGTAGAGGCGGAATCCCTGAGGAAGGTCCCCGCCAGGCCTAAGCCCCCTGGGAGGCAGCAGGAAGGATCACCCTGAAGGTAGAGCCCTTGCCCACCTCCGTCTCCACCTCGATCCTGCCCCCGTGTTCCTTCACGATGCCGTAGGACATCGAAAGGCCGAGGCCGGTGCCCTTGCCCACCTCCTTGGTGGTGAAGAAGGGGTCGAAGATCCGCGGCAATACATCGTCGGGAATCCCCTCTCCTGTGTCGGTGAACTCTATGATCACCTCGTCTCCGTCCTCGGAGGGCCGCGTCCTGATGGTGAGGGTCCCACAGCCGTTCATGGCGTCGGCGGCGTTGATCATGATGTTCATGAAGACCTGCTTGAGTTGCCCTGCGTTGCCTATGACAGGGGGAAGCGATGGATCGAGTTCCTTGATTATTTCGATGTTGTGGAAGGTCGCCTGGTTCTCCAGGAACAGAAGCCCCTCGGTGATGGCCCTATTGACATCGGTGGGCTCTTTCTCAGGGCTGGATTGACGGGCGAACTCCAACAGACTCTTCACTATCTCCTTACAGCGGGTCGCCTCCTGGACGATCCTCTCAAGGTCCGCCCGTTTGGGATCGTCGGGGGGAAGATCCTCCATGAGGAGGCTGGCGTAGATCAGGATCCCACCGAGGGGGTTGTTGATCTCGTGGGCGACCCCTGCGGCCATCTCCCCCAAGGAACGGAGCTTTTCCGATTGGAGTAACTGCATCTGCGTCTCCTGGAGCTTTCGCTCCATGGCCAGCTTGGGCCTCAGATCGGTGAAGATACCCACCGTAGCCACCTCTTTGCCGTCCCTGTAGACGATGGCCGCGGAGAGGTGGATGGGGATCTCCTCTCCCCAGCGATTTACCACCCTGAACTCCGAGCCCGTGAACTTGCCAACTCCTCCGTAATCCGGGCTGCGGAGCTTCTTCATCACCTCTTTGGCTATCCCCGGGGGGTAGAGTTCGGATATGTGGATCTTCCCTATGACCTCCTCTGCCTTATAGCCCAGGAGCTCCTCAGCTCCCTTGTTGAAGATCACCACATTGCCCTTCATGTCGGTAGCGATGATCCCATAAGGGGAGCTCTCTATTAGGCTGCGCAGGAACTCGTTGGAGGCCCTGAGTTCCTCCTCCAGGCGCTTCCTCTCCGTGATGTCCACGCTCATCCCCTCGTAGCCTACGATCCTGCCCGTTTCGTCCCTCAAGGCGTGGGCCGTGTGGAGCACCGTGATCTTGGAGCCGTCCTTGCG
>CAZGDM010000100.1:0-4080 GCA_964525275.1 uncultured Thermodesulfobacteriota bacterium | reverse complement strand
AGATGGCTCCTCGAAAATCATCCCGAGTGCCAAAGGTTGTGGACCAATACACGCGCTTGACATCATTTCGGGCCGTACTTAAAATGGAGCATTGAAAAGGGGCTGTAGCTCAGTTGGGAGAGCGCGTGAATGGCATTCACGAGGTCACGGGTTCGAATCCCGTCAGCTCCACCAGAGGGATTGAAGAGGGCCTAATGGCCCTTTTTCTTTGACTAAAAACTCTCCTCGAATCCCACGAGCCACTTGCCTTCAAGGAAAAAGAGCTTCAGCGGACGAGTGGCCCTACACCTGAGCAGAATTACCGCCTTGTCCCTTGACTTTACCTCCTTCAGCTCCCACCGGCAGCGGTCGAGGACCAACCCCGGCCGAAACTCCTCACAAAACCCCTTCCAGTAGGCCTTAAAGAGGGGACCACCTCCTTCGAAATCCCGCCAGATCTCCTCCCTTTCGGCCTTGATCCCCTCTTTTTTCAGGCTGCTGTGGACCCTGCTGATGATGATCTCTTTGGATTTGGGGGTGAGGAGGCCCCAGGCGACTGAATATTCGCCATCCCTCAGGGCCTTGAAGAAGCGCTCCGCTGTGTCGACGACGACGAATTCCTCATCTATGGCAGTACATAAACAAAAAAGAGAAAGGAGGAAGAAAGAAGACAGAAAAAACCCCTTCTTCATTCAGATACAACTATCCGCAAAAATCTTCAAAAAAGAGATAATAACCCGTCTGTCAGTGGTGACTGGGGGCGCCTCCTCCACCCCCTCCGCCGCCGGCTCCGGCAGCCCCGGCGATGATACCGCCGAGTATGGCACCACCTAAAATAATCCAGAGGAGAGAGGCCTTTTTCTTTCCAGTCGTAGCCCCGGCTTGCGCTACTACTTCCTCCTTCTTCGCAGCAACGGCGGGCTTAGAAAGGATGGGCAAAGAGATAATGGCCACCCCCAAAAACACGACTAATAAAGCCCTCAGCCACCTCATCACTCCCATCCTCCTTTCCAATCTTCCCATACTCTAACATCGTTTCGTTTTTTGTCAAGCATTAATTTGCTCCCTTCGTCCATCAAGTCGAACACGTCACGGTGGTAGGTATCCTGGGCCACATCCCTCGTCCACGGTGAGAGGGCGTACAGGGCCCTGTCCCTCGAATCCCTCCCGAGGAACATCTGAAGCGGTATGGAAACCATGATCCCTTTGTCGTGATAGTTGCGGTTGTAGGGGTCGTCGAAGACCGAGGTGTCGGTGAAGCTGTACCACAGGGATATGATCACCCCTTTGAAGTCCTTGTTGAGCTGTATCCTTAAGCCCGAATCCCCCGCCAGGAAACGCCCCGCCTTCAGGTCCACGGAAAGCCCCTCCACAGGGGTATGCCATCTCGCCTTCGCCAAGAGGGTGTAATGGGTCTTCTCCTTGAGTCCCAGGATCTCATCAGGAGCCCTTTTCACCACCAGGCTCGTATCGAACCCCACCAGCAACCTGCCGTCGAAAAGCGACTTCGCCCCCTGGATGTTCACCCCCGCGTACTGGACCTCCAGATATCCCGCCCCCACATATCCGAAGAGCTGGCCGGAAAATCTCCTCGTGTGCTCAAGCATCAGGTATTCAAGGAGGAATTTGTTGTCGATGTAGTCCACGATGTCGCTTCTCACGGGGATGGACAGCGGCCGGATCACACTCGAGATGTTGTTGATGGGAAAAACCCCTACCCCAGCAGCCAAAGCCGTCCCCCTCCCCAGGCGGTACCTCCCCCATACCTCGGCCCCAGCCCGGTACTTGAAGAAGCCCGATGGGTCGTTCAAAAAGGTGTAAAAGGCGGGCTTATACCTGTAGGTGAACCTCTTGAGGCCCCGGGGCTTCGTCCTTCGAGGGGGCTCGACCAGGTCGAAGTCGAAGCGACATAGGGAGTAAAACTCATCCAGGGTCAAACGCCCATTGTAAAAGTCGTTAAGGTCCTCCCTCGAAAAAGTGATGGCGAAAAGGGGCACCCCCTCCACCTTGTAGAGCAACTCCACCTCCCCCACCCCCTCTGGCAGGAGCCCCTGCAGTGTCCAAAGCACCATCCCTATGGCCCTCGGGGCGTAGAGGTAGGTGTCGTTTTGAAATTCGACGTAAAGCCAGTCCCCTTCCTTCAACACCCCCACATCGCTGAACCCCATGTCGAGCAAAGCCATGGCCGCTCTCTCCTCGATGGGGAGAAAGGCCCTCTCCTCGGGCTCCTCGTAGGGTTGCGCGACGACGGGATAAAAGGGCTTCCCGACCTCCAGAACCACCGATCCGTTGATCCCGAAGACTTCCCCCCTTTGATAACTCAAGGTGACGTCGAGGAAACGGAAGGGTTTCAGGCGGAGGCCGAAGTTGATGGGCGACGGCACCTCGGACCGAAAGTACTTAGGCTGGGCCGGGTCCTGGGTGTGACGATGGTAGAGGATGGGGCTGTACTCGAGGATCAGGGAGAACTTCTCTGACGGGGCGAACTCCACCCCCCCGAACAGCCTCACGTCCTTCCACACCCCCGGCGAATGAAAGAGCTCAAAGCCGGAGCCCCCTTCGTCCAAGGGTTTACGGCCGAGCCTTCCGCTTCCCACCCCGAGGGTGAAGTCGAAGGGAAAGATCTGTTTTGACAATACCACATACTGGGCCCCATAGAGCCTGGTGCCGAAGGGGTCCATCACCCCCAGGGCTATGGCGGGCCGGTATTTGCCCTCGGGCAGGATCTGAACCTTCAGATCCACGGCCCGGTCCTTGTAGTAGCCGTAATTCTTCCAGGTCTCGGGCACCCCTACACCGATGATCTCCGTCACCCGCCCCCCGATCTCGATCCCGGGAAAGGGGCTGAGGACGCCGTAGTAGTACCTGTAGGGGTGGACCTGCGCCACCCCAGCTCTTCCGTGGCCGTAAGGCATCACCCGCGCATTGGGGATCTCCAGAAGGCCCGTCCCGCCCCAGTTTGCCGGATGATCGAAGGGGGCGTCACCTGAGGAGGCTACACCGCCCAACGCCGCCAGTAGGATCGAAGTGGCAACCAGGAGGGGAAAGGACCGCATCCGGGGGCCTAATAGAGGTTCGCCACCACACCCGTGGTCACCGCTATCCGGAAGAGGATCTCCGTGATGTCCTTGATCTTCCTCAGCCAGGGGATGCGCTCAAGCTTCTCCGGCACCACGATGGTGTCCCCGGGGTAGAGCTTGAGCTTGCCCGAGAAGGCCGCGAGCTCCCATCGCTCCTTGGCCTCGTTCCAGAAAATGGTCCCGCCCCTGACCTTCTGGGCGCTTCCGTCCGCCCGGAGGATGTAGACGTTGGCCTTGTCGGCGTAGCGGGTGTAGCCCCCGGCAAGCTGCACGTAGTCCTTGTAGCTGTAGCCCTCTCTCCAGATGAAGCTCCCCGGGGCATAGACCGCTCCCATCACGTTGACCACGCGGTTCATCGGCGGGATGTAGAGGCGGTCACCGTCCATGAGCTCTATGTCGTAAGGGGAGCCCTTGAGCACCCTCAGGTGGGACAGTTTTATGGCCATCCTGCCCGAGGCCTTGAGCTTGCGCAGGCTCTGGATGAACTTCTGCCTCTGTTCAAGCTCGATCTTTCTGATCTGGGCCTCTTCAGGGGATACCCCCGTATAGGTCGCAGCCTCCGCCAGCAGCTCCCTCTCCAGGCGGTCGATCATCTCATCGAGGTTTCGCTGCTGGATCCTGCGGACAGACTCCCTCGTGAAGACCGCCCCCCGCAGGTAGGCCCTCTCCGTATACCCCCCGGCTCGCTCTATGAGGGACGAAAGCCTCTCTCCCTTCTTTATCAGGTAACGGCCGGGAAAGACCACCTCACCCGCTATCTCCACATAGCGCTCCCTCTTCCACTCGGAGATCCTCCGCACCAGCAGCTTGTCGTAGGGCTGAAGCGGCAAGTTGTGGGCGGGGTCCCCCCGAAGGGCCGCCTCGAGATCTATGGTCCTTCGCTTTATCAGGCAAAGCTTCCCGTCCTTTATCTCGTAGGAGGAGAGCTCCGCCTCCCCGAGGTAGGCAGAGTCCTTGACGTTCCCGGCGGCGAAGATCAGGTCCTTGACCCTCATCCCCTCGGCGAACGGATAATCCCCGG
>CAZGDM010000099.1:0-4281 GCA_964525275.1 uncultured Thermodesulfobacteriota bacterium | reverse complement strand
GTGGTCACCCCCACCAGCCGGTCCTCCTCCCCCAGCAAAAATATCTCCTCGGTGAGGGCGGGCACTAAGGACACGATCCGCCGCGGGGAAAAGACCTTTGAGGGATAAAGGAAGGAGGCGATGCGGGCCACCGCTTCGGCCACCCTCGGCCCCGGGCGGCAGATGAGATCGCAGGGCAGAACCAGCACCCTTCCCTGCCTCACCGCCTGAAGCTCGGCCCATCCCGGGCGCCCCTCAAGTTCCGCCTTCGCCCGGAGGGGGTCATCGCCACAGATCAGCACCACATCCGGGGAGCGCCTGAGGACCTCCTTCGGGTCGACGTAGAAGAAGTCCTCGGGGACGTCCTCGAAGACGTTCCTTCCGCCCGCTGCCCTGAAGATCGAACTCTGAAAGGACCTCCCCCCCACGGTTCCCGGGGGGTCAAGGCCCATCACCCGGAAGATGTCGGGCCGTTGGACATCCTTCAGTCCCTCCAGGTGCCGCTCTATCAGCTCGAGGCGCCTGCGGATGACCTCCTTGAGCCACACGCCCTCCTGCCGATGTCCGGTGACCTGACCGATCCTGACGAAGGAGTCAAGGACCTCGTCCAGGCTCCGGGGATAAAGCCAGAGGACCGCCACCCCTTTCCGCCTCAAGGCCTCGGCTATCTTGAGCTGAGGGGGCCCGAAGGCTATGACCAGGTCGGGCCGAAGCCGAAGGACCTTCTCGAGGTCAGGTTTTGCAAAGCCCCCTACTTTCGCCCTCTCTCTGGCCTCAGGGGGGCGGTTGCAGAAGTCCGTGACCCCCACCACCTGATCCCCGGCCCCTACGGCGAAGAGGACCTCAGTCACCGAGGGGGCGAGGGAGACGATCCGCTTAGGGCGGTAATCGAGGCGCACCAGTTGGCCGAGGTCGTCCTTGAGCTCAAGGCCCAGCGCAGGACTGACCAGAAGGAGGAGGAAGAGGACGGCCCTCAGTAGATGCGCTCCACGGACCACAGCTGCTTTACCTCGGGGTGCAGGATCGTCACCTCTTTCAGATACCTCCGTGCCCGCTCCCTGGCCTCCTGGAGCTCCCGCAGGGTTGGGGCCTTGTAGCTGTCCCCTGGATGGGGCAGGTAGGCATCTATACGATAAGGGATGGAGGGATCGACCCCCGCGATGAAGCGGGCTATCCGCCCTATCTCCGGCTGCTCCACCAACCCGGGCACGAGCACGCTCTCGGCCCGAAGCAGCATTCCTGTCGAGGCGTATCGGCGGAAGTTCTCGAGCACCCGTCGGGGGTCCTTCAGACCGGTGAAGGCCTGAAAGACCCGCGGGGTTACGGCCTTGATGCTCAGACAGACCTCGTCCACCCCCTCGGTCACGACCCTCCAGCCGTTGGTGATGAGGACATTATGGACACCCCGCGCCTTCAGGGCCTCGAGGAGGCAGGGGAGGTCCGGGTCCACCGTGGGCTCCCCTCCCCAAGAAGAGGGCCTTCTTCACCTCAAGGGGCTCGATGACCTTTAAGGCCTCCTTCGCGGGAAGGGGGGCTTGGCGGCCCTCCCGGGGAGGCCATGTGGCAGTCCAGGGGGTAGAAGTCGGTGATACAGCCCCAGTACCTCATGGGACACCCGGCCTCAAGGTACAGGTAGAGCTCCTTCACCTCAGGGGCGTAGGTTATGTGGTAGACGGCCATCTTTGTCCCTCACGGTGAAATCCAAGATCTCGAGGAAGAACATGCCCCTGTGCCTCATCGGCCTGGCCTCCAGGATCTCGAGCCTCCGCCGGAAGACTGGGCCATCGAGCACCAGGGTATGGTACTCCCCTCTCTCCCCGCAGGGATCGATCCCCAGGGCGCGGACCTCCTCAAGGAAGGAGGCATCAAGGGGCCTCCCGAGCCACCCCTGGGGCATCCCCTCCTTCAAAGAGACGATCACGGCGGAAAAGCCCTCGCTGAGGAACTCCTTGAGCACCTCCTCGGAGGCCTTCCCCCAGAGGGGCAGAAGGGCCTTCATGCCCACCTCACCGCAGACCCTCTCCACCCACTCCCTGTGCTCCTCGAGCCACAGGTCTCCGAAGACCCCTCCCTCGAGGCCCCTCCTCTTCAGGAGCGCCATGGCCCTCTTGAAGGCGGCCTCATATCCCTTCCAGGAGGCCCTCCCCGCAAGGAGCGCCATCCCCAGGGCCTCCGCCTGTGCCTCCAGCAGCTCCCTCCTCAACCCGTGCCCCCTGGTGCGGGCCCCGGTGGTGTTGAGCATGGTGAAAAGGTACTCGACCCGATGCCCCCCCTGGATGGCCCTCCAGAGGGCCAGACAGCTCTCCTTGCCGCCGCTGAAGGAGGAAAAGAGCCTCATTGAAGCACTATACCACAGATCCGACAGTGTCGCCTTCCCCGGGGGAGGCCGCCCCCGCAGTTGGGACAGGGCTCCTCCTCAGGCCCTGCAGGGGGCACCTCCCCCACCACCTCCCTGAAGACCTCGTAGAAGTAGAGGTGCTCCTTAGAGAGGAAGCGCATGCCGTACCTGGCGGCCTTCTCCTGAAACTCCTCGTCAGGGATCTGCCGGGCGATCAGCTCCCTCAGGGCGCTCATCCCGGAGCCGACCTCCAGAGGGCGCTTTTCCTGCCACGCGAACTCCGGAGGCATAAGGGGTTCAAGGGCCTTCCTCAGGACCCACTTTCCCCAGGTCCTCCCCCCCTCCTGCCTGACCTTCAGCCCCACAGGGAGCCGGAGGGCGAAGTCCAGGAAGGCCTCCTCCAGGTAGGGCTGGACCACCTGGAGCCCCAGGTGCTCGCCGAGGACCGAAGAGCTGAACCGAAGATGGGGGACGATCCGGCGGATGTAACCGTCGAGGTCCTCCAGATCCATCATGTAGGGGTATCCCCCGAAGAGCTCATCGCCGCCGTCGCCGGTGGCGATCCTGCTGAGGCCCCGTTCGGCCGCCGCCCTGAGGCCGAAGTAGACCGCCAGGTCGTTGGGCAGGGCCGGATCGAAGCTTCCGAGGATGCGGATCACCACCGGGATGGCCTCCAGGGCCTCGGCCACCGTGACCCTCACGGTATGTACCTTGATCCCCAGGCACCCCCTCAGCATCTCCAGATAGGGACCGTCCCCGCCCCCTCCCTCCAGGAAGACGGCGATCCCCTCGAGCTCCGGCCGCAGGGAGGCCAAGAGCCCCGAGTCCACACCTCCTGAGAGCAGCAGGGCCTGGGGGGCAAGGCGATCAAGGGCTTCGGCGAGCCGGGCCCTCAGGACCGAGGGAACCCCCATCCTTCTCTCCCCTTACGTAGAAGCCCCTGAAGGGCACCCACTTGACGCATCCCTCGCTCACTAGCCGCAAAAGGGCCTCCCTTACAGGGGTTCGGCTTACACCGAGCTCCCTGGCCAGATGCACCTCCATAAGCCTTGTGCCGGGCTTGATGGCCCCACCCTCTATGGCCTTCTTCAAGCGGAAATAGACCCTTTCTGAGAGGGAGATCCTCTCCATCCCTCAGAAGACCACCTTCACCCCTCCGTAGGCTGAAAACCCGGGGGTGCCGTAACCGTAGGCCTCTTCGTAGTCCTCGTCCAGGAGGTTCTCCACCCTGGCGAAGACCTCCAGGTTCCTGTGGACCTTGAGGGAGGCGCTGAGGTCCACGCGGGTGTAATCGTCGAGCTCCACGCGCCGGGCGGGCCATGCGCTCCAGTCCATGTCCTCACGCTCATCCACCCAGAGGAGGTGAACCCCCACCCTGCCCCGCTCCTCCAGGAACCGGTAGCTGAGGCTTGCGCCGACCTTGTTCAGGGGCCTGCGAAGAAGCCTCTCGCCCTGATCGTCCTCGGTATCGGTGTAGGTGTAGGTGATCCTGCCAGAAAGCCCCCTCCAGGGCCCCACCTCAAGGAAGGCCTCGATGCCCCAGCTTTCGGCCTCCTCTATGTTCACATAGCCCTTCCCCGAGATATACTCGATCAGGTCCTCCACCTCGTTTCTGAAGTAGGTAACCCCCGCCTTGAGCAGCCCCCCGAAGACCTCCTGCTCCACTCCCACATCCCAGCCGATGCTCTTCTCGGGGTCAAGCTCCGGATTTCCCACTGGCATCCCCCAGAAGGGAGGGGCGTAGAGTTCGTACAGGCTCGGGGCCCTGAAGCCGGTTCCCACCGAGCCCCTGAGCTTGGTGCCCGTTTTGCGGATGAGGAACGCCTGGGTCAGCCTGAAGGTGGTGTGGTCGCCGAACTCCTTGTGGCGGTCCCAGCGGACCCCCATGGTGGTGTAGGAGAGATCCCACAGGGCGATCTGGTCCTCAGCGAAGAGGCTTAAGGTCCATGCCGACTCCTCCATGG
>CAZGDM010000098.1:1733-4348 GCA_964525275.1 uncultured Thermodesulfobacteriota bacterium | reverse complement strand
GGTGAGATGGCTCCTCGAAAATCATCCCGAGTGCCAAAGGTTATGGACCAATACAGCTCCTGGACATCTATCCCCGAAAGCCGGTAAAATCCCCTCGAAAGGTAAAATACCTTCATGGGCCACCTCCTCCAAATAGCTTCTCCCACAGGGGGTGGCCCCCTATTTTACCCCCTCCCTCACTGTCCCACATCTGTCTGAACCAGGAGAGGCCATGACTGACTCATATAAGAATCTGTCACAGCATAAAATGTTTGTTTCACACCTGGGTTCCCGGACTTAAAACTTGGATTGGATGACCGAAGGGAGAACCTTATGAGTCCATGACATCGGCAGCGGTTACAACTGCCACAAGGCCATCGCTCGTGATCTGGGCCTGCAGTACCGCCCTTGGGAGGGACGGATTTTCTGAGGAGTTGCCCGCTTCCGCCCTCTGTGCTATCCAGGGACCGTGGAATTGCAGGAACTCACGGCCAAGAGGGGCAGATTTCAAGTAAGGGCCCTGCTCCTCCCCCTAGGGGATGACTTCTTGGTGGTGCTTTGCGGGGGCAAAGCCCATATAGGGGCGGTGGGGATGGCCGAACCCCGTCCGAGTTTGAGGGACCCCTCCCAGAGGAGCGCCACAGGATCTGTCTTTACGTTCCTCGGCCACAAGGAGGACGTGGTGGCCAAGGCTCTGGCGGAGGAGCTTTCCCGGAAGCTTGGTCGTAAGGTGGTGGTCGTGGCGGGGATGCACTGGGAGGGGCTGACGGAGGCGGAGATAGAGGAGGTACTCGAACTCTGCAAGGAGATCGCCAGGAAGATCCTCCTGAGGATTGGCCCTCAGCTGCCGTCCACCAGGGGCGAAAGGATCAATAGCGCCCCCTCCTCCAGGGAATAGGTTGAGAACTCCTCGGGGTGGACGTTCCTTCTGCCCTCGTGGGTCATCTGAAGGGTTGGGTCGTATCTCCCCCGGGGTCAGCACCTCCTCTGCCCGGGGACCGAAGCGGTTGATGAGGGTTTGGAGCAGGTCCTCGACGGTTCGCCCCTCCATCTCCAGCTCGAACCTCTCCCCTCCGAAGGCCTCCCGCGCCCCGGGGACCCTTGAGGAAGACGAGGCGGACCCTCATCTGGCTATCCCTCGGAGCTCTGCTGCTACCTCCTCAAGGCCGAGCTCCCGGAGCTTTTCCTCGGTGGGGACCCCGTTGGAGTCATAGCCCATGAAGTGATAATAGTCATCGAGCATCAGGTCGAAGCCCTCGATAACGGCTCCTGTGGAAGGGCCGGCTTCCTCGAGGGGTTCCTTCAGGAAGCGCTCAGGGAGCTTGTCGTCCTGGCGCCTGAAGCCCTCGCGGACATTGATGGAGCGCTCAAGGGCCACGATTCTTTCCCCCACCCGGTCAAGGTAATCCAGCTCGCCGAACTCCGGCACCCCGGTGGCTGACACGTAGAGGTCGCCTATGAGACGGGGGGTGATGCCCGAATCGGCGAAGTTGCACAGCACTCCTGTTTCCTCCCTGGCCTTTTTGATCTGGTTCCAGCCGGCGATCTCCCCCTTGCCGTCCTCGGCCAGGCGGTCCACGGGTCGAGGCTCCGTGGCTCCGGAAATTTCCTGGCGGGCGTAGCCGTACATGTGGCTTCCGCCGATATTGGATGTGGCGTAGCTCAGCCCGTGGGCCTTGGCCGCCCTGGGGTCGTAGCCCGGAAGCTCCAGCCCTTTGCAGTGCATGGCGTAGCGTTCCGCCCCCCGGCCTATGGCCTCGGCGGCCCTCCTCACCCCCTCGCCCAGAAGCCGGCCGACCCCTTCCCGCCGGGCGATCTTCTTGATGAGCTGAAGGATGAGGGCGTGGTCCCCCCACCGAGGTTCAAGGCCGCCTAGTTCCTCAGAGGTAACTATCCCCCTGTCGAAGAGCTCCATCAGAAAGCCGATGGTCACCCCGGTGCTAATGGTATCGAGCCCCAGACGGTCGCAGAGGTCGTCAGCGGCCACCAAAGAACCTATGTCGGTGTTTTCCGGCTCGCCGCCGAAGGCAAAGATGGTTTCATATTCAGGTCCCTCACTTCTGCTGCCGCGATAGGGTCCCTCGCGGACCTCGAAGACGTTTCCGCAGCGGGTAGTGCAGGCGAAGCAGCCGTAATCGGCGACCTTGAGCTTCGAGAAGGCCTCTGCTCCGATCTGTTGGACGCCGGACAGTCTCCCCCGTTGGAAGTTCCTGACGGGAAAGATCCCCAGCTCGTGCATCCTTAAGGTCATGGAGGTGGTCCCGAGGGCGGTAAGCCGCTTCCTGCGGGGGTGATCCTTGAGGACCCGGTTGTGCTCCTTCACCAGCTTCAGGAAACCGTCTTTGTCGTGCAGCGACGGTGGAGCACACCCCTCGATGTTAACAGCGATGGCCTTGAGGTTCTTAGCCCCCATTACAGTGCCCACACCGCATCGCGCAGCGGCCCTCCTCTCGTGGATTATGGCAGCGAATCTAACGAGCCTTTCCCCAGCAGGACCGATGCAGGCGATATGGGTCTTTCTCCCGTGTCTTTCCCAAAGCTTCTTTTGCGTTTCTTGTGTATCAAGGCCCCAGAGATCCCCCGCATCCAAGATTTTCACCCCTTCTTTGTCGATATAGACGTAGACGGGCCTTTCC
>CAZGDM010000098.1:0-1723 GCA_964525275.1 uncultured Thermodesulfobacteriota bacterium | reverse complement strand
TTTCCGCCCGACCTTCCACCACGATGAAATCGTAGCCGGCTATCTTTATGGCCGCACCGAACTTCCCTCCACCTACAGAACGGGCGTAACACCCTGTGAGAGGGCTCTTAGTCACTACGATCCACCTGGAAAACCCAGGAGCCACCGTGCCGGCCAAAACCCCCGGCAAAAACAGGAGCTCGTTATCTGGAGCCAGGGGGTCGGCCCCCGGCCGAAGCTCCTTGTAAAGGTACCAAGCGCCAAAGCCCCTACCCCCTATGAACCTGAGCTTGATCTCTTGCGGTAGCCCTTCTGTGACAGCCTTTCCACTGGTGAGATCGATTTTTAAGATCCTATCCCTATAGATGGCCATTTTTTCCTCCGAGCTCGACAACAAAAAGGGCCCTTTTTGCGAAAGGCCCTTTTTGTAAGCATTTTAGTATCTCTTACTGCTCCTTATCGAGAATATAGACTGCGCCCTTTGAAGCATCCATCCTAATACGCTGCCCTGTCTTTATCTTCTCACAGGCCACAAAGGTGTTGACGATTGTGGGAACCCCATACTCCCTTCCTATTATGGCTGCATGGGAAAGGGTTCCACCGCGGTCAGCAATGACACCTGCAGCGATGCTGAAAGCAGTGGTCCATTCCGGACTTGTCTGAGGACATACAAGAATTTCTCCCGGTTGCAATTGGTCTAAGTCCATATATTGCATGACCACCCTGGCACGACCTTCCGCAACCCCAGGGCAGCCACATATGCCTACGATATCAGCACCGATCTCTTCAGCTGAAACGCTAGGCAGCTCTCCTACCACTATCTTTATAAAGATAGGGTCGAGGGTGGGCAAAAGGTCCAAAGCTATCGCTTCCTGAATATTTGAACGATCCGTGTAAACAGGTGGTCTAAATTCGCCCTCTTTCGCAAAGCGGGCCCTCCACTGTTCCCACTGCGCCCGCCTTCTCCTGGTGATCCACCTCATATCGTTCCTCTGAGGAACGAGGAGACACATTTCGATCTCCGGGGATATCAAAAACATCACATCCTCTGGTCGATCGATGCATCCGTTCTTGGCCAACCACTCCCCTATATGCAGATAACTGCGACGCAACACAGCGAAGTGCGTCATCTCGCACAGTAGATCATGTTCTTCACTATAGCTACTTGCCCTCTGCGCCAGATTTATCAAGGAACGAAACCACGCTTTATCAGCATCTGGAACCTTCTCCAGGAGCTTGTTTATGGCGGCTTCTCTCTTTGCAGAAAATTCCTTCCTTTTCTCATCCAGGATGTAATCCTTCCGCATCGCTTCACCTTTGATTATGAGGTCTTTTATCTTCCGCAACGGCGTTGAGGGTTGCTCAAGCCAGTAAGGATCTGCAATACTGATGGAGCTGATGGACCGCCATCCCCTTACATCCAAGAAGTTCATGAACTTCTGCCACCACTCCTTTCCTCTGTCTGAGAGCTGTAAAGCCGATGTCAACTCTTCGGCAGACTTTTCCTTAAAGACATCAGCGAGCCCCATATCCACGGCAGTCTTGGCGAGTTCCCACATTTCCCTATCTACTCTGTAGACTTCGTTATCAAAGCCTCTCAACATATCCTGAAAATCTTCTGACTTATCGTCCAGGCCAAAACGCCTCTTGCATTCTTCTTCTAATAGAATCCAGGCAGAATAGGAGGATTGCATCCCCTGGAAGTGGATTTCCCAGACCCTAAAAATTGACTCTATGCAATCCC
>CAZGDM010000097.1:0-4428 GCA_964525275.1 uncultured Thermodesulfobacteriota bacterium | reverse complement strand
GAGGATGATCAGGTCTGCCCAAGAGAGTTTCCTTCCATATTTCTTCTTTATGGGCCAGAGCAATCTTATGGCCTTATCGAGCCCTATGTTGTCGGGCCAGTCGATCCTCGGGGGGAACCTGATGCTTCCGTCCCTCGCCCCACCCCTTCCATCGTAGACCCTGTAGCTTCCAGCACTGTGCCACGCGAGGCGGACGAAAAGAGGCCCATAGTGGCCGAAGTCAGCCGGCCACCAATCTTGCGAATCCCTCATCAGGTCTTTCAGATCCCCTTTGACCGCATCCACATCGAGCTCCTGAACCCTTTTTGAATAGTCGTAATCCGCTCCATAAGGGTTGGAGCTGGGGCAGTTTTGCCGCAGAACCTTCAGGTTCAGCCTGCTGGGCCAACAGTCGGTTATCCACCTCTTCCTTAGCTTAAATCCATCGTCCTTCATTTACACACCTCCTATCCCGTTAACACCTCCGCTTAAAGCCAGCCACCATCGAGGCGTGATGAGCATGGGGGGCTTCCTGCTGGGAGAGGTGCCGGGGGTGGGAACGAGTGCCCGGGGAGAGCTCTTCCTCCCCGAGACCGTTATGTTTCGGATGATCCAAGGTTTGCCCCTTAGCCTTTAAGGGCCTTCGGAGATGGCGAGGTTCATAATGGCGTTGATCCTCCCGGTGACCATCTCCTCATGTTTAAGGGCGGCCTCAAAGGCCTCCAGAGGGCTCGACCATTGGGTGGGAGGGCCTTCAATGGCCTTCAACAACACCCTGCCCCCTCTCTCGGTGATGAAATCGTAGAACTTCATGGCGTGGACCAGCTCCTCTTGGGCCTGAACCCGCATCCACTGGGCGAAACCCGGCAGGCCTACCGAGTGGAAGTAGGCCGCCATGGACAGGTAGAGGTAACCTGAGTAGAGCTCTGCATTGAGCTGGTCGTTTAGCGCCTCGGAGATCTTGGCCCCGAGCAACGGCACTCCTCCTTTCTAATCCCTCACGGTTTTGACCCTCTTCACCGCAGGGATCCGTTGGGTCAACAGGTGCTCAGCCCACAAACTGAGGGCCACATCCGGCCCCCCTCAGCAGAGTCTGCCGCCGATGAGTTTCAAGGTGACCTCCCCTTCTGACGGATCCACATCCACGAGCTCCACATAGCCATCAGCCAGCTCCTCAAGCTTCGGCCTGAGCTCCTCAAGCACCCGTCTGACCTCTTCGGCGAACTCCATTTCCTCACCTCCCCCATCGATCTATGAGTTCTTTGACCCTCGCCTCAACCTGATCCCTCACCCGTCGGTAGACACTGAGGGACTTTCCAGCGGGGTCCTCGAGTTCCCAACTCTCCTCCCGTAGGGCAGGGACATGGGCACATTCGACCTCACAGCCCATTCTCACGACGAGGTCGAAGGGACGCCTGAGGTCCAATTCCTCTAAGGCCTTGGGGCGGCGAAAAGCCAAGTCTACCCCCTTTTCCGCCATCACTTCGAGGGCCAAAGGATCAACCTCTCGTAAGGGATCCTCTCCCGCGCTCTCCACATCGAATTTCCCTCCCGCTGCCCGCTGTAGAAAGGCCTCTGCCATCTGGCTTCTACGGGCGTTATGCCGGCATAGAAAGAGGATCCGTTTCCTCCTGGTCAAGGGCTCCATCAACTCCCGCGCCAACTCCCTGGCATCATCCAGGGCGGTGGGGTGAAGGGCTATGTCCCCGGGTTTCTCGACCTTCCTGAAGCCCAAAGTGCCCCCGAAACTCGCCCCTACCGCATCGAAGAAATACTTAGCCGTGAGCTCGAGCCCCGAAAAGAGGTTCCTTCCCTTGGTGGCCCCCACCGCCAGCAGCACCCCCTTCCGCCAGGGGGATTTGGGGTCGTCCAGCTTCTTCACATACCTCCTCGCCCAAAGGGCTTGGGACCTGTCTATCAAAGCCTTGACCTGCGCAGGGGGGCCGTAGAAGAAAACAGGGGTGGCAAGGACCACCACATCAGCCTTCCTGAGGAGGGAATAGATGCGTCCCATGGGATCGGAGATCTTGCACCAGCCCTCCCGCTCGCAGTGTCTACACCCCAGACACGGCTGGATCCCCTCCTCGGCGGCAAAGACCCTTTCCACACGCACTCCATCTCTCTTAACCCCCTCGAGGAAGGCCTCAAGCAGGGTCTCCGTATTCCCTCCCCTGCGGGGGCTACCCATTATGCCGAGGACGTAAACCATCTCACCTCTTAAGGTGTCCCTTCAGGGCGTATTTCACCGCTTCCTTGGTGAAATACCCAGCGCGGTGCATGAGGGTGTCCTGGAACTGGAAATCGATGGTCATAGTGGCCAGGCAGGGGTAATTGTGGTGCAGGATCCCCGCCCTCTCCTCCGCATCCTGGATTTTGGTCCCCTTGAGTTCCTTCACCACGAAATAAGTACTACCACATGGGGCACTGCGAAGGGTCCTGCCTCCCACTACGCGCTCCTCCCGGACCTCCAGTTCCACCTCAGGCAGACCGAAGTGGCGTGCGAATTCCCTTATGAGGGCGTCCTCAGAATCCGACTCCTTCAAACTGCAGAAGGGCACGGGGAAGACCGCTGCCACCCCCATGCGGCCAAAGGCCCTCTCGAGTTGCTTGCCCAGCCCCGGTGGGACCCAGGCGCGGTTGTCCACGGGGACTATGGCCGCTCGGGCCCCTGCCGCCTTGACGATATCGGGCAGCATTTCCGCCACCCCCGGCTCCTCCCCGAGGCTTATCACCAAATCCGCCTTCGGGATATCCCGCGGGAGGTATTCCGCCGGGTCCTCCATCATGGCGGGAAGAGGACCTTCGATCCTGAGGGTGAGGACCTCCCAATCCTCGGGACCATATTTTTGCCATGTCTCCACCATCCTCTCGCCATAATGTCCCTGAATAACGGCCAAGATCTTCATTCTTCCACCTCGTCCCCGTTTTCAGCAAGGATGACTCCTTCTCACCTTTCGGTCTTTGATCCAGGTCAAAGGATTTACCTTTTGCCCTTGACCTCTATCCAATCCTTCATCTCCCTAAGGGTCCTCCCCAAATACCACCTCCCCCTGGCGAAGACACCGTAATCCGTCCCTGCCATGGCGGAGGCGTAACGGGTGGAGTTGGCGTAAAAGAGCCAACTCTCGACCCACTTCCGCTCCAAGGCCTCGTCAAAGGGGCTCGACTCTTGGTCGAGCCCCTTCACCACCCCTTCCTCCCAAGCTCTGAGGATGAGTTTGGTGGCCGTAAGGGTCAGTTCATTGGTCGTCTCTATGGCCCTCTCGAAGCGCGCGAAATGCCCCTTTATCCACTCCCTGCTGTGACAGCCGGAGCAAACCCGCTCTATCCTCTCCTGGCGCTCGAGCTGTTCGTCACCCGAAATAAGGTACTCAGTGGAGGGCTCTCCTGTGAGATCCGTGGGGAGGGAAAGCCCCTGACTGTTGTGGATGAGGGTGGTGTCTGCGTCTTTGGGATGAGGATGGGCATAGATGAGCCCGAAGATCCGCCAAGGGAGGCGGTCGGCCATCCGGTGGGTCCTCTCCACCAGTACCTCCCCTTCGGGATCGACCAAAAGGCTTATATGGCAGGTAGCACAAGTGGGGGCCTCAAAGTCGCGTCCCACAACCCAAGGCACCGCCTCGAAATCCCACCCCTTGCCAGAGGAGGCGTAAAGGGCACCGTGTCTGCTGACGGTATAGACCTTATAGGCCGGGACATCCGGGCCTTTATGACAGGTGGAACAGGTATGGGGTTTTCGAGCTTCCTCAATGGAGAAGGAATGTCTGTGGTGGCATGGAGTGCACGACCCTTCGCTCCCGTCGGGATTGGCCCTTCCCGGGCCACCGTTAGGCCATCCCTCGAGCACGGGAAAGATCATCTCGCCAAAGGGGGTCTCCCTCGTTCCAAACCCCTTTACGGATATCTTAGTCCCGTGGCAACTGAGGCATGAATCGGCCCTCGTCATCTCGTCTGGGCCAACTTGGGCGATGTCGTCGCCGATGAGGACCTGGAGCCCACCGGCGGCCTCCATCAACATCTGATAGACGGGATTTTGGGTGAGGTTCCTCCAGGCGTGAGCCATAAGGTTGCCCTGATACTGCTCCACTTCTACGGGATGGCACTGCGCACAATCAGGAGGGCTCACCACCACGTGCACCTGGTACCCGTTATGTTCGAAGGTATCCCGGTGTTGACCGGCCCTCAGCGTGTGACACTCCGCACACCCTACGACATACCCTCCCATCTCCTCAGGTACGACTCGGGCAGAAATCCTCCGCGAAAGCTCTGGCCCTTTCAGGGCCTCCCGGGGAGAAATCCTGGCATGGCGGCTCCTCCGCCAACTCGAGACGATCCCTGGCGTCACGGAGCTATGACAATCGATGCACTCTTCAGTGGCGGGGCTTAGCTCCGCAGCGAAAAGGGAGGGGACAAAGGAGAGAGACAACACCATCAATGCCAGCGATCTCC
>CAZGDM010000096.1:0-4439 GCA_964525275.1 uncultured Thermodesulfobacteriota bacterium | reverse complement strand
ATATCGATGACCCTTTCCACTTTAAAGCCCTCTTTCCGGAGGGCGTCGAGGTATCCTGACAGATCCAGATCTCCCTCAAAGGTATAAGCCTTAGGCCCCTTTTCCATCCCGAAGTCCCAGAGGTTCCATTCGAGGTCTTCGACGGTGGCAGGGTCGTCCTCGGGGAAAAATTGCTGATTGATATAAGTGCCCCCTTCTCTGAGACATCGCCATATCTTGGGGATGACCTCCGGCCTCTTTCCAGCGGGGTTGTAAGCGGAAAAGACCAAGTCGTAGTCGCTGCCCAGTTCATCTCTGAATAAGTCCCCCGCCACGAGATGCACCCTTTCTGCGTGGTACTTGGCAATGTAGTCCTTCGTCTCCTCTAAGACCTGAGGAAGGTCGAACACGTAAGCCTCGAGGTCCTCCTTCGCCTTGGTGAAGGCTATGGCGAAAAGCCCGTGACCACCTCCGAGGTCCAGGCACCTCTGGGCCCTTTTGAACCCGTCGAGGTCACAGAGGATTTCCAAGGTCTCCTGGAGCTCACCCAGCATCCTCTGTTCTGCGAGTACGTGTACGATCTCCCCGAAAAAGGAGACTTTCTCATGACGAGATATCCCGCCGAGGCACCGGGATAAGTCGAGCCACCGAAGGGCCGAGTCTATTTCGTGCTTCAAATGTCTTAATTGGCAATAGGGGGAGCGGGGATCGAGAAATCTGCGGCTCAACGCAGTAAGGGTGTAATATCCTCCCTCCCTTCGTAGGAGGCCAAGCCTTGAGAGGTTTTCGAGAAAGAGACGAAGGAGACGCCGATGTACTCCCCATTGTCGTGCTAGTGTTTCGATGTCCGAAGGCTCATCAAGACATCTGAAAACCCCCATCTCCAGGGCCGCCTTAACAAGGCAGAGATCTTTGAACCCCTTTACGGCCTTTTGCAGCATCTCCTCGAACCTCGAAGCCTCGGGGGGCGCTTCAAACAAGGCCGTTTCCCTTGGGGAAGATGAACCTTTTGCCGTTGTACTGATGGACCTCGACTTTGATGCCATAGACCTCCTCTATGTTCCGCTCATTGAGGACCTCTTTGCCCCCTGTTACATAGACTCTTCCATCCTTCATCATGACGACCCTATCCGCATAAAGGGAGGCGAGGTTGAGGTCGTGGGTGGTCACTACAGATGATATCCCCTCCCGCTTCAATTTCGTGATAATCTCCATGACATCGAGCTGATTGGCGAGGTCGAGGTTGCTAGTGGGCTCATCAAGCAAAAGCACCTTGGGCTCTTGGGCCAGGGCCCGTGCAATGGCCACTTTCTGTAGCTCGCCCCCACTCAGGACCGTAAGGGGATGACTCACAAGGCGTTCAAGCCCCAAAGAGCGGATAACCTTTTCAACCACCTCCACGTCCTTTTTCCCGGGACGCCACCCCATGTGGGGTTTTCGCCCGAGCATCACCGCGTCGAAGACCGCCAAAGGGGCCAGATCCACCCTCTGAGGCAGGTAGCCGAAGAGTCTGGCCCGCTCGTCATGGGAGAGACAACGCAGATCCATGCCCTGAACGAAGACCCCACCCCTGAATCGCAGGAGCCCGGCCAAGCACTTAAGAAAGGTCGTCTTTCCTGAACCATTGGGCCCTATGATAAACACCACCTGCCCCTTTCCGACTTCCAGCCCCGCTCCCCTCAGGACCTCTGTCGAACGATAGGCGAAGTGGAGGTCCTCTGCCCGAACAAGGGTTTCACGCATAGCTCCCTCCCCTGATGAGAAGATAGAGGAAGACCGGCACACCAAGAAAGGCGGTGATGATCCCCACCGGGATCACCGCGGGCGATATCACCATCCTGCCCACTGTATCGGATAGAAGCAGCACCAGCGCACCAAGCAGTGCTGAATAGGGGATCAAAAACCTGTGGTCAGCACCTGCCACAAGCCGGACCGCATGGGGGGCGATGAGCCCCACGAAGCCTATGATCCCCGAAAAGGAAACGCTCAAGGCCGTCAAGAGAGAGGCCAGGACCATCACCTCCAGCCTGAATCGAGAGGGTTCCACCCCCAAGGACTTGGCCGTATCATCTCCTCCGAGCATGATGTTGAATTCCCATCTCCTGCGGAGGAAATGGCCGAAGATCAGTAAGAACGCCACCGCCATAATGGCTATCTCGCCCCAATTGGCCCTCCCTACATCGCCGAAGGTCCAGAAGACCACCGCAGCTACTTTAACGTCTTCGGCGAAGAGCTGGATCAACATAGTGGAGGCCTGAAAGAAGGAAGACATAGCCACCCCTGTCAGGATCATAGCTGTGGGGGTGATCTGTTTTACCTTCACCAAGGCCAGGATTACGAAGACCGCACCTAAGGCGAAGAGAAAGGCGAAAGCGGAGATGGAATAAGGGTTGTCGATGACGATCCCTGTCAAACCGGTCCTATTCAACTGCCCCGCCCCGAAGAAGACGATGGCCACTGCCGCACCGAAGGCAGCGCCGCTTGAAATCCCCAAGGTAAAGGGTGAAGCGAGGGGGTTGCGCAATGTACATTGCATCACGGCACCGCTTATGCCTAAGGCAGCACCGACTAAAAGGGCTGAGGTGATCCTGGGGAGCCTTATGTTCCATAGCACCGTATTGCTGAAAAGCTCCCCCAAAGAAACTCTCAAGACCCCGAGCTGGACTGCAACCAACGCTGCCGAAAGCAAGGAAGCCCCCAGGGCATACCCCAAAAACCTCCTCTTCCTTTCATAGGTCCGATATCGTTCCATTATCACCACTTGGAGGTATCGATCCTGCCAAACCCTCCATAGGCTTCCTTCATCGCGTCGTAGACGTCTTTGCCCACAAAGAACCTAAATATCTCCCTGGCCTTCTCCTCGGGGTCTATGTCTTCGAAGCGATCCGGGTAAAGGACCTTTCCGATGTAGTAGGTATCGGCAAGGGAGGTTTCAACGTTGGTGGTGTACCAGTTAAAGGGCAAAATTCCGTAAACCCTCCCCTCCTTAAATGGCCTTAAAGACTGATAGAAAGCCTTGTGCCTTTTGTAATCTTGTTTTACCAGGTGTAGGTTGCCGAGATCGAGGAAGATGACGTCGGGATCTGCCTTATAGAGGAACTCCTTGTCGACAAACCTATGTCCCCGGCAATTGCCCAAGACGTTTCGCGCCTTGAGAGCCATGAAAGGGGGGAAATCGCACTCGGTGGACTCTATACCATGGCCGCCTTTGAACCCGAGGGCCCCTATGTATACCCGCAGTTTGTCCGCCTCAGGCACCCCCTCTGTCCTGCGGTGAAGATCCTGGATGGCCGAATCAAGGAAGCTTATCAGCTCTTCAGCTCGTTCCTTTCGGCCGAGGATTTCACCGGCAATCCTCAAGGAATGGAAGATCTCTTCGGCATAAAAGGAACCCAAACGCCCGTAACTCAAGACTACAACGGGCCTTTCAGTCCTCCTCTGTAGTTCATCGGCCTCCTTGCGGGAGATATAGGTAGCGAAGATCACATCGGGGCTTACCCCTATGATCGCTTCCGGATTGGGCGTCGGGTGAGGACCGGCGAGACCGATAATGGGCAGCTCACCCAACTCTGGATGGGCGATCCTGTAAGGTCTTCCAGTCGTGGGCCACTTTCTCTCACCGTGTTCCACCCCCACAACCCTGTCTGAGCCCCCGAGAAACACGATCAGCCTCAGGGCCCCGGGGCCTATGGCCACAAGCCGCTCAACCCGCGATGGAACCAAAACCTCCCTGCCTAGGGCGTCAGAGACGATACGACCTTCCCTCCCAAAGGCCCCCCTCGAAAGAGAGAAAAGGAACAAGAAGATCAGTATCAGTACCCGAGCCATCGCCATCCCTCCCGCATTGACGAAAAGAAAAGGCCACGAGGTCCGGGCTTCTGCCCTCTAAAGACCTTCGTGGCCTTTTTTCCTAAAAAAGCTCGTCCACAGAGGAGCTCTTCTTGAGCCCTTTTTCACATTACTAAGGTTTGAACCCTTTGTCAATATGCAATTCTTCACGCCGCTATCCGTTTACAGGATAGCTCCTGAGGACTCGATCGATCACCTTTCTCAGGAAGTCGGAGGCTTCTGCCCAGCGGGAGGGATCGGTTTCCAGGCAACAAAGGATCCGGTCCCATGGGTCGTCGTAGGGATGATCGAGGCGATATTCCCCCTCGCTGAACCAGTACTTGCCCAACCGGGGGCGATGGTCCCTAAAAGGCCACCTTTCCTTGAGGGAGAAGAAATCCGCCAGCGCACGCCGAAAGGGATCATGCTGAAGATCCGCCAAAGAGGGCATTCGGCCCAATCGGTCGGCCACAAGCCTCAGGAAATCCCTCACCAGGTCCAGGTCCGTGATCACGAGACCGTAAAGGTACCAGTCATCAAGCACCTCCGCCACGAGGCGCTGCTCCCCTTCGGTGAGATAACAGTGGCTGGGGCATAGATGCTCCATACACAGCTCGCGTCCGTAAGGAGAT
>CAZGDM010000095.1:0-4630 GCA_964525275.1 uncultured Thermodesulfobacteriota bacterium | reverse complement strand
AGCGCCTCGCAGAGGCACAGTGCCGCACCGAAGAGGAACTCAAGGCCCTGGCCACAGAGCACAGAAAGACTCGAGAACAGGTTGGTGGTCTTTCTATGACCATCGGCTATGTCCTGGAAAACGAGGCCTTCAAGGCCCTTCCCGAACTCCTTAAAAAGGATCACGGCCTGGTGGTGGAGGGAAGGTTGAAGAGGGATTACGTGAAGGACAAGAGAGGAAGGGCCATTGAGGTAAACATCTTAGGGAGGGCCAAAAGGGATGGGGAGGAGTTCACCATCCTGGGCGAGGCCAAGAGTCAGCTTTCAAAGGGGGACATAAACCGCTTTATCAAAAGGAAACTCAAACCCCTGGAGGAAGTCCTGGGGAAGGTCTTCCCCATCCTCGTAACCCATATGGTCTCCTCGCCCGAGGTCAAAGACTACGCCGCCAAGCAGGGAATCCCCCTTTACTTCTCCTACGACTTCTGAATCCATCCCATTACCTCGTCTTGAATCCCATGGAATCGATACATATTGAAAACCCCACCCTTATGCCCTACCCTAAAGGTGCCATGAAGCGGCGTGGGATCGAAAGGCTCAGGGAGATCATGGCACGACTTCGGGGCGAAGGGGGCTGCCCATGGGACAGGAAGCAGACCTTCCAGACTCTTAGACCCTTTGTGATAGAAGAGGCCTACGAGGTGGCAGATGCCATAGACCGCGAGGACTGGGAGGGCCTGAAGGAGGAGCTGGGGGATCTGCTCTTTCACATAGTATTCCTCTCGAGGGTGGCGGAGGAAAGGGGCCTCTTTGACATATACGAGGTGATAGACGGTGTGGCGGAGAAGATGATCAGGCGCCATCCCCATGTGTTCGGCAACTGGAAGGTGAAGGGGTCAAAGGAAGTGGAGATCAACTGGCAGAGACTGAAGGAAAGGGAGAAGGGCCGCAGCTCGATCCTCGACGGCATCCCCCGGGCCCTCCCCGCCCTCATCCGCGCCCACAAGATCACCCGCAGGGCCTCCAGGGTTGGCTTCGACTGGAGGGACCCCGAAGGGGTCATGGAAAAAATAGAGGAAGAACTCCGGGAACTCAGGGAGGCCATGGCCCAGAAGGAAAATGTGAAGGAGGAAGTGGGGGACCTCCTTTTCAGCATAGTGAACCTTTCACGCTTCATCGGCGTTGACCCGGAGGAAGCCCTGCATGGGGCCTGCGATCGCTTCGAGCAGCGGTTCCGCTACATAGAGGGTCGATTGAAGGCCCAAGGAAAGCCCCTCGAGGAAGCGAGCCTCGAGGAGATGGACAAGCTCTGGGATGAGGCAAAAGGACGATAAGGGGGTCCTCTACGTGGTGGCGACACCCATAGGAAACCTCGAGGACATAACCCTTAGGGCCATAAAGACCCTTAGGGAGGTCGATCTCATCGCCGCCGAGGATACCCGAAGGACGCGGACACTGCTCAGCCGTTACCGCATAAAGGCACCGACGGTGAGCTTCTTCGAGGGAAACGAGGGACGGCGCACGGCGGAGTTGCTGAATGAACTCAGAGGAGGTAAGAGGATAGCGCTTCTTTGTGACGCGGGGACTCCCACCATATCCGACCCGGGCTATCGCCTGGTCAGAGGGGCTTGGGAGGCGGGGATACCCGTGATCCCCATCCCCGGGCCCACGGCCCTTATCGCGGCCCTGAGCGCCTCGGGGTTGCCGACGGATTCCTTCTCCTTTTTCGGCTTTCTGCCGCCCAAGGGGGCCAAGCGACGCCGGAGGCTCGAGGAGGTGGCCCGTAGCCGAGGCACGGTGATCCTCTACGAGTCCCCCCGGAGGCTCATCAAGACCCTCGAGGATCTGCTCGAGCACTGCGGCGACCGGCAGGTGGTGATCGCCCGGGAGCTCACGAAGGTCCACGAGGAGTTCGTCCGGGGAGGCATCAAGGAGCTCATCGAGGAGCTCAAGGGCAAGACCATCAGGGGGGAGATAACCATCGTCATGGAGGGACTGGGATGGAGGTGAAGCTCGACTTTTCCAAGCTGGGAGGGCTGATTCCCGCCGTGGTCCAGGATTACGAGACCGGTGAGGTGCTCATGGTGGCCTTCATGAACGAGGAGGCCTGGCGAAAGACCCTGGAGACGGGGAAGGCCACCTACTGGAGCCGCTCAAGACAGGAGCTCTGGACCAAAGGGGCGACATCGGGTAACTTTCAGGAGGTAAAGGAGATCTACATCGACTGCGACAACGATACGGTCCTTCTGAAGGTCATCCAGCACGGAGGGGCGGCCTGCCACACGGGATACAGGAGTTGTTTTTTTCGAAGGCTTGAGGGCGAGGAGCTGAAGGTCGTAGGGGAAAGGGTCTTCGTTCCCGAGGAGGCGAAGGAATGAAGGTGTTGAAGCTCGGCATACCCAAGGGAAGTTTGGAGAAGGCGACCATAGAGCTCTTCAGGAAGGCCGGATGGACCATCACTGTGAGCTCTCGCAGCTACTTCCCTCAGATAGACGACGACGAGATCCGCTGCTCTCTGGCCAGGCCCCAGGAGATGTCCCGCTTCGTGGAGATGGGGACGCTCGATGCCGGCATCACCGGCAAGGACTGGATCATGGAAAACGACTCGAAGGTCGTGGTGGTCGAGGATCTGGTTTACTCCAAGGTCACCCAGCGACCCGCCCGGTGGGTGCTGGTGGTGCCGGAGAACTCCCCCATCAAACGCCTTGAGGACCTGAAGGGCAAAAAGATCTTCACGGAGCTTGTCAACTTCACCAAGCGCTACTTCGCCGAAAGGGGTATCGAGGTGGAGGTGGAGTTCTCCTGGGGCGCGACGGAGGCCAAGGTCCTCGAAGGACTGGCCGACGCTGTAGTGGACGTGACCGAGACAGGGGCCACCCTCAGGGCCAATGGGCTGAGGATCGTGGAGGAGCTCCTGGTCACATACCCCCAGTTGATCGCCAATGAAGAGGCCTGGCAGGACCCCTGGAAGCGATCCAAGATCCAGGCCATCGCCAGGCTCCTCAAAGGGGCCCTTGAGGCCCACGGGATGGTGGGTCTGAAGATGAACGTCCCCAAGGACCGCCTACAGAAGGTCATGGAGATCCTGCCGAGTATAACCGCCCCTACGGTGGCGGATCTTTACGGCAAGGACTGGGTGGCGGTGGAGACCGTGATCTCGGAGAAGCAGGTACGGGACCTCGTCCCGCGGCTCCTCGAGGCAGGGGCCGTGGGGATCATCGAGTACCCCCTGAACAAGATCCTTTAAGGCTTCCCCTTCTCCAGGACGATGAAGAGGGTGTGATACCCGTGGCTCTTCAGCCTCACGGTGAGCAGGAGGCTGTCCCTGCCGCCGTATTTGGCCATGAGCCTACGGTAGGCCTCGAGGTCCGTAACCTCCTCGTGCTCGATCCCGACGATCACATCACCGGGCTGAAGGCCCGCCCGCTGGGCGGGGGAATCCGGGGCCACCTCAGCCACCAACACCCCGCGGTCGTCCTTTAAACCCAGATGAGAGGCGATCTCCGGGGTGAGGTCCTGGACCCTCAGCCCCCATTTGTCGGTCTCGATCCGGGCAAACTCCTCGCGCCCCTCAAGCTCTCCTATCTCCACCGAAAGCGAGATCTCTTCACCCTTTCGGATCACGTCCACCGTGACCCGTTTGCCCACGGGGGTGGAGGCGACCATCCGCCGAAGGGTGTGGGTGTCAGGGACCTCTTTGCCGTCGAAGCGGATGATCACATCCCCCTTCTGGAAACCTGCCTTGGCAGCGGGGGAATCCGGGATCACTTCGGTGACAAGGGCCCCCTTCGGCTCCTTGAGTCCGAAGGAGCGGGCGAGCTCAGGGGTCAGATCCTGGATGTAGACCCCGAGGAACCCGTGGACCACCTTGCCCCGCTTGAGCTGGGGCAGGAGGTTCTTGGCCATGTTGATGGGGATCGCGAACCCCACCCCCTGCCCTCCTGCGACGATGGCGGTGTTGATCCCCACCACCTCGCCATTGAGATTGAATAGGGGGCCGCCGCTGTTTCCGGGGTTGATGGAGGCGTCGGTCTGCAGGAAATCGTCGTAGGGTCCCGCACCGATGACCCTGCCCTTGGCGCTGATGATGCCAGCGGTCACCGTGTGCTCCAGGCCAAAGGGGTTCCCTATGGCGATGACCCAATCGCCCACGCGGAGCTTGTCCGAGTCGCCGAGCCTGGCCACGGGCAGGTCGTCCTTGGCCTCGATCTTGATGAGGGCGATGTCGGTCTTGGGGTCCCGGCCGATGATCTTGGCGTCGTAGACCTTGCCGTTGTAAAGTTTTACCTTTATGTCCTCGGCGCCCTCGATGACGTGGTTATTGGTGAGGATGTAGCCCTCCTTGTCCACGATGAAGCCGGACCCCAGGCTCCTGGTGCGCATCTCCGGAGGGCCGGGGAAGAACCGGTGAAAGAACTCGTCCCCGAAGAACTCCCTGAACCGTCTGAAATCCCGGAAGAAGTCCTCCAGAGGGCTCTTCACCAGGCGTGTGGTGCTGATGTTGACCACCACGGGCTTGAGCTCCTCCACCAAATCGGCGAAGGAGGATGGCAAAGACTGCGTCCCCCAGGCCGTCCCGAGGGTGATCGCTACCACCACAAATACCGCGAGGGCACCGATAATCCTCTTCATCCCTTCCTCCTCAAAGGACT
>CAZGDM010000094.1:0-5022 GCA_964525275.1 uncultured Thermodesulfobacteriota bacterium | reverse complement strand
GATCTGCACCCTTACACCCCCTCCCCCGAGTGCCAAAGGCTTCTGAACTTATGCAGTTAGAAGGGCTCCTGATTTAGGGATCAGGCGTCAGTCCCCGGACCTTTGGGAGAGGACCTCCTCCACCTTTCTCAAAAACTCGGTCGGGCCGAAGGGCTTCCCTATGAAGGGTAGACCCCTTTTCGAAATGAAGTCCCTCACCTCCTCGGTAGGGGCGTAACCGCTGACGAAGATGAAGGGAATGGATGGATAGGCCCCCAACGCCCATTCGTAGAGTTCCTTACCCCCCATACGAGGCATCACCAAATCCGTAATCACCAGGTCTATCCGTCCGCCCCTGTCCTTCAGGAGCCTCACGGCCTCTTTGCCGTCCTTTGCCGTGAGGGGATGGTACCCGTGCTCTTTGAGGATCTCCTTCATAAGCTCCCTGAGGGACGGTTCATCCTCCACCACAAGGACCGTGCCGCTGCCCTTGCCCGGGCCTCCCTCCTTGGGTCCCGTTTCCCCCTCCGGCCTTTCCCTTACCTCAGCCGTTGGGAAGAAGATCTGGAAGGAGGTCCCCCGCCCCGGCTCGCTCGAAACCGTTATCGCCCCTCGGTGTTGCTTCACCAGGCCATAGACCACTGACAGCCCCAGACCGGTCCCCCCTTCCTTGGTGGTGAAGAAGGGGTCGAAGATCCTCTGCATCGTCTCCTCGTCCATGCCGATCCCCGTATCGCCCACCTCGAGCACCACGTACTTCCCAGGCTTTAACACGGGCGTCTTGCGTTTGACGGTCTTGGGGTAGGTCTTTATGGTAAGGGTTCCGCCTTGGGGCATGGCATCTCGGGCGTTCAAGGCCAAATTCATCAGGATCTGCTCTAATGCCGTCGGGTCCGCTTCCACCGGGGCGAGCTCTGGGGCCAAGGAGGTCTTGATCCTGATGTGTTCCCCGATGGTGCGCTCGAGGATCTCCAAGATCTCCTCCAGGGCGTTGTTGAGGTCGAGTAACTGGAGGGAGAGGGGCTGACGGCGGGCATAGGCGAGGATCTTTCGGGTGAGTTCTGCCCCTCGCTTCGACTCCCTCTCTATTACCTCAAAATGGCGCCTGATGGGGTCCTCAGGGGGGACCTTCGCCATGCCGATCTGGGCGAAGCTCCTTATGGTAGTGAGGAGGTTGTTGAAGTCGTGGGCGATCCCCCCGGCCAACTCCCCCAGGGCTTCGAGCCTTTGGGCGGTGCGAAGCTGGCGTTCCATTTCCCTCTGGGGGGTGACGTCCACCAAACAGATCATCACCTGCCCCCTGGGCAAGATACTCGGTCTGAACTCGACCCACCGCCGGGAACCGTCCTTGGCAACTATGGGGAGCTCCACGGCCTCACGGGTGGCCGCTCTTTCAATCGTCCAGATGCCCCTTATCTTCTCCCTCATCGCCTTTTTGGGAAAGGCCTTGTGAAGCCACTCCGAGACCGTGGGGACGTCCTGAAGGGTGTAACCGGTGATCTTGGTGAACTCCTCGTTGGCGAAGATGTGACGCCGTCCCTCCACCAGCAGCACACCGTAAGGGGCATCTTTGAGCGTTTCCAAGAGGAGTTCCCTCTCTCGTTCCAGGGCCTCCTCCATTTTGCGCCGCTCGGTCGCCGCCGCTATCAACCCTGCGGCCCACCGCAAGGCGTTTATCTCGTCCGATGTCCACGCCGGCCTAGACCTCTGCTGGGCGAAACCCAGGAACCCGATCCACTCCCCTGCCGTCCTCACGGGGATGAAGAGCACTGATTTCAGGCCAAGGGGCTGCAGAAACTCCCGCTCTCTCGGGGGCAACACCTCCACATCCCCCACAATCATCCCGCCCCGCGCAAAGGCCTCCGCCCATCTGCCCAAGCCGTGATCCCTCAACGCGATCTCCCCGGGGAAGGCACCATCCCTTAGGGAAGGTATGCCTTCCGCGGCCCATTCGTAGCGGAGGACCACCGTGTCGTCCCATCCCTTGCGCCTGAAGAGAAAGGCCCTATCCACGCCCACCGCTTCGCCCAGGCGGGTGAGCAACTTAGGGAACAACTCCTGGGTACGGGAGGATCTGAGGAGGTCCTCGGCCGAAAAGGCCATGGCCTCCACGATGGCCCGGCGGCGTTCCAGCAGCTCCCTCTGCCGCATCTCCTCTTCCACTTCCTCCATGGTCCCCAGGACGCAAAGGACATGCCCTCTGTCGTCCTTTACCGCCACCGCGTTGATCCTCGCCCAGAAGGGCTCGCCCGTGCGTAGCCTCTTCATGCGCATCACCCGCCCCCGTACGACCCCTTTCTCCCTCAACTCCTCCATCAAGGCCTTCCGTTGGGATGGGTCGACGTAACACTCGGCCACCTCCACCGCCCCTGTGTGTTGCCCATCCCTTTCTATCCCCATCATCTTGAGAACGGCCCGATTGGCATCCAGCACCAGTCCCTCGGGGGTGGTGAGGAATAGGCCTACATCCAATACGTCTTTCAAAAGGCGGAAGAAATCGGGGATGTCCTTCCTCTCCATTTCACACCCTGACGAGTTCGTAATGGCGGCTGCCCAATCCCAGCCGCTGGGCGTGCTCCAATTGGACCTCCCAATCGATGCCCTTGTGGACGGCTCGGAACTTATCCGTTCCCGGACCGAGGCCCTTCACGATGGGAGACAGGGGGTTGGCGGGCTGGCCTATGACCAGATCCACCGATGCTTGGTCTATGGCCACGGGGTCCTTCGAGGCGAGGACCCCGATGTCCCCCACAAGGGGCGGGTCGCTGGAGGGATAGCAATCGCAGAGGGGGGTGATCTGGAGGAGGAAATTGAGGAAGAACACCTTCCCCTCCTTTCCTTTAACGGCCCCCAGGGCGTATTCCGCCATCTTCCGTTGAAAGAGCGCGGGATCGGTTTTCCACTGGACGGTGATGGCCTTATGAGGGCAGAGGACGATGCATTCCCCACAGCCGATACAGCGTTCCTCGTCCAGGATCGCCTTCCCCCCTTCAAGGCTCAGGGCGCCAGTGGGACATCGCTCCACACATCGCCCACACCCGCGGCACTTCTTCCTCCTCACCTTTGGGGCCACTTCGGAGTGCTGGCTGAGCTTGCCTCGACGGCTCGCACAGCCCATCCCGAGGTTTTTCAGGGCGCCACCGAAGCCCGCCAGGTCGTGTCCCTTGAAGTGGGTGACCACGATCAGGGAGTCCGCTTGGTGTATCGCATGGGCTATGTCCACCTTGTGATAGATCTCCCCCTCGATCTGCACTTCCACAGAGGCGTTTCCCCGTAAGCCATCGGCGATGAGGACGGGAGCCCCTACCGCCTCGTAGCAGAAGCCGTGCTCCAAGGCGGTTTCCAGATGGCTTAGGGCGTCGGAACGCCCCCCCTTGTAGAGGGTGTTGGTGTCGGTGAGAAAGGGCTTGGCCCCAAGGTCCTTTAGCTTCCTCACTATGGGGCGGAGGAAAAGCGGCCTGAGGAAGGAGGCGTTTCCCCGCTCACCGAAGTGGACCTTGATAGCGCAGAGATCCCCCTCTCTTACCCCTTTTTGGACCTCCATGGCCTCCAAGAGTCCCTCTATCCTCCGGAGGATTCCGCCCCTTTCCCCGCTGAGATCGGCGAAGAATACCCTGCTACCCATCCCGGTAGTAGACCTCCTCGAGGACTTCCCTTGCCCCCTTTTTAAGGAGACGGTCGGCCAAAAGGGTGCCCACTCGCTCGGGATCCCTCCCCTTCTCCTCCCCCGCGAAGAGACGATCCCCCTCGAGGGATGAAACCATGGCCTTCAGGCATACCTCCCCCTCATCGAAGCGGGCGAGGGCACCCATGGGTACCTGGCATCCCCCTCCCATCCTCTGAAGGAAGGCCCTTTCGGCCGCAACCTCGAGGGCGGTCTGGGGATGGTGAATCCCTTGAAGGAGGTCCGTGAGGGGGTCGCCCTCCCTGCACTCTACGGCCAGGGCCCCCTGCCCTGCAGCGGGGAGCATCACCTCTGGGGGGAGGGGGTGCTTTAGGAACTCCACCAGTCCCAGGCGTTTCAATCCTGCAGCGGCCACTACGATGGCATCGAAACGCCCCTCCTGGAGCCTCCTCAGGCGGGTGTCGAGATTTCCTCTAAGTGGCAGCACCTCCCAACGGGGGAGGATCCGTCGAAGCTGGACCCTCCTCCTCAGAGAGGAGGTGCCCACCCTACCCTCTTCGGGGAGGGCCTCGAAGGGAAGGCCGTCCCTTGAGATCAACACATCCCGCGGGTCCTCCCTCTCGGGCACCGCCCCCACGATGAGACCTTCGGGGAGTTTGCTCGGCAGGTCCTTCATGCTGTGCACGGCCAGATCGATCCTCCCCTCTAAAAGGGCCTCCTCGATCTCCTTCACGAAGACGCCTTTGGAGCCGATCTTGGCCAAGGGGGCATCGAGGACCTTGTCCCCTGTGGTCTTTATGACCACCAGCTCCGTCTCCAGGCCGCAGTGGATATGGCGGAGTCTCTCGGAGACCTCCTCCGCCTGGCGGAGGGCCAATTTGCTGCCCCTCGTCCCGATGCGAAGTTTCACGGGGGTATAGTAACTGAGGGTGGCTTAGGGCTTCAAGTTCACGTATTGGTCCATAACCTTTGGCACTCGGGATGATTTTCGAGGAGCCATCTCACCGGAGGCTTAAGACCGAGGCTGTGACGGGGAAGCACTGTATTGTGCCCGATAAGCCACTCGGCGATTGGCGTCTCCTTCTGGGGATGGGCTTTTGGGGCTGAAGGGCTGTGGGATCCCCTCTTGCAGCTCGAAGTTTGGCCTGCCAGCGATAAAGGGTGCGCCTTGAGACCCCAAAGGCCTCCCTCGTGGCCTCAAGACCATACTTCTTCCAGAACCTCAAGACCCTCAGACGATATTGGGCTTCTTTGGGAATCATGTCCCAAAGGTGCCCCAATTTGGCCAACTTGTAAAACCCCCTGATGCCAGCCGATGTGATGGATCTGCACCCTCACTCCCCCTCCCCCGAGTGCCAAAGGCTTCTGAACTTATGCAGGAGCTCTCCCCGAAGGCGGCAGAGAGGCTCAGGCTTCTT
>CAZGDM010000093.1:0-5220 GCA_964525275.1 uncultured Thermodesulfobacteriota bacterium | reverse complement strand
CCCCTCTCCGCATCCCACCCGTAGAGGAAGGCAGTGGAGAGAGGGCATCCTATGACGATGGGCTTAGACCCCTTGGCCTGTAGAGCACCCGGGGCGGCCAGTACGGCCAAAACCAAAAGGATCCCTATCATCCCCTTCTTCATCCCTTCCCTCCTCGATTGGATTGGGCCCATGGCCCTCCCGAAGGAGAGCAAAGCAGGGGCCAGCCCCGAAGGCCAGGAGGCAACCCCCTTTCACAGACCTCCCTTGAAAGGTTCTTTCAACTTGGGGAAATTTCCTTTAAACTCCCTTTCCAGGATGGCCCAGGTCATAAGAAGTGTATGCCGTGGTTGCCACGGCGGCTGTGGAGTGTTCCTCAAAGTAGAAGGGGGACGTGTCACGGAGGTAGCTGGGGACCCGGATTGTCCCATAAACCGGGGGAGAATCTGTCCGAAGGGAAGGCGTTACCCTTCCATCGCCCATCATCCGGACCGGCTATTGCACCCCCTGTGCAAGACAAAAGGCGGTTGGAAGAAGATTTCATGGGAGGAGGCCTTTGATCGCATAAGCGAGCGGCTCTCCGAGGCTAAGGAGCGCTTCGGAGCCGAAACGGTAGTCTTCGGCCACGGGGCAGCCCGCGAACACCAGGCCTTTCTCTACCGCCTCGCCAACCTCTTCGGCACCCCCAACGTCATAAGCCCGGGGCACATCTGCTATGGCCCCAGACTGGCCACCGGGATTGCCATGTGCGGCAACCTCCCCGTGGTGGACTACGAAGGATTCCCCCGCACTGTAGTCCTCTGGGGCGCCAACCCCCTGATCTCCCACCCAGACGAGTACAAAGGCTTTCAACTCATTGACGCCCTTAAGAAGGGGACTTCTCTCGTGGTCATCGACCCCCGTCGCACCCCTTTAGCGGAACGGGCGGATCTCTGGCTCCCCCTGCGACCTGGAACAGATGGAGCGCTGGCCTGGGGAATGGTCAACGCCATCTTGAGGGAAGGATGGTGCGACGAGGACTTTATCAAGGACCACGTCCACGGGTGGGAGGAATTCTGTCGGAGGGCGGAGGAATACCCCCTCAAATGGGCTGCTTCTAAGACAGGGCTTGCAGAGGAGCTGATCGTCGAGGCGGCTAGACTTTACGCCACTCGGAGGCCTTCGGCCATCCACTGGGGGGTCCCTCTGGAGCAGACCCGCAACAGCACAAACACTATAAGGCTCCTCCTATCTCTGATGGCTATCACCGGGGGGCTCGATCGTCCCGGAGGGAACGTCTTCTATCCCCCGCCTCCGGTGGTGAGTTCAGGGCGCCTGGGGCTTTATCGGGAGCTGCCCGAAGAACAACATCGGAAGCGCCTCGGAGGGGACCGCTTCCGACTGGCAAATCTCATAGGCTTAACTGCACCGGGGCCTGTTTGGGAAGCCATCCTCACGGGCCGTCCCTATCCCGTCAAGGCCCTTTTCCTCATGGGGACGAACCCGGTGATCACCAGGGCCAACGCCCGCCGGGTCAGAGAAGCCTTGGAAAAGGTGGACTTCCTCGTGGTGGCGGACTTCTTCATGACCCCCACCGCCAAGTTGGCCGACCTGGTGCTCCCATCTGCCACGTGGATGGAAGAGGACTTCGTGGCAGAGCTGTGGAAACGTCATGGCTATGTATTGGCTCGCCAAAGGGCTACGAGGGTGGGAGAATGCATGACCGATTATGAAATTCTCATGGAGCTGGGCAGAAGGCTCACGGACCCCAGCCGATGGTGGACGAGTCTCGAAGAAGCCCTCGACTACATCCTCTCACCCTCGGGTCTTACCTGGCGGGAGTTCTGCGAACGTAGCTACCTCAAAGGGGAAAGGCGCTTCAGGAAGTACCTCCATAAGGGGTTTTCCACCCCAACGGGGAAAGTGGAACTTTACTCCACTGTTTTCGAGCGTCTCGGCTACGATCCCCTGCCCTCATACCTCGACCCCCCTGAGCTCCCATCGGATTCCCCTGAAGGGCGGCGGGCGTTCCCTCAGACCCTCATCACCGGAGCCCGGGTCCCCTTCTTCTTCCACTCGGAGGGACGTATCCCCGGCCCCCTGAGGGAGCGTCATCCAGATCCCGTCGTGGAGATCCATCCGCAGCTCGCCGCTGAAAAGGGGATCAAGGATGGGGACTGGGTGAGGATCACCTCCCCCAGGGGGACCTGCCTCCAGCGGGCCAAGGTCACGGACAGGGTCCCCTATGGGGTGATATCAGCTGAGCACGGATGGTGGTTCCCAGAGGAAAAGGACCTGGGTTGGGACAAGTCCAATGTCAACCTCCTCACCCAAGACGATCCGGATCTGTGCGATCCCTGCATGGGCTCCACCAATTTGCGGGTGTCCTCTTGTGAGGTGGAGAGGGCAGATGGATGAGGTCCTCAAAAGATCTCTCAAGGCTTACCTACGCCATTTACAACTCCTAGGGATGGAGGATATTCCGTGGAGAAGAGAGGTCCCCATGGATCCGGAGAGGGAACTTCAAAGATTGGCCGAGGAGGTCCGTCGCTGCCGTTCCTGTCCCTTACACCAAACGCGCAAAAACCCCGTCCCCGGGGAGGGAAATCCGAGGGCCCTCCTGGTCTTCGTGGGCGAGGCCCCAGGGGCAGATGAGGACCTGCAAGGACGGCCCTTCGTGGGGAGGGCAGGGGAACTGCTCACGAGGATCATAAAGGCCATGGGGCTCGAGCGGCAGGAGGTTTACATCACGAACATCCTTAAATGCCGTCCCCCACAGAACCGCAACCCCCGACCCGATGAGATCCGGGCTTGCATCCCCTTCCTCTGGAGACAGCTCGAAATCATCCGCCCAAAGTTGATCTGCGCCTTGGGGACCTTTGCGGCCCAGACATTGCTCGAGACGAGGGAGAAGATCACCAGGCTCAGGGGGCGCTTCCACCCCTGGCGAGGAGCTCTCCTCATGCCAACCTACCATCCCGCTTTCCTCCTACGCAACCCGCAGTACAAAAGAGATGTGTGGGAGGACATGAAGATGGTAATGGCCGAGTACCAGAAGCTCACAGGGCAAGGGCGTCGATGACCTCTTCGACGCTTAGCACCACGGCAAACCCATAAGCGAGGTTTTTGAGGGAGGCGAGGTGCAGCTCCCGATCGGCAGTGGCAGTAGCGTCGTGGACGAAGAAGACCCTGAAGTCGCGCATAAAGGCGTCCCGGGCCGTGGTCTCGCAACAGAGGTTGGTCATCACTCCGCAGATCACCAAGTCCTCCACCCCCTGATTTCGCAGGCACTCCTCCAGATCGGTGCCGAAGAAGGCGCTGTAACGCCTTTTGGCGATGATCCTTTCCCCTTCTTTGGGGCTCAACTCGTCCATCAATCGGTGATCGAAGGACCCCTCCAAGATCACCTCTCCCCACCACCTGGCGAGCATCCCGCCGTCCACTGAGGGATCTCTGTGCCCGTGGGCGGTGAAGACCACCGGTCGTCCTGCCCGCCGAAAGGCATCAAGGAGGGCCACCACCTTCTCCACAATCCCCGATGCCAGGGGGCGAAAATACTCCTGCATATCTATCACCAAAAGGCCCATCCGCTCCCGCTCCGGGGACCAGCGATGGGCCATCCAGGAGATGACCTCCTCGGGCAGATTACCGTCCCTCGCCATCTCCCCTATGGCGCGGCACCGGCAGGTACTCGACTGTGGGCTGGCGCCTCACCGGCTGAGGATAGAGGCTCATCAACTGATAGACCTCTTGGGGGATCTCGGAGGAGACCCGAAGGCCGAGCTTCCTCGCGGCGTCAAAGGTTATGGGGTAGTCATGGGTCCAGGTCCCTTCCGAAAGCAACCGGGCCAACTCCTCCACCTTCTCTGCGGGGTACTTGCCTTCGAGGAGCTCTTTCACGCTCTCCCGCACCTGGGCAATGGCCTTCTCGGCCACATCGGCCATTATCAGGGTCTGATCGTCCACCTCGGATATGGGCTTCTGCTTCACCACCTTCACCAAAGATGCAGCGGGGTATTGGCCGAGCTGCGGGTCCACCGGACCGAGGACGGCGTGCTCGCTCATCACGATCTCATCGGCAGCGAGGGCTATGAGGGTGCCTCCGGACATGGCGTAGTGAGGGACGAAAACGGTCACCTTCCCAGGGTGCTTTTTGACCGCCCTGGCTATCTGCAGGGCCGCCAGCACGAGCCCCCCTGGAGTATGCAGGATCAGGTCTATGGGGACCTCAGGATCGGTCATGTGGATGGCCCTCAAGACCTCCTCGGAGTCGTGGATGTCGATGTAGCGAAAGATGGGAAACCCAAGAAGGCTCATGGTCTCCTGGCGGTGCACCAAAAGGATCACCCTCGAGCCCCGTTGCCGCTCAATCCTGGCGATGAGCCTTTGTCTCATGGCCTCCAGCATCCTCTGCCTGAGGATGGGCTGCAGAGCACTGATCATGAAGAAGATCCAGAAGATGTCTAAGAAGGTCATCCCTTCACCCCCTTTGAAGGTCAGAAGAAGTTGCGACAGAAGAACTCATCGGCGTAAAAAGGGCGGCCCCTCCTTCTACGGAAAAAGGGCAAGATCAATATACCAAACAGGAAACCACCCACATGGGCCCACCACGCTATCCCCCCTGCCCCCGTTGGCAACACCAGACTGAACATCCCGGAGAACAACTGCATCATGAACCATATGCCCAAGTAGAAGACTGCGGGTATCTCGATGAAATAAGGGAGGAAGAAGATGGGCACCAGGGTTATAACCCTCGCCGTCGGGAACATCACAAAGTACGCGCCCATGACCCCGGCGATGGCACCCGAGGCCCCAATGGTCGGGATCTGAGCTAAGGGGTTGAACATGAAGTGGATGAAGCCTGCGGCCAGACCGCAGAGGAGGTAGAAGATGAGAAAACGCAGGTGCCCCATGCAGTCCTCCACGTTGTCCCCGAAGAGCCACAGAGACCACATATTGCTGATAAAGTGCATCCACCCCCCGTGCAGGAACATGGAGGTCACAAAGGGTAGTGGATCGAGGGGCGAAAGCCCGTGGCCCAGGGCCCAAGCTGGATTGGTGTAACGGGCGGGGACCATCCCGTACTGCAGAAACAGCCTCTGTAGGGCCCCAGGGGGCAACGACAGCTCAAACAAGAAGATCAAACCGTTTATCAAAATTATGAGCCAGGTAACAAAAGGACTTTCGCGGTGGGGGATGTTATCGCGGATGGGGAACACGCGGAAAAACTACTTCAACTCCCTTAAGGTGTCAAGGAAGTGT
>CAZGDM010000092.1:0-5224 GCA_964525275.1 uncultured Thermodesulfobacteriota bacterium | reverse complement strand
AAGCCTTGATCTTTCCAAGGGGACGTGTTAAAGATGCCCCGGAGGTGCGAAGATGGCGAGGTGTTTGCGATGCGGTAATACCACGCGCTTTAACGTCTGGTGTTCCATTCAGAAGGTGCTCGAGGTGGAATTGAACGAAGAAGAGGAGGTGGTGGAGATCATAGGGGAACCCGAAGACGAGGGACTCCAGCAATTGGAGGACATCCATCTCATGGAGGACGACCTCGCTTTTTCGATGGTCAGTTGTGCCGTCTGCGGGAGTCGCGAGATCGAACTCGAAGGAGAGGAGGAAATCCTCCCCTTGAGGGTGCGACAATAAAGGAGGAGGGAGGATGAGGGAAAAGGTGGAAAAAGCCTTGAAGGAAATAAGGCCTATGCTTCAGGCTGATGGAGGGGATGTGGAACTGGTGGATGTGCAGGATGGCATCGTCAAGGTGAGGTTGCGCGGGGCTTGCATGGGGTGCCCCATGGCCACCCTTACCCTTCAGCAGGGGATAAAGAAGGTGCTTATGGAGAGGGTCCCCGAGGTGAAGGACGTGGTGGCCGTTTAGGGAGGATGAGCTTCACCACCTGACCTATCTCGCCCAGTTTACCCAAGTCCTTCCCGTCAAAGATGACGCGAACGCCTCCGGCATTGCCGATTTTTAGGGAGAAACCGAGGGGGTCGCTTATCCTGTAGCGTTCGCCGGGATAGAGGGTGATGTCATAGGGGGGCTCTTTCCCCTTGCGGATCTCTATCCAGGTGAGACGGGATGCCCTGATCTCCAAGACGTGCTCCTGAGGAGGCGCTTCTTTTGGCTTCTTCCCTTCGTCCTTGACACCGGAAGGCGACAGAGACCTGATCCCAAGGGCTTGGACTTCTCCCTGTGGGGGGGGTTGGGTTTTCCCTTTTACCTCCTCCACCTTACGGTGCAAAGAATAAATCCCTCCTGCTAAGGCCGTGGTGAAGATCAACGCCACGGCCAAGACGAGGACGCCCTTCCGACGGTGCTTCATGAAGGGCAGGGGAGGGATCTCCCGAGTTCCCCCTTCGTCCTCTATGACTTCATGGGGGTCCAGTTTTAAAAACTTCGCATAAGTCTCTACAAACCCCTTGCGTACGAAACCCGAGGGGAGTTCGTCAATGCGCCCTTCCTCTATAGCTTCCAGGAAGACAAGACGTATACGCGTGGCTCGGGAGACGTCGCGCAACTCCAGTCCCTTCCGCAGCCTTTCCTCTCTCAGCCTGTGGCCGAGGACTTTCACCTGATCAAACCAAAATCCCTGAGGACGGGGTCTTTTTTACGCCAATCCTCCTGCACGCGGACCCATAATTCGAGGTAGACCTTCTTCCCCAACATCTCTTCGAGCTCACGACGGGCGGCTGAACCTATCTCCTTGAGCATTCGGCCGCCTTTACCTATCACGATGCCCTTCTGGGATTCCCTCTCCACATTGATAATAGCCCGGATGTAGACGAGGTCTTTCTGGGGGTTGTCCTTGAATTCCTCGATGACTACGGCACAGGAATACGGGACCTCCTGGCGGGTGAGGTGGAAGATCTTCTCCCTGATTATCTCAGCGGCCAGAGCCCGTTCCGTCTGGTCTGTTATCATGTCCTCGGGGTAATAAGGAGGACCTTGGGGCAGGTAGGAGACTATGGCCTCTTCGAGTTCTTCCAACCCATCTCCCAGCAGGGCTGAAATGGGAAAAACACGGGCATAGGGAAACTTCTGCTGACAATGAGAAGCTATCTCCTCCACCTCCCCTCTGTCCTTCAGGAGGTCTATCTTGTTGATGGCGAGCAGGACAGGGGCCTCCCTTTTCCTCAGATCCTCCCTTATTTCATCGTCCCCGGGAGCGGATGGGTCCGTGGCCTCTATAAGATGGACTATCACATCCCCGTCTTTCATAGACTCCCTGGCCTCGCGGACCATGTGGATGTTGAAATTCTCCCGTGCCCTGTGAATTCCGGGGGTATCCACGAAGATGATTTGGGCGTCTGGACGGGTCTTGATGCCCAAAATCCTCCACCACGTAGTCTGAGGCTTGGGGGATATGATGGCGACCTTCTGTCCGATAAGGCGGTTCAATAAGGTGGACTTCCCCACATTGGGCCTTCCTACAATGGGCACGAAACCAGAGCGGAACTCCTCCTCTGCCATCGGAGTAACTATAACAACGCCCCCCTGCCTTATCAATGGAGAGGGAAAAATAAAAAGGAGGCCCTCAAAGGGCCTCCTTGTCGCCCAACCTCTTATCACCGTTCTTACTTCAATCTATTTGCCATGCTCTTCCAGGGAAACCCTTTAGACCACTGCAGGGCTTGGCTCCAGGGCATCCCTTTGAAAGATACTGTGAGGACTGCGGAGGTTTGGCCTGCTGTCTTCTTCAAGCACACTATGATCACTCCCCCCATTTCATCCTTTGAGTAAGAGATCCCCACGGGGAAGCCGTCCACCTGGGTAAGCTTCAGAAACTGCTCAGGGGTGTCCACTTGTACGCCGCTTTCAAAAGGCGCCCAATTGGCAGCGGCAGACGTGCCCACCACTACCGAGACCTGGAGCTCCTGCTGCCCGCGGCTGTAACTCCTCATGGCCATGGTCATCTTTCCCTGAGGGGTGTCCACCGTCATACCCGTGCACTGACTTGCCTTCCATCCCGGAAGGTCTTTCAGGTCTTTACACAGGTCTTGGTAGGAGGGCACCCCTCCCGCCATAGCCACAGATGCGATGAAAAGGACGCCGACTACAAATCCCAGTGGTTTCATCATGGCGCCGATCCTTCCTATTCAGACACAAGGGTAGCGTATACCCAGCCCACCCTGCCGTCCGGAAGCTGGATCTGGTACCAGTCGCCCTGTTTCCCCAATCCTTTGACCTGCTGTCCCTGGGAGAGAGTGGTCAGGACGGAATAACTGGTCCCCGGACCGCTGCGGATATTGACCCTCCGGCCCTTTATGGTGAGGACCTTAGGAGAGGCGAAGGCCACATAGCCAGTTCCCGTCGTGGCAGGGGATGGAGTTGCAGCTGCAGCGGGAGCCGGAGCCGCTGGAGCAGGAGCCGCCGGTGCTGGGGCAGGCGGAGGAGTGCTTCCGTAACGGTAGTAGCTTTCCGGGACCATCTTGGCAATGGCCTGCACGGCATTGTCCAGCATCACCATGATGGCCTTTTCCATGGGGGTGTTCTTGAAGGCCCCCAGGGCTCCTCCAAAGGCCACCGTGCCCGCTATGGCGCCGCCGAGCCCCCCGACCTTCCAACTGGTGGCCTTGCCCTCGACGCGGGTGGCGTTTATCACTCGCCCAGTCCTCACGTCTACAAGCCTGATGTCGGCGGCTATGTAGGCATCCTTCTTAGAGGCAGCGGCTCCGCCTATCATGGGCACGCTGAAGGGGATCACCAAGCCTCCTCCCCCAATTCCCGAGGCCTCGGGTTCAAAGGCAGTTATGGCGCCGAGGACCAAGATGTCAGCGCCCTCCATTAGGCCCATCTGGGGGGCCTTCTCCGCTTGCACATACCCCGACTGAGCGAGATTTAGCTCCTCCTGGATGGCCCGAAGTCCTTCACCCCTTTCGAGGACGATAAAACGCCCCGTCTTGAAAAGGGAGGTGGCCAGCATATCGGCCAGCCCTTCCCCGATTTCACCGCTGCACTTGGCGGCCTTGCATTTGAAACTCGCAACCGCGATCCTGGCCTTGGGCCCTTCATACGTGATGACTTCCTGCACGGTAGGCCCAGAACTCTGTACATTGGTGCTTATCTCAGGTCCACAAGCCGCCAAAAGACCCAAGAGCCCAATCAATACTCCTACGGAAACAACTCTCTTCATGCCTCTGCCTCCTCTTTTATGGTTCATGGGTTATTTAATTCATCGGCTGTAATCACCCTGATCATTATATCCTTATAAAGCGAGCCCAAATTCGGGCTCTTGAAGGACCACCCCTTAACCCCCTTCAGAAACACCGATCGCCTAAAGCCATCCCCTGGGGTGTAGACCAACACCACCCCCTCTACTTCCCCGTCCCCGTCCAGTACGATGTCCATCCTCTGCAAAAACTTTATGTTACCCGGGGTGAAGTCGGTCATCACATACTTGGGAGCGGTGGGTGGAAGCTGACGCAAAAAGACGTGAAGCTCAGCTACCCTCACCGTCTTGGCGCTGAGGACCCTTCCCTCTCCCTCTTTAACCGTTAAGAAAAAGACCACTATCCCCATCAGCAGAATTAACCTTCGAAACTCCACAACTCAGGCCTCCTTTTTGTCCCTTCTTCTATCACATTTATAACCCCTCGACAACCACCCTTGATCTCCCGATCCTTCCTGTTATGTTAAGCAAAATTCTAAATTTTTATAAAAAGCAAAAAATTTGCTTATGGAGGTTGAAAATGGCCAGGTGGTTGGGGATTTTCCTTCTCGTCCTGTGCCTCAGCGGGTCGGGGTGGGGGTACGATCATAGCGAAGACATAGAGAAATACGAGGGCTCCAAGAGCTGTATAGATTGCCATGAGGACGTGGTCAAGGAAGTCTTCGCCTCTTTCCATTACCGCTGCGCCGGAAGGATCGTCGATATCGTCAACGCCCCCAACGTCACTTTTGGGAAGAGCAAGGCCTACAACGACTTCTGTGGTTCCGTATTCTTCGGCCCCAAGCCCATAAACTGGATCGGCAAGGCGATCCTGAAAAAAGCTCCAGAGGGCAAAGAGTGTCTCAAAGGCCGGGTGGTGGCCCAGAGCTGTTCCATCTGCCATATAGGCCTCGGTCGCATTCCCTCCTCGCAAGCTTCTGAGCAGCAACTCGAAAACATAGACTGCTTCATCCGTCACCTGCCGGGCTATACGAGAAAGAGCCGCGTGCTCAAAAAGGGCCCTGAGGGTTTTACCGGGTGCCCGACCAGAAGATCAAATATGCAGAGGTCGTGAAAACACTTCGCAAGAAACCCCTTCAAGTACCATGAGGCCGTGGTACCCTTGAGTGAAGAGGGCATACCGGTCCCCATAAAGGTGGGCATAGTCTTCGCCACAGGGGATACCAAAGCCGCCATCGCCCGAGGTGCCAAGGAAAGCGGCCTCACCTTTAAGGGGAAATTTGTGACCATGGTCCGCTTCATGGCCCTCAATCACGGCGTGGTCCCCAAGGAGAAGGCCCTCCGTTGCAAAAACTGCCACGGAGCTAAAAGGTTGAACTGGAGGGCCCTCGGCTACAAAGGCGATCCCCGACGAGTGGGATCCAGGTCTCCCGAGTGATCG
>CAZGDM010000091.1:0-5240 GCA_964525275.1 uncultured Thermodesulfobacteriota bacterium | reverse complement strand
TAGACGAGATCATGAGGAGAAAGGCGATTTCGGAATTCCGCTGGACCACAGTGGACGAGATCCTCGAGAAGGGCGGTGCCTTGGCACTGATCGATGTGGAGGATTACCTCCGGTGGTTTGAGGAGCTCCCCGAGGGGACGCGGGCGAGGATGGTGAAAGCCTGGGGGGAACCGCCGGGTGAGGAGCGCGAGGGGATCCCCCCGGGGATGGTCTACGAGGGGAAGCTCGTCGTGACGGGAGTGAGATACGGAAACGCCGTGGTCTGTGTTCAGCCGAAGAGAGGGTGTGCGGGGGCAAGATGCGATGGGCGCGTGTGTAAGATCCTCCATGACCCCGATGTCCCCCCTCCCCATCAGTATGTGGCAACCTATAAGTGGCTTTCCCGCGTCTTTGGGGCGGATGTGATCATACACGTGGGGACCCACGGTAACCTGGAGTTTTTGCCGGGCAAGGCCACAGGGCTTTCCGGCGGCTGCTTCCCCGACATAGGCATAGACACCGTCCCCCATCTCTACATTTACAACGCCGACAATCCCCCCGAGGGCACTATCGCCAAAAGGAGAAGTTATGCGGTGCTCGTAGATCACATGCAGACGGCAATGGCACAGGGGGAACTGTATGGGGACCTGGAGGAGATAGAGAGGCTCCTTTTCGAATACGAAAAAGTAAAGGATGTAGAACCAGGGAAGGCTCACTTCCTCGGCCATATGATCGAGGAGAGGCTCAAAGAGGGGAACCTCATCTCGATGATAAAGGTTCCAGAAGGCGCATCCTTCGATGACTTGGTGAGATCAGCCCATGAGGTCCTCTCGATGCTCAAAAACACCCACATCCCTAAAGGGATGCACGTCTTTGGTAGCATCCCTAAGGGGGAGAGGCTCACGGAGCTCGTTTACGCCATCGTCCGTTATGGAAACGACCAAAGATCTCTGAGAGGCATAGTGAGGCTTCTGCTCGAGAGGGAACCTGGGTTCTCAAGACTTCCCGACCCCGCGAAGAAGGATCGCGTGGAGGAGCTGGCAAGGAAGATCTGTCGCGACTTTTTGGAGAAGGGGGTTCCTCTCCTTGAGGGCATGAAGGAGATCTTCCCAGAGGCAGAGGGCTTCCGCGATGTGATATCTGAGATCGAGAGAAAGATCGAGGATGTGAAACAGAGGGTTCTCCTTTCGGACGAGATGGCTTCACTCCTTCGAGGCATGAATGGTGAATACATCCCCCCCGGCCCTTCAGGCATCGTGACCAGGGGCAGGGACGATATCCTGCCCACCGGCAGAAACTTCTATTCGCTGGACCCGAGGGGTATACCCACGCAGGCGGCCTGGGAGATTGGGAAGGTGCTTGCGGAAAAGACCTTGGAGAAATACCTCAGCGAGGAGGGGAGATACCCAGAGAACATCGCCTTCTACTGGCAATCCTCCGACATAATGTGGGCAGATGGCGAGGGGATGGCCCAGATCATGTATCTGCTCGGGGCAAAGCCCTTGTGGGATGGGGGGAGGGTGAAGGGATTCGAGATCATCCCCCTCGAGGAGCTGCGAAGACCCAGGATAGACGTGACCATAAGGGTTTCAGGGATCACTCGTGACAACTTTCCCTGCAGGATCGAGTTGCTCGACGAGGTGATTCAGGCGGTGGCCCAACTGGATGAGCCCCCTGAGATGAACTTCGTGAGGAAGCATACCTTGGAACGGCTACATGAAGCGTCCTCCTTCAGGGAGGCCACCTACAGGATCTTCTGTAGCATGCCCGGTGTCTATGGGGCGGGCACCCAGCTTGCCGTTTACGCCTCGGCCTGGAAGGACGAGCGGGACCTCGCCGATGTCTTTCTCTACTGGAACGGTTACGCCTATGGTAAAGGGACTTTTGGAGAGAAGGCCCACAGGAGCCTCCGAGCGGCATTAAAGACAGTGGAGCTCACCTTCAATAAGACCGTAACGGACGAATACGACCTTTTCGGCTGCTGCTGCTATTTCGGGACCCATGGAGGGCTCATAAACGCGGCCAGGGTCGTCTCGGGCAAGGAGGTGAAGAGCTACTACGGGGATACCCGCGAACAAGGGGAGGTCCAGGTCAGGACTCTCGCCGATGAGATCCGGAGGGTGGTGAGGGCGAAGCTCCTCAACCCCAAATGGATAGAGGGGATGAAGGCCCATGGCTACAAGGGAGCAGGCGACATCAGCAAAAGGATAGGGAGGGTGTACGGCTGGAAAGCGACTACTCAGGAGGTGGACGATTGGATCTTCGACGAGATAGCGAGGACCTATCTGATGGACGAGGAGAATCGCCGCTTCTTCGAGGAGAACAACCCCTATGCCCTTGAAGAAATAGCCAGGAGGCTCATCGAGGCCCAAGAACGTGGGCTCTGGGAACCCGCTCCCGATGTCAAAGAGGCCTTGAAGGAAATATACGTGGAAATAGAGGGCTGGATCGAAGAGCGGATGGGAGAGGTCAAGGGGGACTTTCAGGGAAGTGCTATAGACATCGTGACAGCCCAGGAGGTAGAAGGGTGGAAGGAGAGAATGGAGGAGATGCTGAAGGAGGGCGCGAGATGATCTTCCCTTTTACAGCCATTGTGGGCCAGGAGGATATGAAGCTCGGCTTGATCCTTAACGTGATAGACCCTACCATAGGGGGGCTTCTGATCACAGGCGAAAAGGGTACTGGCAAAAGCACTGCTGTTCGGGCCCTCGCAGAGCTTCTTCCTGAGATAGAGGTGGTCAAGGGCTGCCGCTTCAACTGTGACCCATCTTCTGATGGCCTTTGTACCGACTGCCAAGAACGGATCGAGCAGGGAGAAGCCCTCGATACCGAGAGGAAGAAGATGAGGGTGGTGGAGCTTCCCCTGGGGGCCACTGAGGACAGGGTGGTCGGGACGCTGGACGTGGAGCACGCGATAAAGCATGGGGAGAAACGCTTTGAACCGGGTATCCTTGCGGATGCAAACAGGAACTTCCTTTACGTGGACGAGGTGAACCTGCTCGAGGATCACATCGTGGATCTGCTGCTCGATGCAGCCGCCATGGGCGTAAACTATGTGGAGCGAGAAGGGGTTTCCTTCGTCCATCCCGCGAGGTTCATCCTCGTGGGGACGATGAATCCGGAGGAAGGGGAGCTGAGGCCGCAACTGCTCGACCGGTTCGGCCTATCGGTAAAGGTTCAATCCATTAAGGATAAGGCCTTGAGGGCTGAGATCTTGAAGAGGAGGGAGGAGTTTGACCTCGACCCAGAGGGCTTCTCCAAGAGATGGCGACCGCAGCAGGAGAAGCTTTCGCGGAGGATCATGGAGGCCAAAGGGCGGCTTTCGGCGATAAAGGTCCCGGACGAAATCCTGGAGAGGATCGTCACCCTGACCTCCCAGCTGAACGTCGACGGCCACAGGGCCGATATCGTCATTCTCAAGGCCGCCCGGGCCCTTTCCGCCTTCAGGGGAAAGGAGGAGGTGGAGGTAGAGGAGGTTCGGGACGCGGCCAGGCTCAGCCTCGGGCACAGACTAAAGAGGCTTCCCTTTGAGGAGATAGGAGCCGAGAGAGAGAAGATGGAGGGACTGCTTTCAAGGCTCTAATGCTTTTCACTGAATTTGTAGGCCATAAGGACGCGAAGCTCGCCCTGATCCTCAACCTGATAGATCCCCAAATAGGGGGGGTGCTCTTCGTGGGAAGAAGGGGCACCGGAAAGAGCACCCTGGCGAGGACTATGAGGGCCCTCGCTCCCGATCTTCCCTTCATCGAACTTCCCCTCAACACAACCGAAGATGCCCTTTTAGGAGGGGTTGACCTTGAGGAGACGATCAGCAGGGGTGAGAGGGTCTTTCAGCCTGGGGTCCTCGCTCGAGCCCATGGGGGGGTGGTCTATATAGACGAGGTCAATCTACTCAATCCCGAGATCCTCGGCCTTCTCTTTGAAGTGCAATCCCGTGGGGAGAACCTGATAGAGCGGGAGGGGATGAGTCTTAGGCACCCTTCGAGCTTTGCCATCATAGCGAGCATGAACCCGGAGGAGGGCGAGCTCAGCCCCCATTTTCTCGACCGGTTCGGGATGTGCGTGGACTTCAACAACCCGAACGGGGCCGAGCGTTTAAGGGTCTTGAAGCGGACCATGGCGCAGCAACGGGAGAGGTACGAAAAGAGGGATGAAAGGATCAGGGAAAGGATAATCCTTGCGAGGAAGCTGAAGGAGAAGGTCTCGCTCAGCGATGAACTAAAGGAAAAAGCTGCGGAGCTTTGCCTTGGGGCGATGGTTGCAGGGCACAGGGCAGATATCGCCCTCATCAAGGCTGTTCGTGCCTATGCGGCCTTCTGCGGGCAGCAGGAAGTCACCGAGAGGCATTTGCTCAAGGTGCTTCCGCTAGTTTTGGTGCACAGAAGGCGCTTTCTCGAACATTACAAACAGGAGCAGAGCGAGAAACCTCAAAGGGAAGATGAGAGAAATAAGAAGGAGGATAGTGAGGCTCGAGATCATCCCCAGGAGGATCGCTCACAGGGACAGGAACTCGCTCCACCCTCCTTTGACCACGGAAGTGGCAAGGAGGAGGTCTTCGAGGTAGGGGAGGCCTTCAAGGTGAGGAGACTCACCTTAAGAAAGGATCGGAGGGAAAGGATTAGCCTAGGCCGAAGGACGAAGACACGCTTTTCGGGGAAGGGCGGAAGATATGTGAGGAGCCTTATGCGCAGAAAGGAGAAGGACATCGCCCTTGATGCTACCTTGAGGGCTGCGGCCCCCTGGCAGCTCCTGAGAGGAAGGAGGGATGCGGTTATAGTCAAAGAGGAGGATTTGAGGTTCAAGGAGAGGGAGAGGAAGCTGAAGCACCTTGTGATCTTCGTCGTGGACGGTTCTGGCTCCATGGGGGTCAAGCGGAGGATGGTGGCCACCAAAGGCGCTATTCAGTCGCTGCTGCTTGACTGTTACCAGAAGCGCGATAAGGTCTCCCTAATCGTCTTCCGCAAGGACAGGGCCGAGGTGGTGCTCCCTCCCACCTCGAGTGTAGAGCTTGCCTCAAAGCGGCTGAAGGAACTACCCGTGGGGGGAAAGACTCCCCTCGGGGCCGGGCTGCTCGCCGCCTATAACTTGATCAAACAGGTGAAGCTGAAACACCCCGAGACGAGATTCCTTGTGGTCCTTGTAAGCGACGGAAGGGCCAACCAGCCGGTGTCCGGGTTGAACGTATGGGAGGAGATAGAGAGGTGCGCGATGCTCCTCAGGGAGGTGAGGGAGGCGGACTGCATCGTCGTGGACACCGAGGA
>CAZGDM010000090.1:0-5435 GCA_964525275.1 uncultured Thermodesulfobacteriota bacterium | reverse complement strand
ATAACGAACACATAGGCGAAGACGAGGCTCAACTTGTCCACCTGTCCAAAGACGAGTTGGTAATTGAGGAACGGGACCCTCCAGTAGGTTCCCTCGGGCATGGATAGGAGGATGAGGAAGGCCGTTACAGGGACGGCCAAGAGCGCCACCCGTTTGAGAAAGCGGGGCAGCAGGGGCACCAGCAAGGCCCCTGCGAGGTAGGGGAGGAAGGGGTGGACGAGCTCAATCATAGTAATCCTCCGGCCTCTCGAGGAAGCGATGCCCAAGCCCCTTTGAGAAGAGGATCAGGGCGATACACCCCAAGAAACCGAACAACAGGTCAAAAACCGGAACCTTCTCCCAAAGGTAATGGGCCTCCCCTTCGTGAGGGAGGAGAAAGCCCAAGAGGGCTACAAGGCCGATGGCGAAGAGCAGCAATCCCTTTCCCATCCCATCATCCTCCCGCAAGAACGGCCTTCATTACCTGTCCTGCGAGGTCGAAGAACCTCAGGGACAGGTTGGGAAAGAGGCCGAGGACCATGGATCCGAGAGCCGTAATCCCTATGGGTACCAAAAGCCATGGGGAGGCGTCGTCGAAATGGGGCTTTATTTGGTCATGTTTCGGGGGCTTGAAGAAGGCCGCGTAGACGATGGGGAAGAAATAGGCTGCATCCAGCAGGGCACTGAGGATGAAGACACCGAGGAAGAAGGCCTCCTTCGCCTCTAGGGCCCCCAGGCACAGATACCACTTGCTGATGAAGCCACACACCGGAGGGATGCCGCATAGCCCAGCCGATGCCAATGCAAAGGCCCCCATCGTGAAGGGCATTTGGCGACCCACTCCGTCCATGGTGCTGATCAGGTCCTGTTTGGTCTTGACGTAAATGGCCCCAGCGCACATGAAGAGGGTGATTTTCATGAAGCCATGAAAGGGGATGTGCAGTAGCGCCCCTCTTACGGCGTCGTGGGAGAGGAGGGCGGCCCCGAGGATGATCACCGAGAGGTTGTTGATCGTAGAGAAGGCCAGCCTCCTCTTCAAATGATCCTGGGCAAGGGCCAGGAGATTGGCCCCGATGACCGTCACGGAGACGAAGAAGGCCAAAGGAAGCCAGAGTCCGAGGTCTGTGAGCAGTTTCGGCCCGAAGACGTAAAGGATGACCCTTAAAACGCAAAAGACCCCAGCTTTGACCACCGCCACGGCGTGGAGCAGGGCGCTTACCGGTGTGGGGGCCACCATGGCCGAGGGGAGCCACTCGTGGATGGGCATCACCGCGGCCTTGGAGCCGAAGCCGAGGATGTAAGTAACGAAGAGCAGAGACAGGATGGCCTTGGAGCCAGCCCCGGGCAGAAACCCCCCGGGGGTGAACTCCAAGGTCCCGGTCAGGGAGAAGGTCAAGACCATGGAGAAGAGGACGAGAGTTGCTCCCGTGAGGAGGTAAGCCAGGTACTTCCTCCCGGCCCTTATGGCCTCTTCGGTCTCCTTATGGGCTACTAAGGGGAAAGTGGCCACGGTGAGGATTTCGTAGAAGAGGTAAAGGGTAAGGAGATTCCCCGCCAAGGCCACGCCCACGGCCCCGAAGATGGCCATGGCAAAACAGAAAAAATAGCGGGTCTGCGCATGTTCCTTCAACCCCCTCATATAGCCGATGGAATAGAGGGAGACGACGATCCACAGCCCGGAGGCGAGAAGGGCGAAGATGAGCCCGAAGGCGTCTACTTTGAGCTCCAACCCAACCCCGGGGACTATCTCCAAGACCTCCACCCCGAGGACTTTCCCCTCCAGGACCATCGGGAGCATGGACCAGATGATGGCGAACTTGGTCACGGAAGCAGCCAGGGTCCAGAACTCCCGCAGATTACGATGTCTTTCCCCGGTCAGCAGGATGAGGATGGCCCCTACGAGGGAGGGCAACAAGGCGAAAAGGGGTAGCGTAGAGTGGGTCATATCTCAAAGCCCGTTCACGAATGGATAGATGATCTCCTTTACAATCGTCCCGCTGAAGAGCCCTAAAAACAAAAGGGCCGAAGCCAGAAGGAGCAAGCTGAAGATCATGCCCTTAGGCAGCGAGTCGAGCTTCACCTTCAAGTGGGTGCCGCCGTCGGGGACGAAGGACTCGGCAGGGTGCACCTCGAGATAGGCCCTTTCTATGAGGCGGAAAAAGAGGATCGCGTTGAGAAGGCTGGAGAGGAGCAACACCACTGCCATGCCCCACCTTCGAGCCTCCACCGCCCCGAGGATCAGGTACCATTTGCTGAAGAACCCGCAAAGCGGTGGTATTCCCACCACAGCCAGCCCCCCGACGACGAGTACTGCGGAGGTCAGAGGCATCTGGATGTGCAGATATTTGAGGTCGTCAAGGTCCCTTGTGCCCCTCACATAGTGGATCGCCCCGACCACGGTGAAGAGACAGGCCATCATGAAGGCATCGTTTACGATGTGGAGTACAGCCCCTGTGATCCCCGCCCGGTTTCCCGTGGCAACCCCCATGAGGATGTACCCCATCTCCGCTACTATGAGATAGCAGAGCATCCTCTTCAGGTCCCTCTGGGCGAGGGCCATGACGCAACCGAAGATCACCCCGCCTATGGCCAGCCAGCCCAGGGCCTCCGCCGCAGGGTAGTCCTTAACCGAAAAGGACAAAGGGAAGACCCCATACGTGACCCTCACGATTACGTAAGCCCCCACTTTGGTGAAAAGGGGGGCGAGCAGGGCAGCCACCGCTGAGGGGGCCAGGGTATAGGCATCGGGCAACCAGCTATGAAGGGGGAAGATGCCCATCTTTATCCCCACTCCCATCACCATGAAGGCGAAGCCGACCAGAAGGGCCTTCGAGTGGAGCAACCCCGGGATGATCCCTTTGAGGTCGGCCATGTTGAGGGAACCGCTGAGGATGTAGAGATACCCCACGCTCAGCAGGTAGGCGCAAGCCCCTATGGTGCCGAAGATCACATAGCGAAAAGCGACAAAGGCCGCTCCTCGTCCTCCCATGGCGATAAGGGCGTAGGCGGAAAAGGAGGCGATCTCCAGCAGCACATAGAGGTTGAACATATCGCCCGTAATCGTAATCCCAAACAACCCTGTTATCTCCAGCAGAAAGAGGGTGTAGAGGTGGGGTTGCTTCTGCAGATCGATCTCCCGATCCACTAAGCCCTTGGCGAAAAGCACCACCAGCCACGCCACAGCGGCCACGGCTGCCAAGACAAGGGCGTTGAGGTGATCTATTCGATACTCTATTCCCCAAGGCGGTTCCCACCCCCCGAGGTGATAGCTAAGGGGGGCGGAGCTGTGGAGCACTTGATAGAGGATCCCCAAGGAGAAGATGAACGAGAGGGAAGTCCCCAGCAGGACCAGAGGATAGGATAAACGGGGGCGAAAGATCCCGACCAGATAGACCAGGAAGGCGAGCAACAGAGGCGTAATCACGATAAGGGCTGGTAGTTGAGCTATGATCCCCATCAGCCCTTCACCTCATCTCTGGCCCTCAACCGCTGCAGTACTTCCTCCTCTTCGAGGGTCCCCCACCGCTTGTAGATCTTGATCAAGAGGGCAAGGGCGATCCCCGTGGTGGCCACTCCGACCACAATGGCGGTCAGCATCAGGACGTGGGGTAGGGGGTTGATGAAAGAGGTCGCCTCCACCACAACGTGACCTCCTCCATGTCCTCCCGGGATGATGGGGACCGTCCCTCCCTTTTTTGCTCCTATCGAGATAAAGTAGAAGATCACCGCCCACTGGAAGATGTTCATAGCGATGAGCTTTTTCATCAGATTGCCCTTGGTCATCATCCCGTAGAATCCCACGCATAACAGCAAGGCGTAGATCCAGTAGTTGTATCTGGCCAAAAGCTCAGCCATTTTCCTCCCCTGCGGTGAGGAGTTCTAAGAAGATGGCCACCATGATGGCCATGACCGTTATCTGGACCCCCGTCTCAATACCTGCCATCCCGTAGTAGCGGGCCATTACGGGATCGGTGGGCAGGAGTCGGCTCAGGTGGCCGTAGTCCAGGAAGTTCCCCCCGAGGAAGATGCAGAGCCACCCAATTCCGGCGTAGAGGGCAACCCCAGAGGCACAAAGGGCGAGGTTCACCTTCTCCGGGAAACGCTTGCGTGCTTCTTTGGCTCCATAGGCCAGAACGATGAGGACCAAGGAGGCGGCGAAGATACACCCCCCTTGAAAACCACCACCGGGGCTTGAGTGACCGTGGGCCAAGACGTAGAGGCTGTAAAGCTGGAGGAAGGGGGCGAGGAGCCTCGCCACCGTTTCGATGATCAGATCTCCCCAGCGGTCGGTCACCCCTTGGACCTCCTAAGGAGCATCATCACCGCCACCCCTGCGGTGAAGATTACGGCGGTTTCAAACATGGTGTCATATCCCCTGTAGTCGGCCAGAACAGCCGTTACCACATTCGGCACCCCGGTTTCCTCGAGGGAGCGCTCGATGTAACGGGGGGATACGTGGAGGGCGGCGGGTTGCTTAGGATCCGCCCAACGGGGAAAGTCCATCACCCCTATCCACAGGGCCACGACGGTCAAAAAGGCCACCACGGCGCCGGCTATCTTCAATCCTTTGTCCTCCTGGTGGTCTTGCAGACGGCTGCCACGAAGAATGCGGTGCTAACTCCTACCCCTACAGCCGCTTCAGTGAAGGCCACATCCACTGCGCCCATTTCGGCCCAGACGAGACACATGAAGAAGCTGAACCCCCCCAATAGGAGGACCGCTGCCAGAAGGTCCTTGACCTCCAATGCTGTCCAGGCGGCCACTACGGCGAAGATCAAAAACAGTAAGTTGAGTTCCCAAATCACTTCCTCTCCTCCTCGGGCCACTCGATCACCGCCTTGCCGTCCTTCGTCCAGGGCATCTGTCCTCTCTCGAAGGCGGACCGCAAGAGGGCGTGGGTGGCGGTGGGACCTCCGAGGAACCAGAAGGCCGCAATGAAGAGGATCTTGAAGGAGACCACTGCCTTTGGCCAGGTGATGCCACTTCCCAGGTGGTGGATGATCAGCCCCAGGATGACCAACAGCATACCCATGGTGTCCGCTTTTCCAACGGCGTGCATCCTGCAATAGAAGTCGGGCAGACGCAGCAGCCCCACCAGGGCGGTGCAAAAGAAGAACAGGCCTGCAGCAAGAAACAGAATTGACAACAGATCGATCATTCGGTCCTCCCCCTGGAGAGATATTTGGCGAAGATCAAGGTGCCTATGAAGCTCAAAAGGGAGTACATCAGGGAGATGTCCACGAACATGTCCACCCTCCGGTAGATGAACCCCATCAGCAAAAGGAAAACCACCGTCATCGTCCCTACGAGGTTGACGGCTATGATGCGGTCGAAGAGGGTTGGCCCCTTGATGATCCGGTAAAAACCGGCGCTGATGAGGCCCCCCAAAAACACCCCTGCCCCTATGAACACCTCACCCATCGTCCTCTCCGTAAACCCTTCCCACCCTTTCCTCC
>CAZGDM010000089.1:0-5447 GCA_964525275.1 uncultured Thermodesulfobacteriota bacterium | reverse complement strand
CGAGCGAAATTCGGGAGGAGGGTTGCCATGGCTTTGAAAGAGGTTAGCTGGGATGAGGCTTTGGAATGGGCCTCCCCTTTCCCGTATGTGTTGGCGGTCACCGTCGACAAAGACGGTCGGCCCAACATCATCGGATTGGCCTGGTGGACCTTCGTATCATGGGACCCCAAGATGGTGGCTATCGCCGTGGGATACAAACGCTATTCCTACGAGTGCCTCAAGCACCTGGGGGAGTTCGCCCTCTGTTTTCCATCGGAGGAGTTGAAAGAAGGGGCGTGGTTCTGCGGGGTGAAATCGGGCAGAAAGGTGGACAAATTCAAGGAGACCGGCTTCAAGCAGGTGCCCGCCAAGGTCATCACACCCCCTCTTATTGAGGGGTCCACCGTCGCCCTCGAGTGCAAGGTCGTCAGGGAGGTGGAAGCTGGAGATCATGCCCTCTTCATCGCCGACATAGTGGCCATCCATGGCGATCCTGAGCGATTGCGCCATCTCTACTCCATCCACTACCGCAAACTGGTGAGCCTCGATTGTAGGGGTTACTATCGCACTGACTTGTGAGCCATGATCAAGATGGAGATCCCTGGTCGTGGTACGTGGGAGATAGAGAACCTGGTTCTCGACTTCAACGGCACCATCGCCAAGGACGGTCGTATCAACCCCAAGGTGAAGGACAAGATCAATTTGTTGGGGAAAAAGCTGAAGGTTTACGTTCTGACCGCCGATACCCGTGGAGACGTTGCCCAAAGGATGGTGAAGATGAGGGCTGAGCTGGTTCGTTTGAAGGAAGGACCCGAAGCGGAGCAGAAGGGGAGGTTCGTCAGGGAACTGGGCCCGGAGCGGACCGTTGCCATAGGCAACGGCTACAACGATCACCTGATGGTCAAGGAGGCGATCCTCGGGATTGCGGTTATAGGAAGGGAGGGCGCCGCCAAGGAGACGGTGATGAACGCCGACGTGGTGGTGACCGAGGTGCTCGACGCCCTCGACCTCATCCTGAAACCCCTTCGCCATCGGGCGACCTTGAGGGCTTGAAATGCACTTCTTCCAGCACAAAGACGGCCAGCTCTTCTGCGAAGAGGTCCCGGTGGAGGAGATAGCCCGGGAAGTGGGCACCCCTTTTTACCTCTACAGCCATCGGACTCTCGAACGGCACTTCAGGGTCTTCGATGAGTCCCTTCAAGGCCTTCCCCATCTCGTGTGTTATTCCGCCAAGGCCAATTCCAATCTGGCCGTCATTCGCACCTTTGTAAAGCTCGGGGCGGGTGTCGACGTGGTATCCGGGGGTGAGATCTTCCGGGCCCTTAAGGCCGGGGCTGATGCCCGGAAGATCGTCTTCAGCGGTGTGGGGAAGACCCCCGAGGAGATCCGCTACGGCCTGAGGAAGGGGATCCTCATGTTCAACGTGGAATCACGGGGGGAGCTGGAGCTGATCGACAGAATTGCTGCAGAAGAAGGCGTCAGGGCCCCCATATCCCTGAGGGTCAACCCGGACATCGACCCTGCTACCCACCCCTATGTGGCTACGGGACTGAAGGAGTCCAAGTTCGGCATTGAGATCTCCCAGGCGCGGGGGCTGTATCGGGAGGCGGCCAAGCGCAGGAACCTCCATGTCCAGGGGATAAGTTGTCACATAGGCTCTCAGCTAACCGAGCTCGGTCCCTTCCTGGAGGCCTTCGACCGGGTGCGGGACCTCTACGAAGTCCTCAAGGCCGATGGCATCGCCGTGCAATACATAGACCTCGGCGGGGGGCTGGGCATCCCATACAAGGACGAGCTCCCCCCCCATCCCTCGGAGTACGGTAAGGCCCTGTCTGAACGGGCAGGGGGGATGACCTGTCTGTTCATCTTCGAGCCGGGACGGGTGTTGGTGGGCAATGCCGGGGTGCTGGTCACACGGGTCCTCTACCGCAAGAGAAACGGCGGCAAGGACTTCGTGGTGGTGGACGCGGGGATGAACGACCTCATCCGTCCCACCCTCTACGGGGCTTACCATGAAATAGTCCCGGTGCGGGAGGAGGAAAGGCCCCGGGTGAGGGTGGATGTGGTGGGCCCCATCTGCGAGACGGGCGACTTCCTCGCCAAGGGTAGGGAGCTACCCGATATCGCCCCAGGGGAACTTCTGGCCATCATGGGGGCCGGTGCCTACGGTTTTTCCATGTCCTCCAACTACAACTCCAGACCCCGTGCTGCGGAGGTGATGGTGAAAGGAGACCGGTTCTGGGTGGTGCGTCAACGCGAAACCTATGCCGATCTCGTGCGCGGGGAGTCGATCCCCGATTTCCTGAGGTGAGGATGGAGTCCTTCATCTTCTACAAGATGACCGGTGGAGGCAACGATTTCATCTTGGTGGAGGACATGGCGGACCGAATCCTCGCTGATGAACTCCGTTCCCTTGTTCCAAAGGTGTGTCGGAGGCGCTTTTCGGTGGGGGGCGATGGCTTCATCGTGATAAAGCCATCCGAACGGGCCCACTTCCGCTGGCTCTTCTTCAATTCCGACGGCAGCGAGGCCGAGATGTGTGGCAATGGCGGACGCTGCGTTGCACGTTTGGCCCACATGCTCGGCATCGCCCCCGCGGAGCTGAGCTTCGAAACGGCAGTGGGGATAGTGAAGGCTTGGGTCCGAGGAGCTGAGGTCAAGATATCCCTGCCCCCGCCCCATGGGCTTAAGCGAGGGATGGTGCTCGACGTGCAGGGGGAACCCCTTGCGGTGGATTTTATCGACACCGGGGTACCTCACGCGGTGATCTTCGTGCAGGATCTGGAGGGGGTGGATGTGGAGGGGATAGGCCGCAGGATCCGCTTCCACGAGGCCTTCCAGCCAGCGGGTACCAATGTGGACTTCGTGAAGGCAGAAGGAGGGCAGCTCCGCATAAGGACCTACGAGCGTGGGGTGGAGGGGGAGACGTTGGCCTGTGGCACGGGGGCGGTGGCTGCTGCCCTTCTGGCTCACCTGAAGGGTTTGACAACCTCTCCCACTGTGGTCCTCCCGAAAGGGGCTGAGCCCCTCACCGTCCACTACCGCTTTGAAGGGGGGGACTTCAAGGATGTGGCCTTGGAGGGCAGGGTGAGGTTGGTCTTCAAAGGCGAACTCAAGGAGGAGGCGTTATGGTAAAGGCCATAGTCGTTGGGGCTGCAGGCCGCATGGGCCGCACGGTGGTCAAGGTGATCCAGGATACAGAGGGGATCGAGTGCGTAGGAGGGGTGGAGGCCGTCGGCCACGAGAGCGTGGGCAAGGACTTAGGGGAGGTCGCCGGCATAGGCAAGATCGGGGTCGAGGTGGCCGATGACCTGTCCGCCATCATCAAGGAAGCCGATGTGCTGATAGACTTCACCTCTGCCAACTCCTCCATGTACAACATGGAGCTGGCTTCCTTTTTCAAGAAACCCATGGTGGTGGGCAGCACAGGCTTCACCCCGGAGCAGAGGGAGAGGATAGAGGAGCTGACCCAGAACTTCCCCTGCGTGCTGTCTCCCAACATGAGCGCAGGGGTGAATTTGCTCTTTCGCTTGGTGGAGACGGTGGCCAGGGCCCTTGGAGGGGGATATGACGTAGAGATAGTAGAGCTTCACCACCGCGGGAAAAAGGATGCCCCTAGTGGTACGGCCCTGAGGTTGGGGGAGAGGATAGCCCAGGCCTTGGGACGGGACTTCTCCGAAGTCGCGGTCTTCTCCAGGCACGGCCAGGTCGGAGAGCGGCGTCCGGAGGAGATCGGGGTTATGGCCTTGAGGGGCGGAGACGCCGTGGGCGAACACACCGTGATCTTCGCCACCGAGGGCGAGAGGATTGAACTGATCCATCGGGCCTCCTCCCGGGAGACCTTCGCCCGGGGGGCTGTGCGGGCTGCCAAATGGGTGGTGGACAAGGAGCCAGGGCTCTACGATATGGAGGACGTCTTGGGCTTAAAGGGATGAGGATTTCAGAGAAATCTCGCCCATTCGGGGAAGTTTCTGGAGAACTCGGCGGCCTCTGAAGGGAGGTCCTTCAGGAGTTCGAAATCGTCGAATTCAAAACCCGGTCCCACCGTACAACCCACTAAGGCATAAGCCCCAAGGGGGCGAGCTGCCTGCCAGCATCCCGCAGGGACCACCGCCACTGGGCTTTTCCCCTCCGCCAGTGGCCCCAAGATACAGCGATTGTGGCTCTGCCACGTCTCCTCCACCCAGAGGAGTTCTAACCCCTCTCCTTCGTAGAAATGCCATACCTCATCGGAACGCAATCGGTGCCACCGACTGTGTTGCCCCTGAAGAAGAAGGAAATATATGGTGCTCAGCGCCCGCCGTTCGCCCCGTCCGTCTCTGGGGAGGACTTTTTCTGACGAATAAAAGACCCTGCGGTAATAACCACCTTCGGGATGAGGACTGAGATGGAGAGAAGCGATCAGCTCAGCAGCCCGAGGGTCCATCTCTCAGCGATGGGACGACCTCCTCACCTTTATCATCTCAGCCACCACGCTAACGGCGATCTCCTCCGGGGTTTCGGCACCTATGTCCAATCCTATGGGGGCGTGGACCCTGGCCAGTTCCTCCTCCGAGAAGCCTTCCTCGAGGAGGCGGCGGTAGATGGCATCGCGCTTTCGCCGGCTCCCGATCATGCCGATGTAATGGGCAGGCGAGCGGAGGAACTGCTTGAGCACCGTATAGTCGTGCATGTGCCCCCTGGTCACGATGACCAAATAGGAGTTCTCCTCTACGGGGACCCTTTCTCCCACCCTGGCGAAGTCCTCCACTACGATATCGTCGGCCACGGGAAAGCGATCCCGGTTTGCGTAATCGGGGCGGTCGTCCAATACCACCACCCTGAATCCCACCATCTTCGCCAAAGGGGCTATCTGCTGGGCCACATGTCCCCCACCGAACAGGTAGAGGGTGGGTTCTGAGGAGATGGGTTCGACGAAGAGGTGGACCCCCGGTTTGAGGCTCACGGAAAAGGGCCTCTGCTGTTGCCAGAGCTCGGGGTGTTTCTCCATGAGGTCCTGGATCTCCTCCACCCTCTCCTTGGGCAGAGTCCCCACGGGGCTACCCCTCTCCGGGAGAAGGACCTTCCCCCACGGGGCCGGCGGGAGCTGGGTGAATAGGAGTGCGCGCTTATCCCTCTCCAGCAGTTCCAGAAGGTCCTTGAAGAGGTCCAAAAACTGGGGCGCGAGGGGCTCAAGTAGCACCTCCACTTCTCCGCCACAGATCATGTCTGAGTCGGCCACCTCTTGGCCGGTGAGGTGGAACTCCAACCTCTTCGGGTGGCCCTTTTCCATCACCTCCCGTGCGGCTTCCATCACCTCCGCTTCGAGTTTCCCCCCTCCCACGCTCCCAACCGCAGACCCGTCGGCCCTTATGAGCATCTGGGCACCAAGCCCCCTCGGGGAGGAGCCGGACTGGAAGATGATCGTCGCTATGGCCCCAGTGTCCCCCTCTATGGTACGGATCACCTCTTTGTAAAACTGTTTCATC
>CAZGDM010000088.1:0-5636 GCA_964525275.1 uncultured Thermodesulfobacteriota bacterium | reverse complement strand
GGAGATCCTCGAACCCCAAGACGAAATCCTCATATACTACGGAGCAGCAGATACCACCATTGCCCTAACTACTGTGCGGCTGGGCGATCTCTGTCCAGCTGAAGCCTTGCGGCGGCCCAAGATCCCGCGGTGTTAATCCTCCTTGAAAAAGCCCTTCGGAGGTGTTTTCATCAGGAGCGTGAAGAAGATAGCGGTGGTCGAAAACCGTTTCGAGGCCGATCTTGTAAGGGACGCCCTCGAGAAAGAAGGGATCTCCTGCGTGATCCGTTCTTATGAGGACACGGCCTACGACGGCCTCTATGTTATGCAGAAGGGCTGGGGGGCAATACTGGTGTCGGAGGAGGACGAGGGGCGGGCCAGGGCGGTCATCCAGGAGCTCTTCAGGAGCTGGGGGAGATGATTTACCTTCTTCTCTTCCTGGTGCTTTTGTATGCCCTCTGGCGCTTTTCGAGAAAAGAGAAGGGAGAGCTGGTCAAAGACCCCTATTGCGGCGTCTACATCCCGAAGGATAGGGCCTTTAAGGCAAGAATCGGCGGCAAGACCCTCTTTTTCTGCTCCAGGAAGTGCATGGAATCCTATAAGGAGCTCCGGTCATGATTGAACTATTCCGCAGAATGGGCAGGGAGTTGGCGAGGCTCGGCCTCATCTCCTCCCACAGCGGGAACATGAGCGTGAAGGTCGAGGAGGGACTATTGATCACCCGCCGCGGGGCCATGCTGGGAGATTTGAGGGATGAGGACATCGTGAAGGCCCCCTTGGAGGGGCCCGCCCATGGAGCCTCCACGGAATTGCCCGTCCACCAAGCCATCTATCGTGGAGGCGAGGCAGGGGCTATCGTCCACTGCCATCCTCCCTATGCCATCGTCCTCTCGCTCCACCAGGAGGAGATAACCCCCTTAGATGCCGAGGGAAGGTACCTTCTCGGCGCAGTACCGGTAGTGACGGTCTCCGAGAGCATAGGATCCAGGGAGGTGGCGGAGCGCTTGCCTCCCCTCTTAAAGCAGCACAAGGTAGTTATAGTGAGGGGACATGGTTCCTTCGCCGTGGGACGGGATCTGGAGGAGGCTCTCATGGTGAGTGCCGTCCTCGAGGCATCCTCCAGGATAGTCTTCCTCGATCTTGTCTTGCGGGCGAGATTGGGGTAAGAAAGGCCCGAACTTTCCCCGAAGGAGGTGACCGATGAAGTTCTTCCTCGACACGGCGAACCTCGAAGAGATAAAGCGTGGCATTGAGATGGGACTCGTGGACGGAGTCACTACCAATCCCACCTTGGTCTCCAAAGAGGGGAGGGAGTTCTGGGACCTGGTGACCGAGATCTGCCGCCTGGTAGAGGGTCCTGTGAGTTTAGAGGTAACGAGCCTCGATGCGGACGGAATGGTCCGCGAGGCCAAAGAGCTTGCCAAGATAGGGGACAACGTCGTGGTCAAGATCCCCATGACCCAAGAGGGGATGAAGGCCGTCAAGCGTCTCGAAGCCGAGGGCATCAGGACCAATGTAACCCTCGTTTTCTCCCCTGTTCAGGCCCTCATCGCCGCTAAAGCCGGGGCGTCTTATGTCAGTCCTTTCGTGGGGAGGCTTGACGACATCTCCGCAGGGGGGATGGAGTTGGTGGAGCAGATCGTGAGCATTTACGCTAATTACGATATATTCACCGAGGTGATCGTGGCCAGTGTGCGCCATCCCATGCATGTACTCGAGGCGGCTCTCATCGGCGCGGATATAGCAACCATTCCCTTTAAAGTGATGGAGCAGCTCTTCAAACACCCCCTCACTGATATAGGAATAGAGCGTTTTCTCAAAGACTGGGAAAAGGTCCCCCGTAAAAGGGAATTGGGCTAAGCCTTAGGAGGAGACCGCCCTCACGTAACGGATGCGAAGATCCGTGAGGACACTCTGAAGCAACCTTTCCTCCTCCTCGGTGAGATTGCCTTTGGTCTTTTCGAGGAGGATACCGAGGACGTCTATCGTTTGCTTTGCCAGAGGTAAATTTTTCTGGATCTTCTGGGTGGTTGGCTCGGGGATCTCCCCTAGGTGGACCAGGCAGGTGGTGCTCAGGGAATATATAAAGCTCGAGAAGGTAACCTCGGGGAGGGGGACCTCCTCTTTGGTGACCCTTTCGGTCTCCTGCCTTCGTCTTTCTTCCGCCTTCTTCTCCTCTTTCCCTTCCTCTTGAGCGAAGACCCTCTTGTCGATCACCTTGAAGCCCCTTTTTTCCTCCACCCTCTCCTCACCCATGGGTTCACCTCCTCAAGAGTTCCTATATTGTTTACGAAAACGCCGTGCCTCCCTCTTCCATGCCTTGCCCCGCCTCACCTCCTCTTTCTGCAGGTCGAGGGAGATGGAGCCGGGGCCTGGTCCTTTCCGCTCCGGCCTCTTGACCTCCTTGAGTACCTTCTCCACGGGTGGGCCGATAATGAATTCGGGAGGTATCCTTTCGGCCAAATAGATGAGGGGTGCGGGCTGGAAGAACTGAACCCCTTCCTCCGAGGCCCGTTGGGCCAATACCTCGAGGATGAGGGGCTGGGGGTCCCGGCGCCTCCCGATCCTCTCGGCCATTTCTCGAGAAGGGGTCAGATGGACGTATTGCCTCCCCATGGGTAGGAGGCCTACTTTTAGGATCGAAGGATAGGAGCGACGCCTGGTGCCGTGGTAGAGGACCTTAGGAGGGGTGACCGGTTCGTAAGGGATGCGTTCCTCCAGGGAATGGCCATAGGTGGCTCTGATTTTGTCGTCCTTTACCTCGAAGCGCCGTTTTTCATCAGTCAGGACTACCTCCATGATGTGGCTCCGCCTCACGAATCCCCATCCTTCCTCCTCGTTTATGGCTTGCTGGAGTTCCTTCAGACTGACAAATCCCTCTTCGTCGAGGACCAGCCCGAACTCGTCGGGGCGGTGCCTAAGAATGTAGGCCATGAGCTTTCCTAAGGAGACGAGGCGATGACGGTGGGACATCAATTGAGTTTCTGCTTGACGACCCTCTTGTGATCCCTTATCTCGTCGAGGAACTTATCGATCTCCTTCAGGGCCTGTTGCTTGAAGTAATAGTCCCCACTGGAGGCGTACATGTAGAGGGACCTCATGATGTTCTGATACCGGCCATTGGGGTCTCGACACCATCGGTTGATGGGACAGAGGTTACACTGCTGATTGTATTCGAGGCAGAAAGGCCCTCCCATCCTGGCGTTCTCCAAGATGGGTTGGAGTTCGTCTCTTCCCGCCTCGGAGAGGGACTTCCTGATTCTCTTCCACTTTTCGATGGTAATATCGAAGAGATCTTCCCCCCTTTGAAACCTCTCGACGATGTCCCGGAAGGAGAGCAACCTCTCGCCCATCAGGACCATCTTCCCGCCTCCTCTAAGGTCTATCCTTTAGAGATTTCGGCCCAACCCCTTTACAACTTAAGCTCTTCCTTCCAGGCCTTCAACCTCAAGCCTTCAGAGGTACCCTTCTGCTACCTTCACCACTCGGTTTTCCTCATCCACGTAAACGAGCCGCGGGCGATGTTCCTTCAATTCCTCCTCGGAGAAGACCCCGTAGCAGGCGATGATGACGATGTCCCCCTCTTTGGCCAAATGGGCGGCGGCTCCGTTTATCCCTATTACTCCAGACCCCCTTTCCCCGCGGATGGCATAGGTCTCAAAGCGGTGGCCGTTGGTGACGTTGTAAACCTGAACCTGTTCGAAGGGGACGATACCAGCCGCTTCCATTAGCCCTTCGTCGATGGTGATACTGCCCTCGTAGTGGATGTTGTGTTCGGTGACCCGCGCCCTGTGGATCTTACCCTTGAGGATTATCCTCTTCACGGTTCACCTCCCCAAGGACAATGTTGTCTATAAGGCGGGTGGATCCCACCCTCGCGGCTATGGCCAACAGACCCCTTTGAAACTCCCCTTCTAAGGGTTGGAGGGTTTCGGGATGGCATAGTTCGACATATTCCACCTGCAAGAGGGGCTCTTTATCGAGCACAGAGTGCACTTCCCGTAGGATATCTGAAGGATGTCTTCTACCCTCCGCGAAGAGCTCCTCTGCCCTTTTAAGGGATCGATAAAGGGCCAAAGCCGCCTGTCGTTCCTCTGGACGGAGGTAGGTATTGCGGGAACTCGCTGCAAGGCCATCGGACTCCCGCACAGTTGGCATGCCCACTACCTCTACATCCATGTTGAGGTCTTCGACCATCCTCCGGATGATCAGGAGTTGCTGATAGTCTTTACGGCCGAAGATGGCCACATGGGGCTTGACGATGTTGAAGAGCTTGGCCACCACGGTGGCCACCCCCCGGAAATGGCCGGGGCGGAAGCGGCCGCAGAGATGTTTCTGAAGCTCCGTCACTTCCACATAGGTTTGAAACCCCTCGGGATACATCTCCTCGGCCTGAGGGGCGAATACTACATCAACTCCTACCTCCTCTGCCAGACGGAGATCCCGCTCCAGATCCCGTGGGTAGCGCTCGTAATCCTCCGACGGCCCGAACTGGGTGGGGTTGACGAAGATGCTCACCACCAGCACATCCCCGAGCCGCCGTCCCTCTCTCATCAGCGAGAGGTGCCCTTCATGGAAATAACCCATGGTGGGAACGAACGCAATCCGCCGTCCTTGAAGGCGCCAGGCCTCGGCCCGCCGCTGCATCTCTTTGGTGTCTTTGATGACCTCCATCCTAAAGCCTGAAGGTGTGCTCTTCCCCCGGAAAGATCCCCTTTTTGACCTCGTCGATGTATTGCTTGACGGCCTCAGAGATGATGGCCCTTAGATCGACATAGCGCTTGACGAAACGCGGCCTGAAGTCCCCCAGTAGTCCGAGGATGTCGTGGATGACTAAAACTTGGCCATCGCAATGGGGACCTGCCCCCACCCCGATGGTGGGGATGGAGAGCTCCTCAGTGATCTCCTTGGCGATCTCCTCCGGAACGCACTCCAGCACCACCGCAAAGGCCCCCGCCTCCTCCACAGCCCGGGCGTCCTCCAAAAGCTTCTCCCTCTGGCGCTGAACCTTGTACCCTCCCAGTTTGTGGATGGACTGAGGGGTGAGGCCGATGTGACCCATCACGGGGATGTCTATATCGACGATGGCCTTTATGGTCTCCGCCATGGAGGCCCCGCCTTCCAACTTCACCGCCTCGGCTCCGCTCTCCTTGATCATGCGGCCAGCGTTTCTCTTTGCCTCCTCCAAGCTCACCTGGTAAGACATAAACGGCATGTCGATCACCACCAGGGCCCTCTCTACTCCCTTTACCACTGCACGGGTATGGTAGATCATTTCCTCTACAGTTACCGGGAGGGTGTTGGGGTAGCCGGCTATCACCGACCCCACCGAATCGCCCACCAGGAGCATGTCGATTCCGCACTCGTCCAGGATCTGAGCCATGGGGGTGTCGTAGGCGGTGAGCATGGTGATCTTTTCCCCCTCTTCCTTCTTCCGTTGGATTTCAGGCACCGTAACCTTCTTCATTTCTCCCCCTTGGTCAGTCAGCTTTCAAAGAAAAGGCCTTCTGGACCTCCACCAGAAGGCCTTTTCCTCGTCCCTTCCGTCTCGGTCCAGACCCCTGGATCCAAGCGGCCATTTATCCCTTTCTTCCCCCTGTGTCCCGCCTGGGTGGCTGGGGCCAGGGGCTTTCAAAACCGAGTTTACCCACTGCGCC
>CAZGDM010000087.1:0-5902 GCA_964525275.1 uncultured Thermodesulfobacteriota bacterium | reverse complement strand
GACATGGCCTTGAGACGCCGTTTCCTCACTGCTAAAATGGGACCGTGAACCTCAAACGCCTCGAGGCCTTCTACTGGGCAGCAAAGCTCAGAAGCTGCTCCAAAGCGGCGGAACGTCTCTCGGTAACCCAGCCAGCCGTCACCATGCAGATCCGGGAACTGGAGCGGACGTATAAGATAAGGTTGTTCCGCAGGGTTGGGAACCAGATAGAGCTCACGGAGGCCGGAAGGACCCTTTACTCCTACGCCCAAAGGATCTTCGGCCTTGCCGAGGAGGCCGAGGAAAGGCTCCTTGAACTGGGCAGGATTCGGGAGGAAGTGCTAAGACTGGGGACGACGCGCACCTATGCCCGCTGCGTGCTGCCGCCGCTGATCTCGGTCTTCCAGCAGGAAAATCCCCGGGTGAAGGTGATCCTAAAGGAAGGGGGATCTCTACAATTGCTGGAGGATCTCATGGCCTCGCGGCAGGACCTGGTCATCGCCGCCCCTCCACGCCCTCCGCGAAACGTCCAATCACTGCCCTTCAGGGAGGAGGAGATCTTCGTGGTGGTCTCCAAAAACCATCCTTGGTTCGAGCGTGAGGAGGTGAGTATCAAGGAGCTAAGGAATCAGATCCTTGTGGTCAGGGAAAAGGGGTCGGCGACCCGCTCAGCGGTCTCCAAGCTCTTTCGCAAATATGGTTTGAAGGCCACCGTCTCCCTTGAGGGAGAGGATGCCGAATTCATCAAGGAGATGCTTAAAGGAGGGGACAAGGTTTCCTTTTTCGTCCTCCCCTCCATCGAAAAGGAGGTTACACAGGGGTGGCTTAAGCCCCTCAGGCTGAAGGAGGAACGCCTCTTCCTGGAGGTGAAGGTCTTCTTCCTCGCTGAAGACCTCTCTCCTCCAGCCCGGGGTTTCCTCCAGATCCTCTCCGCCCCCCACGATGGAACATCGATAAAAGAAGGGGGGCTCATGCCCCCCTTCTTCTTGCGATCAGGACTGTAATCCTCTGCTACTGCTGATCCTTCCAGTAGCGTTCCCTGAGCTTGCGGTGAAGGATCTTGCCCGTGGCCGTTCGGGGCATCTCCTCCTCGGAGATGAAGTCCACGGACTTGGGCCGCTTGTACCCGGCGATTTTGCCCTTACAGTGCTCGATGATCTCCTTGGCCAGCTCCTCAGAGGGCTGATAGCCCTCCTTGAGGATCACTACGGCCTTCACCGCCTCTCCCCACTTGGGATCGGGAACGCCGATCACCGCCACGTCCTTCACCGCGGGATGGGTTGCCACTACGGCCTCGACCTCGGAGGGATAGACGTTTTCGCCACCGGTGATGATCATGTTGGCCTTGCGGTCGACCAGGTAGTAATAGCCGTCCTCGTCCTTTTTGGCCATGTCTCCCACGGTGATCCACTCGCCCCTGAAGGCCTCTTGGGTCTTCTCAGGGTTCTTCCAGTATTCGCGGAAGGCCATCGGGGTGCGGCTGTAAAGCTCTCCCACCTCGCCCTGCGGAACCTCGTTGCCCTCCTCATCCAAGAGCTTGATCTCGTCTATGCCGAAGATCTCCCTGCCGATGGAACCGAGCTTCTTGAACTGGTCCTCGGGCCTGAGCAGCGTCACAAGCCCTGCCTCTGTCGAGCCATAGGCCTCCCAGAGCTCGGCGTTCTTGAAGAAGTCCATGATGGCGAGCTTCAGCTCCTTCCTGGCAGGCGCCGAGGAAATCAAAAGCTGCCTGATGGAGTTGACGTCGTATTTGCCTTTGACGCTGTCGGGCAGCGAAAGGATCATCACGTAGTGGGTCGGCACCAGCGATGTGAAGGTGATCTTGTACTCGGATATGGTCTTGAGCAGGTCCTCCGGGTCGAAGCTCACCATGTTGTAGACCATGGCCGGGGCAGTGACCAGGGTGTAGGGGAAGGAGTAGAAGATGGAGTTCACATGGCACATGGGCATGACCAGCATCACCTTGTCGGTGACCCTGACGCCCATGTTGACGTTGTTGAGGTAGTACTGCGCCATATAGCTCTCGTGGGTTCTGACCACCCCCTTGGGCCTACCGGTGGTCCCGGAGGTGTACATGATGGTCCAGACGTCGGCGGAATCCACGAACACATCGGGCTCGTTGGGGGAGCCCTTGGCGATCAGGTCTTCGTAGTGGATGTAGCCGTCAGGGGCCTTCCCCTCGCCGAGGTAGATGAAGTTGGTCTCCGGGATGTTGGAGAGCTTATCCCGGATGGAGTTGATAGCATCCACGAAGGGCTGCTCCACGATGAAGGCCTTGCTCTCGGAGTGGTTGACCACATACTCGATCTCGGGCGGGGCCAGCCGAAAGAGCACCGGTACCGCCACCTGCCCACCCTTGGCACAGGCAGCGTAAAACTCCATCCACTCCACCCGGTTGTAGGCGATCATGGCCACCTTGTCCTGATAGCCAACCCCCATGGAGGCGAGGGCGTTGGCAAGCCGGCAGGCCCTTTCGTTCCACTGTTTGAAGGTCCACGACTTGTACTTGTCCTGACAACCGAGCTTGTCAGGGAAGTTGCGGGCGTGCATTTTGAGGACCGTCCCGATGTTTGGCCATTTGCTGACTGCCATCGATCTCCCCTCCTTTCTACTGTTGTTCTTCTTCCCAGATCTTCCCTGGGTTCAGGATGTTGTTGGGGTCAAGCAGTCTCTTGATCCCCTTCATCAGCTCAATGGCCTTGGGGTGCATGGCCTTTTTGAGGAACTTCTTCTTTTCGAGCCCTATACCATGTTCCCCTGAAAGCACCCCGCCCATCTCCAAGGCCGCCTCGATTATCTTGGACATAGCCTCTTCGGCCTTCTTGTACTTCTCTGGGTCCTTTTTGTCGGTCAGGAGGCTCGGGTGGAGGTTGCCGTCGCCAGCGTGGCCGATCACCGTGTACTCGATGCCATAGGACTTGCAGATCTCGTCCACCTTCCTGATGAGATCAGGGATTCTGCTACGGGGTACCGTCACATCCTCGGCCAACACCGTCGGGGCAGCGCTGAAGACGGCGGCAAAACCGGCCCGGCGCGCCGTCCAGTAGCGATTGGCCTCCTCGGCGTCCTTGGCGATGCGCACCTCCCGAGCCCCTCCGTCGAGGCAGATGGCCTTGATTTCTTCAGCCTCCTTCTCCACGGCCTCCTTTATGCCGTCCACCTCAAACAGCAACAGTGCTCCAGCGTCCTTGGGAAGGCCCATGGGCTGTAGGCGCTCTATCTGGTTGATGACCCAGTTGTCAAGCAGTTCGATCTTGGAGGGTATCACCCCCTTGGACAGGACCTGATAGACATTGCCACCCGCTACCGCCACGTCGTCAAAGACCGCCATCAGGGTCTTAGTGGCAGGTGGAAGGGGCAGGACCTTCAAGATGATCTTGGTGATCACCCCCAGGGTACCCTCGGACCCGGTCAGCAGCATGGGCAGATCGTAGCCAGTTACGTTCTTCACCGTCATGCCCCCGAAGGGGACGATCTCCCCGGTGGGCAAAACCGCTTCAAGCCCCAAGACGTACTGCTTCACCACTCCGTACTTCACACAGGCAGGGCCTCCGGCGTTCTCCGCCACGTTCCCCCCCAGGGTGGCCCCGAGGAAGCTCTGGGGATCAGGGGGGAAGAACAAACCCTCCTTGGCCAGGGCCACGTTGAAATCCATCAGAACCACCCCTGGTTCCGCTATGGCCAAAAGATTCTCCTTATCTATCTTCAGGATCCGGTTCATCTTCACAGTGCAGAGGACGATACCCCCATAAATGGGCACGGGGCCTCCGCTGACACTGGTACCACCCCCCCGAGGCGTAACAGGGATCTTCTCCCGATTGGCGAGCTTGAGGATCTCGGAGACCTCCTCTGCGCTGGTGGGGAAGACCACCACATCGGGTTCATGGTACCAATTGGTGGTGCCATCATAAGCATAAGAGGCGAGATCCTCCTTCTCGGTGAGGACGTCCTCCTCCCCTACTATCCTCTTCAACTCCTCGATGATCTCCGGCTTCAGCATCTCCCCTCCTCTAAAAGGCCGTTTTTGTGCAAAAAAGGTCTATAACACCAAGAGGCGTCTCTGTCAACAACGGTCCGTTTGTGAACAGAAAGACTAATGGCAGCTTTAGCCGTTGAAAGCCAACGATCGTCATTTATTAAAACGGTGTTTGATTGTTTTGACAGCCCTAAGTATGCGGAGGGCCCTCTGGCGCAGGTCTTCGTCCTTGAGGGGGCTGAGGATGCGTTCCGCCTCTTCCGGGGAGATGTCCATTGGGGGTTCCTCTTCCATCATGGAGGGAGGTATGTCCCCGATAAGGAAACGTATGTCTTTTATTCGTTCCCCTCCTAAGCGGTCATTGAGCTTCCTCCTCAAGGTCTCCTTCATCAGTTGGAGCTGTTGCATCCAGTGGGGACCCGAACAGGCGACCCACAGGGTACCCGCCTCGAAGGAGTGGGGGCGGGCTTTGAGGGCGATTGTTTCGCCCACCACCTCATCCCAGATCTGCCAGACGGCGGGGTCCCTGAGGGCTATTGGAAAACGGACCCTTCGCGCGAGCTCCAGGAGCAACGCCTTGATGGAGGTGGGATCTCCCATTTCAGAAGAGGTCCACCGTCCTGGCCAAGGCGGCCTTGCCGCGGTAGTCGGGAAGAAGCAAGGGGGCCCTCCTCTCGGGGGCAATTCCCGCATCCTTAAGCATCCTGACATAGTCCTTCACGTGCTCCAGGGTCACCCGCCCGGGTTGGACCTTCTTGACGTATTCGGCTGCCGAGATCCCCGCCCTACGGCCGAAGACCATGCAGTCGAGGGTGGAGTTCCCCATGAGGCGGTTCTTGCCATGTACCCCGCCGGAGACCTCCCCGGCTACCCAAAGCCCTTCCACGTTGGTCTTTCCCCAGGGATCGGTCTCCACCCCGCCGTTTTGGTAGTGCAAGGTGGGAAAGACCAGCACCGGGTCCTTGGTGATGTCTATGCCGAACTTCTTGAACATCCTCACCATGGCGGGGAAGGATCTCTCGGTAGCCCCCTTGCCGTGGAGCATATCTATCATCGGTGTGTCGAGCCATACCCCCTTCATCCCTGTGGGAGTCGTGATGCCCTTGTCCCTGATGTAGCACTCCCTGATGATAGCTGCGGCTTCCACGTCCCGTGGCTCCAGGGGGAAGACGAAGGCCTCTCCTTCGGCATTCACCACCTGGGCACCGCTGGTGCGGAGCTTCTCCGTCAACAGCAGTCCTATGATCTGCTGGGGATAGGCAGCACCCGTAGGGTGGTACTGGACCGTATCCACATCTCTGAGCTTCGCCCCGACGCGGTATGCCAGGACCACCCCATCGCAGGTGGCCCCGTAGTGGTTGGTGGTGGGGAAGCCTCTGATGTGAAGCCTCCCGAAGCCACCGGTGGCCAGTATCACCGCTTTGGCCCTCACCACCCGGTACTGTCCGGTGTCGAGGCTCCATAGCACCGCACCGGTCACCCTTGGGCCGTCTGTCAGGAGCTCCACCGCCGGGTAGTACTCCAGGACCGGAATGCGGCGGTTGCGGAACTCGTCCCTCAGGACCCGCAATTCCTCCATCCCGGTGTAGTCCCTACAGGCGTGCATCCTCTTGCGGGAGGCACCGCCGCCGGACAGCTCCACGAAGTAGCCTCTTTCGTCCCTGTCGAACATTACCCCCAGTTCGCAGAGCCACTTGATCACCCTCGGACCGTCCTCCACCAGGGCCTTGACCACCTCGGGCTTGTTAGTGAAGTGCCCCCCGCCCATCACGTCGAGCCAGTGGATCACGGGGCTGTCTTCCGGGCGATCGGCAGCCTGGGTGCCGCCTTGGGCCATGATGGAGTTGGAGTCGCCGTGCCGCAGCTTGGTGGCCAGGAGGATCCTGTCCGCTGGAACCCCGTGGTCGTTGGCGAGAAGGGCCGCACTGGTACCGGCGAGGCCCCCTC
>CAZGDM010000086.1:0-6302 GCA_964525275.1 uncultured Thermodesulfobacteriota bacterium | reverse complement strand
GCCTTCAGGTCCTCTTCGGGGGTGGTGATGAGTTTCAGGTCGAAGTTGTCCACTAACACCTGAAGCACCTTGGGCGAGAGGAAGGCGGGCAGGCTCGGTCCGATCCTTATGTCCTTTATCCCCAGGTAGAGCAGGGTCAGGAGGATGGCCACCGCCTTCTGCTCGTACCAGCTCAACACCAAGGACAGCGGAAGCTCATTCACCGAGCAACCGAAGGCATCCGCCAGGGCCTGGGCGATCTTGATGGCGGAGTAGGCGTCGTTGCACTGACCGACGTCCAGCAACCGCGGTATCCCGCCTATCTGCCCCAGGTCCTTGTCGAAGAAACGGAACTTGCCACAGCCCAAGGTCAGCACCACGCAGTCCTCGGGGACCTTCTCCACGAATTCCGTGTAGTAGCTCCGCTGCCGCTTCCTGCCGTCGCATCCCCCCACCAGGAAGAAGTGCCGTATGGCCTTCCCCTTTACCGCCTCTATGACCTTGTCAGCCACCCCCAGAACGGCCTGCCTAGCAAAGCCCACCATTACCGCGCGGCCGTTCGTATCCTCGGGGAAACCGGGCATCTGGAGGGCCTTATCGATCACGGCGCTGAAGTCCTCGCCCTCTATGTGCACGAGCCCCGGATAGCCCACAGGTCCCGTGGTGAAGACGCGGTCCTTGTAGCTCTCCTTGGGTGGCACCAGGCAGTTGGTGGTCATCAGGATGGGCCCGGGGAAGCCGGGGAACTCCTTCTGCTGGTTGTGCCAGGCGGTGCCGTAATGGCCGTAGAGGTGGGGGTACTTCTTCAGCTCGGGGTAGCCGTGGGCGGGGAGCATCTCCCCGTGGGTGTAGATGTAGATGCCTTTTCCTTCGGTTTGCTTCAGGAGCAGCTCCAGGTCCTTCAGATCGTGCCCGGACACCAGGATGGCCTTCCCCGCCTTTGCCCCCAGCGGCACCCGTGTCGGCTGGGGGTGACCGTAGGCGCCGGTGTTTGCTGCATCCAGGATCTCCATCACCCGGAGGTTCACCTCGCCGGCCTTGAGGGTGAGTTTGAGCCAGTCGTCAAGGCCCAATTGGGGGTTGAGGGTCGAGGCCAGTCCCTCGTGCAGGAAGGCGTATACCGATTCGTCCTCCTTGCCGAGTCTTGCGGCGTGGTACGCGTAGGCAGCGATACCCTTGGAGGCGATGATCACGGTCTGCTCGAGCGACAGCACATCGGGGTCGACCTTCCCCTCATCGGCTTTGATGCCGACGGCCTCTCCCTGTTTGACGAGCTCGTCCAACTGCTCAGCCGGCTCGAAGGACGCAGGGGCCTCGGAGAAATCGGTTTTGCCGCCTGCGGCCCTGACCTTTTCCTTCAGGGCATCCCTCAGGGATACAGAGCGTGCTATGTAGGCCTTAAACCGCTCGGGGTCGAAGTTCACGTTGGTCAGGGTGCTGAAAAGGGCCTCACAGGTGAAGCGGTCGACCTCGGGGTCCTTGACCCCCACCTTTCTCCCCTCGATGGCGTAAAGGGCGAGCCCCTTCAGGGTGTAGATCAGGAGGTCTTGCAGCGCGGCCACCTCAGGGTCTTTACCGCACACCCCTACCTTGGTACACCCCTGTCCTTTTGCGGTCTCTTCACACTGATAACAAAACATCTTCCACCTCCTTTGTTTTTTACGAACTTCTTCTTACCCCATTGTACCCCTTTGGGGCTTTGACGTAGGTCAAAAAGGCTGATAGTTTTTGGGCGGTGGAGCCTTACGAAGTCATGGCTTCCGTGTCCCTTCTCGATGGATTGCCCCAGAAGGACCTCGAGCTTTTGGGGGAGATAGCCGAGGAGCGCTCCTTTTCTCGAGGAGAGATGATCTTTTCCGAGGGAGATGAAGGGGAGGGGTTCTACGTAGTGGTTGAGGGAATGGTGGAGGTCTTCAAGCTCTCCCCCGAGGGCAAGAAGCAGATCTTGCACCTTTTAGGCCCTGGGGAGCCCTTTGGTGAGGTGGCGGTCTTTGAGGGAAGGGCCTTCCCCGCCCACGCCGCGGCCCTCAGGGACACAAAGGCCCTCTTCTTCCCCCGCAGGGCCTTTTACAGCCTGATAGAGGAACATCCATCGGTGGTCATGAGGATGCTGGGGGTGATGGCCAAGAGGCTGAGGGAGTTCGCTGCGATGATAGAAAACCTCTCCCTCAAGGAGGTCTCCGGGAGGCTGGCTGGCTACCTCCTCTACCTTCGGCAGAGGAGGGGAGGGAGGGATGAGTTCGAACTGGAGATGACCAAGGGGCAACTGGCCAGCTTCCTCGGTACAGCCCCTGAAACCCTTTCAAGGGCCCTGAGCAAGATGATGAGGGAGGGGCTGATAGAGGTCGAGGGGAGGACAGTTCGGGTCCTGGACCGTGAGGGCCTCGAACGGCTTGCCCTCGCCCCTCCCTGATCCCTTTGGTTGACAATCCCAGGGCCATATTCTACATTTTGCGTAGGGCCGTTAACTCAGGTGGCAGAGTATCGGCCTTTTAAGCCGAGAGTCGCAGGTTCGAGTCCTGCACGGCCCACCATGTAGCGTCCCCATCGTCTAGCCAGGCCCAGGATACCGGCCTTTCACGCCGGCGACGGGGGTTCAAATCCCCCTGGGGACGCCAGCTTTTTCGCCTCCGGAGGCCATCCATTAATCCCTCCCGGAAAATGAAGGTCGGGTTGACCACCACGGTTCCCATAGAGGTGATCTATGCAGCAGGACACATAGCTCTGGACCTGAACAACCTCTTCATCACCTCTCGGAGCCCTGAAGAACTGGTAAGCCGTGCCGAGGCGGTAGGGTTTCCTCGGAACACCTGTAGTTGGATCAAAGGGATATGGGGAGTGGTGTCTGAAGGCGAAATCGATGAGGTGGTGGCCGTGACCCAAGGGGATTGTTCCAACACCCACGCCCTGATGGAACTCTTGGAATCCGAGGGGATAACGGTCTACCCCTTCGCCTATCCCTACGACAGGTCGCCTGACCTCCTCAGACTCCAGATAGAAGAGATGATCCGCCACTTCGACACCACTTGGCTGGCCTCTGAGGAGGTGAAGAGGCGTTTCGACGATATCCGTTCTTTGGCCCATGAGGTGGATCGCCTTTGCTGGGAAGAGGGGAGGGTCAGCGGCTTCGAAGACCATTATTGGCTCGTGAGCACAAGCGACCTCGCCGGGGATCCGGAGGGCTTCAGGAGAAAGCTTCTCGCCTTCCTGCAGGAGGCGAGGAGAAGGGAACCCTTTCGTGAGGATGTGAGGCTGGGCTATGTGGGAGTGCCCCCCATCTTCACTGACCTCTACCAGAGGGTGGAGGAGCTCGGGGGACGGGTGGTCTTCAACGAAATACAGCGCCAGTTCAGTATGCCCTACCGGACCCGCGATTTGGTGGAACAATACCTCAGGTACACCTATCCCTATTCCTTCTTTTTCAGGCTCCAGGACATAAAGGCCGAAATCGAACGGCGACAGATCGATGGCCTGATCCATTACGTTCAGGCCTTCTGTTTCCGGCAGATCCAGGACGTGCTCCTGAGAAGGGAGGTGCGGGTGCCGGTGCTCACCCTCGAGGGCGACCGGCCGGGGCCGCTGGATGCACGGACCCTTTTGCGCCTCGAGAGCTTCCTGGAGATGCTCAGACAGAAAAAGGGGAAGTGGATCTGATAGTTCTGGACGGTTCCTACGGCGAGGGCGGGGGACAGATCGTCAGGACGGCTGTGGGGCTTTCGGCCTATCTGGGGGTGCCCTGCAGGGTGGAGCGGATAAGACACGGCAGGCCCAACCCCGGCCTCAGGGCGCAGCATGTGGCTGGGATCAAAGCCCTACTCAAGATCTGCCGGGGGGAGGCGGAGGGGCTGAGGGTGGGCTCCGAGAGCCTTACCTTCCGGCCTGGCCCTTTAAGGGCCGGGACCTTTAAGGTGGATGTAGGCACCGCTGGGGCCATCGGCCTGGTGCTGCAGACCCTTCTGCTTCCTGCTTCACGGGTGCCTGCGAGATTGAGGCTTCTCATCCGCGGTGGAACAGATGTGGCATGGGCCCCGACCATCGGCTACGTGGAAAAGGTCCTCCTCCCCTTGCTGAGGAGGATGGGCTACCGCAGCAGGGTCGAACTCAAAAGGAGGGGATATTACCCAAAGGGGGGAGGGGAGGTCCTCTTCGAGGCGGAAGGGGGACGGCTTAGGGGGCTGGAGGTCAAAAGACCGGGGGAGGTCCTGCGGGTGGAAGGGATTTCCCATGCGGCAAAGGCCCTCGCTGCACGACGGGTGGCTGAACGGCAGAGGGAGGCCGTTTTGGCGACCTTCCGTAAAGAGGGCATCAACGCCGAGATACGGGTGGGATACGAAGATACCCCTTCCCCGGGCTCAGGGGTCGATCTGTGGGCCATCTGCAAGGGGAGCGTCATGGGGGCCAACGCCTTAGGGGAGAGGGGCAAAAGGGCGGAGGAGGTCGGCCGGGAGGCCGCCGAAAGTCTGCTCCGACAGCTTTCCTCAGGGGCTGCCCTGGATGAGTGGATGGCTGATCAGATAGTTCCCTTTCTGGCAGTGGCAGAGGGGCCATCGGCGGTGTCCCTTCCCCACCCTACTGGCCATCTGGAGACAAACCTCTGGGTGGTCAGACACTTCCCCGTCCCCCGGGAGCTCTCCTTGTTAAACGAAGAAGGTCGTTGGATTCTCAAGGCAAAGTGAGAACAGATCGAGAAAAATTTAACTTGGTCTTGACATAGACTCATTCTAATGTTAAAAGAGATCCATGGTTAAAGAACTCCGCGAACGGATGGCCTTGCTGAAGGAGAGGGGTGTCCCTTGGACCATTCAGCGATATGCGGTTTTGGAGTATCTGTATGAGCACCGTACCCATCCTACCGCTGAGGAGATCTATCAGGGGTTGAGGGAAAGGCTCCCGGCCATATCCCGGGCCACGGTGTATAACACCCTTGAGCTCTTCAAGAGACACGGCCTTGTGAAGGAGATCATGGTCGAAAAGGAAAGGGCCCGATATGACTATCGAGTGGACGAGCACATGCATTTCCTCTGCCGTCGCTGTGGGCGGATCTATGACCTGGAAGTACCGCCGTCTTGTCCCCTTTTGAGGGAGCGATTTATTGAGGGACACAGGGTCGAGGAGTTCAGGCCTTACGTCACCGGCACTTGCAGAGACTGCCTGAGGGAAGAAGGAGATGCCTGAGCTGCCCGAGGTGGAGACCCTGAGGAGGCAGCTTGAAGAGGTGATCCTGGGACAGGAGGTCTTCAAGGTGGAGGTCCTCGATCCGAAACTATCCGGAGTCCAGGGGGTGTTGAAGGGCGAGGTTTTGGGGGTTGAAAGGGAGGGCAAACTCCTGGCTTTTTCCCTCGAAGGGGGTAAAAGGGTCCTGTTGAGTCTTCGCATGACGGGCAGGTTACTGTGGGGGGGAGATGGGGGGAAATACGTCCGTCTGGTTATCCACTTCCCCCACGGTCACCTTCATCTCGTGGATCCACGTCGTTTTGCCACCCTCTCCCTTCCTGACGGGAGGTCAGCTCCCTTGGGGGTTGATCCCCTCGAGGGGGACCTCCCTTCCTCCCTCGTCCAAAGGTCAGAGGGTGGAAGGGCCCCCGTGAAGACCTTCCTCATGGATCAGCGGCATGTGGCGGGGATAGGGAACATATACGCCTCTGAGATCCTCCATGCTGCAGGGGTCCACCCCTTGAGACCTGCGGGATCCCTTAAAGTTGAGGAGTGGGAGGGGGTGGCCCAAGCGGCCCGGGCCATTTTGGAGGAAGCCATACGCTTACGCGGTACCACCATCAGCGACTGGCGCGACCTTTACGGCCGTCCCGGTGAGTATCAGGATAGGCTGAGGGTCTACGGGCACAAAGGCGAGCCCTGTCCCCGATGTGGGACGCCGATAGAGCGGGTGACCCTCTCTGGCCGGGGGACCTATTTCTGCCCCCGCTGTCAAAATTGAACATAGAGGAGGTGGAGATGGAGGACAAGAAGTCCCAGGTCCTTGAGGCGATGAAGAATGCGGGAAAGCCCGTCCGCCCCGGTGATGTGGCCAAGGCCACGGGGCTCGAGAGCAAGGAGGTATCCAAGATCATCTCCGAGCTTAAGGAGGAGGGAAAGGTCATATCGCCCAAGCGGTGCCATTACGCACCGGCCGAGGAATAAGAAAGGAGGAGAGATGCCGACCTTAAAGGGAACGCAGACGGAGAAAAACCTGCTTACAGCCTTTGCAGGGGAGTCCCAGGCGAGGAACCGCTATAGCTTCTTCGCCTCCCAGGCGAAAAAGGAGGGCTATGAGCAGATAGCGGCGATCTTCGCCGAGACCGCCGAAAACGAGCGTGAACATGCCA
>CAZGDM010000085.1:0-6332 GCA_964525275.1 uncultured Thermodesulfobacteriota bacterium | reverse complement strand
GGTGCTTTATTTTTCGCCTTGACAATCTTTTAACCCCTTTGTTATAAATTGCACAAAGTCCCTGAAGGAGGGTTATCATGGATTTTGGATTTACTGAAGAGGAAAGGATGCTCCAAGAGATGGCGAGGGATTTCGCTCGCAATGAAATCGCCCCTACCGTGGAGAAGGACGAGAAGGAGCACCTCTTCCGCAGGGAGATCGTCAAGAAGATGGCCGAGCTTGGATTCTTCGGTTGCATTGCGCCGGAAAAGTACGGTGGCAATCAGATGGGATACCTCGCCGCCACTATCATCACCATGGAGATAGCTAAGGAGAGCCCTTCGTATGGCCTGCCCTTCAACCTTCAGATGAACGCCATCCAGAGTGTGCTGCTTGAGTTCGGCACGGAGGAACAACGTCAGAAGTGGATTCCACCCCTAATCAACGCCGATCTGCTGGGTTGTTTCGCCCTCACCGAGCCCGACACTGGGTCAGATGTGGCCTCCATGAAGACCACTGCCAAGGAGGTGGACGATGGTTGGGTGCTCAACGGCACCAAGATGTGGATCTCAGGGGTGCCGGTGGCGGATGTAGGGATCATCTTCGCCATGACGGACAGAGAAAAGCGCCATCGTGGCATGTCCGCCTTCATGGTGGACATGCATTCCCCCGGAGTTGAGCAGCGGGCCATTGAGGAGAAGTTAGGGCTATACTGTGCCCCCACCGGGGAGATAGTGCTCGAGGACGTGAAGGTCCCCAAGGACGCCATTGTGGGCAAGCCCGGTGACGGTTTCAAGATCGCCATGTATATGCTCGACCGCACGCGTCTATCCTGTGCTGCCAGGGCCGCCGGGGTGGCCGAGAAGTGTTTTGAGCTGGCCAAGCAATATGCCAATGAACGCTACCAGTTCGGTGTGCCCATCATCCAGCATCAGATGATCCAGGACCAGCTCGCCAGGATGTGGTGTGAGCATGAGGCTGCGAAGCTCTTGGTATTCAAGGCTGCATGGCTCATGGATCACCTCGAACCCGGCCAGAGGCCGACCCTTGCGGTCTCCACCGCGAAGTATTACACTGCCGAGGCTGCGGTATTTGCGGCCAATGAGGCGATGAAGATCTACGCTTCTTACGGCTTCTCAACGGAGTATCCCATTGAGCGTTATTACCGTGACGCCAAGAGCTATCAGAGCGTTGAGGGGACTTCCAACATCCAGAAGGTCATCATCGCGAGGCATTTCATCGAGAGGAAGCAGTAAAAACAAAAAGAGGAGGGGTATTTCATGGACGTGACCGTACCCATGGTAGGAAAGGTGACCAAGGTGCTGGTCAAGGTGGGTGATCAGGTGAAGGAGAACGACCAAGTGGCCACGATCGAGGCGATGAAGATGGAGATGCCGGTGGTGGCCCCTATCTCCGGCACGGTGAAGGAGATCAACGTTAAACCCGGAGATGAGGTCACCTCTGACACTGTGCTGATGGTCATCGAGTGATGAAGCTGCAGGGGAAGGTCGCTGTAGTTACCGGTGGTAGTCGGGGGGTGGGGAGGGCGATCTGTCTGGCTTTCGCCCGAGAGGGGGCGGATGTGGTGGTGAACTACGCCACCCGTCCTCAGGCCGCGGAGGAGGTGGTGAAGGAGATAGAGGGCCTAGGCCGCAGGGCTGTAGCGGTGGGGGCCGATGTAGCCACTGCTGAGGGGGCTGAGCGAGTCATAGAGGCTGCTGTTTCCAACTTTGGACGGTTGGACGTGTTGGTGAACAATGCCGGTTTTACCCGCCCTGCCATGCTCCATAAGATGACCGAGGAGCAATGGGACGCTGTAGTGAACATCCACTTGAAGGCACCTTGGCTCTGCATCAAGGCCGCCTCTAAGTACATGATGGAGCAGAAGTCGGGGGCCATCATCAACGTCACCTCTGTAGCAGGTGTGGTCGGCACCGTGGGACAGATAAACTACAGCGCTGCAAAGGGTGGAGTTATCGCCCTCACCAAGTCGGCCGCGAGGGAGCTGGCCCGCTATGGGATTCGCGTCAACTGCATCTCGTTGGGGATCGTCGAGACGGACATGACGGAAAAGATCCGTACCGATCCGAAGCTCCAGGAGATCTATACCCGCAGGATCCTCTTAGGGCGCTTTGCCAAACCGGAGGAAGTGGCATCGGCCTTCGTCTTTCTGGCCTCCGATGATGCCCGCTACATCACTGGGCAACTGCTCCAGGTCGATGGCGGATACGGGATGACTTAAAAAACGAGAAAGGAGGGGGAAACGATGGCTGTACCGGACAGGATAGAGACTTGGCAGATGGTCAGGCCCTGGGGGAAGGACGAAAAGGGCAACCCCATCGAGGGCAAGATCGAGCGCACCTCTATCCCCGTACCTGAACTGAAGCCCGGTGAGGTCCTGGTGGAGGTGAAGGGCTGCGGGGTCTGTCACACCGACCTGGGCTATTTCTTCGACGGGGTGCCCACGGTGACGAAACCACCCCTGACCCTGGGGCACGAGATCAGCGGTGTGGTCGTGGCCGGGGATGAGAAGTGGATTGGGAAGGAAGTGATCGTGCCAGCGGTGATGCCCTGTCGCCAGTGCTACATCTGTAAAATCGGCCGTGGTAACCGCTGTCTCAACCAGAAGATGCCCGGCAACAGCCTCGGCATCTACGGGGGATTCTCGAGCCACATCCCCGTGCCGTCCATTGACCTCTGTGAGGTCAAAAACCGCGGTGACTTCCCCCTTGAGCATTTAGCGGTAGTGGCCGACGCCGTGACCACGCCCTTTCAGGCCGCCAAGCGGGCGAACCTTCAGCCGGGGGATTTGGTGGTGGTCATCGGGTGTACGGGTGGTGTCGGCGTCTACGTGACCCAGATGGCCAAGGCCTTTGGGGCCGATGTGGTGATCGGGATTGCCCGCAACCCCGAGAAGCTGAAGAGGGCCCTTCAGTACGGCGCCGACTTCGTCATCAACTCAACTGACAAGACCCCTAGGGATATCCGCAACGAGTTCCGCAAAATCTGCAAGGAGAACGACCTGCCCAACTACGGATGGAAGATCTTCGAGGTCACCGGCACTCGAGCCGGGCAGGACATGGCGTTAGAACTGCTGAGCTTCATCGGGAAGATGATCGTGGTCGGCTTTGGCCTCCAGAAGAACGAGTACAGCATTTCGCGCCTCATGGCCTTTGACGCTGAGATCATCGGCACTTGGGGGTGTCTCCCCGAGTACTACCCCATCGTCCTCAACATGGTGCTCAAGGGCAAGATCCAGATCGAGCCCTTCGTGGAAACGAGGCCCATGAGCCAGATTGTCGAGGTCTTCGAAGAGGTCCACAAAGCGGGTTCGCCTGCGCGGAGAATTGTATTGGTACCGGATTTTTAAAAAAACCCTTTTAAGGAGGTGGAAGATGCTGCTTGATTGGTTCCCAAGGGACAACGAAGAAAAGAGCCATCAGCTGTTTGGGGACGAGCACTTTGGGACGGAACCCCCCTGTACCATGTACGAAAAGAAGCCGCTGATCAATCCTGAGACAGGAGAGGAAGTGGAAGGACTTTACACGGCCTGGATCACCCTGAACAACCCTGCGCAGTATAATTCCTACACCACCCAGATGATAAAAGGTGTCATCGCGGGGATGCACAAGGCCTCCATGGACAGGGAGGTGGTGGCCATCATCTTCACGGCCGTGGGAGATAGGGCCTTCTGCACAGGGGGGAATACCAAGGAGTATGCGGAGTATTACACTCTCAGGCCCCTCGAGTACGCCCAGTATATGGATCTGTTCTCGGGGATGATAGATGCCATCCTTAAGGCTCGTAAACCTGTTATCTGCCGATGCAATGGCATGAGGATAGCCGGAGGGCAAGAGATCGGGCAAGCCTGTGACTTTACCGTGGCTGCTGACACTGCGGCCTTTGGCCAGGCCGGTACTCGCCATGGCTCCACTCCCACCGGCGGTTCAACGGATTTCCTGGTGTGGAATCTGAGCATGGAACAGGCCATGTGGCAGGCGACCTCCAACGAGATGTGGAGCGCCTACAAAATGGAACGTCTGGGTCTCATTACCAAAGCCATACCCGTAAAGAAGAATGACAAGGGGGAATGGGTCCGCGATCCACGAGTTATTACCGATCGCTATGTGGACAACGGTGAGATCGTCTATGGGGAGTGGAAGAAGGGCGAAGAATACAAACAGGGGCTTGAAGAGCTCAAGGCCTTAAAGACCGACTTTAGCTTGTTGGATGACTACATCAATCGTATGGTCTGGACCCTCTGCCACACCACCTTCCTTTGCCTGATGAACACTATAGAGCATGTGAGGGTCAAGAAGAGGTTCTTCTGGGATATGCTCAAGTCCACACAGATCTATTGGCTGGCCGCTAACATGAACACTGAGGCCTTCCTCGGATTTAACGCCTTCAACACCTCCAAGATGACGGGTAAGCGTGAAATAGACTACCTCGAGTATCGTCGCCAGCTGGCCAAACTCACTCCTTATCCTGATCTGGTGTCCAAAGTTATGCCCCAGCCCAAGAAGTGATTCACACCTCCTCGCCCCTTCTTCATTTAAGGCCGGGGCCTTGCGAGGCCTCGGCCTTCTTTTCGACCGATTTTCAGCTTCAGATGGACCAGGTCTCCTTTCTCGAAGCCCATGCGCGTGAAGAATTGCAACAGCTCTGCCGAGCTGTCCTTGACCAGGGTGTAAACGTTTTCCACCCCGGCCTTTTTAAGGCTGTCAACCATTTCCCTGAAGAGCAGAGTGGCGATGCCCCTGCGTCTGTACTCGGGATGGACGCCTATGGTGTCAATCCAAACGACGGTATCCGGCACCCCGTATTCCCAGCCGCTGACATCTCCGATGATGAACCCCACCACCTTGCCATCGACCTCAGCCACCAGCGACGCCATCGGGGAGAAATGCTCAGATAATTCTATCTTCATCATCCAGAACTCCGGACGTTCTTTCCCGAGGACCAATCTATCTATCTCAGCGATGTCCTGCAGGTCCTTGTAATCCAGAGTCCTGATCCTCACTGCAGGCCTCTTTCGGGCCATCATCTCCTCCCTTTGTTCCAGAAGGTGCCTAAGACGGAGTATAGCGGGGGATAAGGGGGTGTCAAATAGCCCAGTGAGGGGAGAGGTTTTCCTTCGCCTCCTGGATGATGCGCTCGATCTTATAGAGGTCCTCGTCCTCCCGTCGTTGAAAGGCCCCTATGTCCACTGCCCCGGGATCGAGCAGCCTGTCGGTCACGCTGGGTGCTGACTTGCAAAGGGGTTCGGTTTATGTTGGATGTGCCGCTCGTCCAGGACCAGTCCCGTCCTCCTCATCGGGATCCTCTACCGAGACAGTCGCTTATCCTCTCCCTTCCGGAGTATACCACTATCTCCTCCCCCCTTGCCAGGCTAGTGATGGTCATGCCAGCCCGCTCCCCCAGGAGGATGGCCATGGAGGTGGGCTTCGAAATCCCCACTACGACCCTTATCCCCGCCACAGCCGCCTTTTTCGCCATTTCGAAACTAATCCTGGAGGATATAGCGGCGATGAAGGCATCTCGAAGCCTTCCTCGAAGGAGGGCTTTGCCTATCGCCTTGTCGAAGGCGTTGTGTCTGCCCACGTCCTCGGCGGCAGAGATGGGTTCAAGATCGAAGGAGAAGATCATGGCGCCGTGGCTTGCCTCGGTCCTGCGGCGAAACTCCTGGGTTGACTCCATAACCTTTATGCATTCCAGCAGTTGCCCCACGCCCACTTTTCCTTCCGGTTTGGGGAAAGCCGCCGCCCTTTTCGCTATCGCCTCGATGATGTCCTCAGTATCCTCCCCATCTTTTTCCTTCCCTGCGGCCACTTTCACATCGGCGAGATTCTCCCGCAGGTCGATGGATAGGATCTCCTCTCTTTCCCTTATCAACCCCTCTGTGAAACACATGCCCACCAAAAGGGCCTCGTCCTCTCCAGGGGTCCTAAAAAGGGTGCAATACCTGCGGCCGTTGAGGAAGACCAAGAGGGGGACTTCCTCTATGATCTCCTCCTCCTTTTCCACCCGGCCTTCCTTTGAACAGTGCAGGACCTTGAGCTTCACATCGAGACAGAGGGGATCTCGTCAGAGGGGACCTTAGGGACCATGAAGGGATTCAACCTTTTTCTCCTTTGCCTTTTTGCGGACGATGACCCTCTTTTCCTCTGGGATGGGAGGTGGAACGGGCTCGCCGACGAGCTTCTGCACGGCACGGAAGCGAGGTGGGCAGACCTCGTAGCAGGTCCCACATTTTATACATTTGTCTTGGTCAATGACGTGGATGAGGTTCTTATCTCCAGAGATGGCGTCCACGGGGCACCTACGACGGCACGTCCCGCAGGCCTGGCACT
>CAZGDM010000084.1:4397-6534 GCA_964525275.1 uncultured Thermodesulfobacteriota bacterium | reverse complement strand
CCCCGCACGATGAAGGGGATGGTGACTACCCCGACCAAAAGGGGCACCGCCTGGCCGATGAGGTTCAGCACAGTATTGCGGGCCGAAAGCCGGCCGCTGAGCTCTAAGCGCTTCATCTTTCCAGCAGACCACCCCAGCGTTGACATCCATGTGGAATGTGGGGTCAGCCTCTAACTTTGGACATGTCTCTCTCGTGTGTTTCGTCTATTTGATCTCGTGGGACGTAGGGCAAACTCACATCAGCCTGAAGCCCCTTAAGACATCGGCCAACTTGCTGTCCTCCTTCGCAAGCTCCCTTAAGGCCCTGATCAGATCCGAGAGCTTCCCCTCCCTCTCTATCGCCTCTATGGCCTCGTCCCTGGCCTTCCTGATGATCGTCCTTCTGTCCCAGAAGGCAAAGCCGATAACCGCAACCGTCAGGGTCGTAAAGATGCCGGCCAAAATCCACATAAAGGTGAAGGCCTGCTCGAAACGCTTATCGACCTGTTCAAAGCGCTTGTTCATGTCTTGACGAAGCTCCGATATGCGCCTATCCACCTGCTCGAAACGCCCGTCCACCTGCTCGAAACGCCTGTCCACCTGCTTCATGAAGGTCTCGAGCGTTGCCTCAAGCCGAATGAGCCTCTCCCTGTCCTGCTGGGTGAAACCCAAAGGTTCCCCCGCCAGAGCATTCCCCAAAAAGGCTACGAGCAGGACAAAAACCGCCCACGAGAAAAGCTTCTTTTCCATGAAATCACCCCTTTCTCTAAAACCAGAACCTCTACCCCTTTGAAGCCAAAAAGACAATCCCCAACCCTCGAGGGTCTTCCGCATCTCGGCGAAAGTCTCTCTATCTCCCAAAGCACGACCTGTGGGTCACGGGGTCACAGATCTTCATTCTTTGGTCTTTCCACACAGGACGATGCCCACAGAGTAAATCGAGAACTCCGAGATGTGGAACCTTCAGCGTCTGCACGGCTTGACCCTGCGGGCCCATTTGCACACCTCGCGGCAAAGGGCCATGGAGTGAAGCATGCTTCCCACGCCCCACCGCTTCTGGGCGGTAGACCCGAAACACCCTATAGCCACCACCCCCAACGCTGACGATCTCATAAAGACCGCGTGTCTCTATCCTCTGGCCACTGTGCAAGCAACTTCTGCCTTTTGAGGCCCATTTCCCATTTTCGGAATTCGTCGGGGCTGAAGAACATCACATCGATGGGCACCCCGAGGGCTTCGACTTCGCGACGGATTTCGCCATACCCCTCCAACTCCCCGAAGGGAGAATCCCCGACCACCACTGCCGTTAGATGCCCATCTTCCTTTCCAGCAGTGTCAGGGCCCAAGATAAACACCCTCTCTGGGTGAACGGCCCTGACGATCCTGTTTACGACCTCCGACAGGACCTCTTCGGAAGGGTCCAGAGGTCTCCCGGGCAGCTCCAGGGAGAGCTCCAGGCCTCTTACACGTAGAGTGGGAACAGCCTTGTGCCCGTCCGAAATGACTTTCACACCCTGCTCGAGACAGGTCAGCCGGCAGACGTCTACAAGATCGTTTCCCTCCTCCCCCTCGAGGCGCACCTCATCGAAGCCCCGAGCCTTGACCTCCTCGAGGAGCTCCCTCGCCCTCTGGCGCACCTCGCGGTAAAGGGCCATGGAGTTGCGGACGTAAGCCACGCTCAGGCGCGCCTTCTCCTTCATTCCCTGGGGGGTCAGCAAATAGCGCCATCTCCATCGGCCGATGCGCTTGACCTTTATCAGGCCCTTGGCCGCCAGGCGCTTGATGAGCCAGTTGACCGTGCCCACCGCCACCCCAAGGCGCCGCGCCAGGTCCACCTGCCGGGCTTCAGGGCTTTCGGCCAGGGCCTCAAGAAGTCTGAGTTCCTTGTGCAGGTGATCTTCCATTGTCGGGACAGCAGCCGGTTACACCAAGAGTATGTCTCCTTATCAATCAGCCCTTTCCTCGGGCTGTCCGAGGGCGGACTCGACCTCCCTCACGAATCGCTCCACATCCCTCCTGTAGAGCTCTTTGAGTTTAAGCGCGTCCTCCAGAACAAGCTCTACCTTCCGTGGATCCAGTTCGTAAGAATATGCATGTCTGAAAAAATGGCGAAACGCACGAAGGCGATTAAGCAATTGAAAAGATTGCTCTGAGAGCA
>CAZGDM010000084.1:0-4297 GCA_964525275.1 uncultured Thermodesulfobacteriota bacterium | reverse complement strand
TCCTCCAGCTGGGCCTCGACGGCAGCCTTGAAAAGATTTAAGCGCCCCCTTTCCATATGAGGATGCCCTCCTTCCTTATCCTTTCGTTTAAGGGGCTTGCCTCAAGCTGAACTACGTCCACATCGGTTTCGAGTTCCTGCGAAAGGAAAGCCATAGCTGTGAAGAAATCTTCATCCCTCAGCCCAACGAAGGCCACATCCACATCAGAACGGTCGCTATAACGGTATGGTTTTGCCAGAGAACCGAATACATACACCTCGTCAAAGCGCACCATTCGGGACAGTTTCTGCAACGCCCTGGACAAAGCAATGAGGGTGTCCTTTCGCTTCCGCTCCCCCAATTCTTTCCTGGCTTCGAGGGCTTTCTCCAGAAGGTACAATCTCCTGCGACGCATCAGTACACCTCAAGAACGGCTTCCACGCATCATTTACAGCATAGCCGCCTCTATGGCGACCAACAGACGATAGCACGCCAGATCTAAAACGCTTGGGCGTTCTCCGAATCTCACGGACTTGTCCATTGCCTCACGGCCCGCTCCCGTAGATTTTCTCGTAATACTCCTTATATTCCCCCGTGATCACGCTCTCGACCCAATCCTGGTGATCAAGATACCACTGCACCGTTCTCTCAAGCCCCTCCTCGAAGTCCACGGTGGGCTCCCATCCGAGTTCCTCCTTGATCTTTGAGCAGTCCAGCGAATAACGGAAGTCGTGGGCCGAACCACGGGGATCCTTGATGAAAGTAATAAGTTCTCTGAAGCCGTCTGGCCGGCCAAGCTCCTTCGCCAAGATGTCGCAGATGAGCTCCACCACCTCGATGTTCTTGCGCTCACAGCCACCGCCTATGTTGTAGACCTCACCAACCCGGCCCCTTTCCAGCACCAGGGCGATGGCCCGACAGTTGTCCTCCACGTAGAGCCAGTCCCTCACGTTTTCCCCTCTCCCGTAAACGGGCAGGGGCTTTCCCCTGAGGGCATTTCTTATCATCAGGGGGATGAGCTTCTCCGGGTATTGATAGGGGCCGTAGTTGTTGGAACTCCGGGTGACGAGCACGGGGACTTCATAGGCCTTGTAATACCCCCGGCAGAGGAGGTCGGCAGCGGCCTTGCTGGCCGCGTAAGGAGAATTGGGAAGAAGAGGGGACTCCTCGGTGAAGCTTCCCTCCGTCCCCAGTGTACCGTAGACCTCATCGGTGGATACCTGGACGAATCGCTCCACGCCGTGCTTCCTCGCCGCCTCCAGCAGCACCTGGACTCCCTTCACGTTGGTTTCTATGAAGGGACTGGGGTCGAGGATGCTCCGGTCCACATGGCTTTCGGCGGCGAAGTTCACCACCGCCCAGAACCCCTCGGTCTCAAAGAGCCGGTCCACGAGCTCGCGGTCGGCGATGTCACCCCTGACGAACCTGTACCGGGGGTCTGAGGTGACAGACTCCAGGTTTCTCGGGTTCCCAGCGTAGGTGAGCTTGTCCAGGTTCACTATCTTAAAGTCTGAGCGCTCGCGGAGGAGATATCGGATGAAATTGGATCCGATGAAACCACACCCTCCGGTGACAAGGAGCCTTTTCACTTTTTCACCTCTTCATACACAAAGCCGTTCACCGCCTCTGACAACGATGGCCAGTGGGCATCCCTCTCGGAAAGAAGCGGGTCTTTCACCGGCCATTGGATGCCGATTTCGGGGTCATTCCAGATGATCCCGGCCTCGCAATCCGGGGCGTACTCCTCGGTAACCTTGTAAAGGACCTCGGCCCAATCACTCAGCACCACAAACCCATGGGCAAAGCCAGGGGGGATGTAGACCATCTTCCTGTTATCTGCGGAGAGCCTCACCCCCACCCACTTTCCATAGGTGGGCGAGCCCCTACGGATGTCCACCGCTACATCGAAGATCTCCCCAGCGATGACCCTCACGAGTTTACCCTGGGCCTTGGGTGGGTTCTGATAGTGGAGCCCCCTGAGGACGCCCCGTACGGATCGAGAGTGGTTGTCCTGGACGAACCGGTCCCGAATGCCGAGGGAGGCAAAATCGGAGTATTTGTAGGTCTCCATGAAGAAGCCGCGTTGGTCGGTGAAGACCCTTGGCTCCACGAGGATGACCTCCGGAATCTCGAGCCTCCTGAACCTAAAGGGCATCAGAGGAGCACCTCCGCATCGTCCCCCACCATGAGCCGCAGGGCCCTGCTGTTACGATCCCCGGCCGACACCACGGTGTTGCGACCGATAATGCTGTCCTCCAGTCTCTGAACCGAAGTTATCTTTGCGCCATCGAGGATCACGCAGTGCTCTATCGCCGCCCCTTCTATGTGACAGCCACTGCCGATGCTGGTATAGGGACCTATGAAGGATCCGCTGATGACGGTCCCCTCGCCTATGACCACGGGTCCCCTGATGGTGCTCTTCAGGACCCGCGCCCCTTTTGCCAGAAAGACGCGCCCGACCACCTTACTCCCCTCATCCACCTCCCCCTGAAGGTCCTCCACGATCAGCTCATCCAGCACCACCCGGTTTGCCTCGAGCAGGTCGTCCTTTTTGCCCGTGTCGAGCCACCAGCGGCGAAGGATGTGGCTTCTGACGGTTTGCCCTTTCTCCAGGAGCCTCTGGATGGCGTCGGTTATCTCCAGTTCACCCCTCCAAGACGGTTTGATCTCGGCGATGGCCTCGTGAACGGCCGGAGAAAAGAGGTAGATCCCCACAAGGGCGAGGTTTGATGGCGGTTCCTTGGGCTTTTCCACCAAATTGCAGACCCTGCCCGTTTCGTCGACGACCGCCACTCCGAACATCCGCGGGTCCTCCACCTCTTTGAGGAGGATGAGGGCCTCTGGCCGGCTTTCGTTGAACTCCTCCACGAAGGGGAGGATGCTCTCGCCGATGAGGTTGTCCCCCAGATACATGAGAAAGGGGTCTTCATCCAAAAAATCCCTGGCAACCTTCACGGCATGAGCAAGCCCCCTGGGTTCGGACTGGAGGATGAACCGGAGGCGGAACCCCCAGGGATTGTCCTTGAGGGCCTTCTTTATCTGATCGCCTGTCTCTGGGGCGATGATCACCCCAACCTCCTCTATCCCCACCTCTTTGATCTGATCCATGACGTAGTGGAGGATGGGACGGTTGCCCACCGGAACGAGCTGTTTTGGCAGGGTGTAGGTGAGGGGCCTCAAACGCGTGCCTTTGCCACCACACAAGACCAGAGCCTTCATCTCATCCCCCTTTTGGGATGTAAGCTAAGTCCATCCGACCAGTATTTAGCAAAGATCGTTCCTGAGATAGCGTTCAAGAATTGAATTCATAATTTGAATCCTACAGATTGGGGGTTTATTGTCAAGAGCCCGCTGCCCTCCTCACGATGAGGACGGTGTTTTTGACGGGCGGCCGGGGAGGAATGCGGGCGACTTCACAGAGCTCCGCAGGCAATGCCAAAGGTGGGGTGTCGTAGAGAATGGCCCTAAGGCCCTGTTCGTAGAGCCTGCAGGAGACGAAGGCCTGAGGGGGAAGGCACCGGCTCAAGAGGTCGAAGATCCTCCCTTTTGGCTCAGCCAGGGCCGCGACGATCAGAAGCCGATATCCCTTCAAGGCTGGTAGAAGTCCCTCATCCCCCCTCACCATCGTGATCTTTTCCCCTATGCCAAGGCGTTCAATTACCCTTTTGGCCAAAGCGGCCCAGCGGTGGTCCCTTTCGATCCCCAGCCCCCGGGTTCCGAAGAGGCGGTGATGCATAACAAGGCTCATGGGCAACGGACCCGCCCCGAGCATCACCACGAAGTCGTCCCCTCTGAGGTCCACAGCCTCCCCTTCGGCTTCGGCGAGGAGCCTGTAATTCTCGTAAAGGGGAAAGCCCTCGAGGTGGTCCCAGGGGTCCGAGGCCCCAAGGAGCTCCTCGGCCGTCTCCACCTCGAGCCTCAGGCCATAGAGCGTCCTCAACCGTGAAATGGCCCTTAAGGGTCCCCTCAGGACGGGGTCCTCTTTGAGGGATACGACTACCCGGGGATCTACAGGTTCCTCTGCCAATCTATCGAGCTCTCTGAAAGCCCCCCTCACCCCCTCCGCCGGTCCCCGGAGGATTTCCTCCTCCGTCAGGGCTGAAATCCGACGGGAGATTTCGAGGATCCTCTCCCTCGCCTCCTCAAGGTCCATCCGCGGGCACTACGAAGACCAAAGTGTTGTTTACCCGTCCTGGGGGCCTCAGCTCCTTCAGTTCCCTGAAACCCTTCACCTGTTCTTCCCTCACCGGCTCGTAGAGTATAGCCCTCATGCCGGTGTAGGTACGATAACAGAGGGGGTGAGGAGGCCTCTTTGAGG
>CAZGDM010000083.1:3928-6644 GCA_964525275.1 uncultured Thermodesulfobacteriota bacterium | reverse complement strand
ACAACCTCTCGGTGGTCAACTGCCGCTTCGAGTGGGGGACCGACCTCGATGTGGCCACCAACGACATCCGCGACGCGCTGGAGCTGGCCAAAAGGGATCTGCCAGAGGATATAGAAGAGCCCATGATCTTCAAGTTCTCCACCGCCACCATGCCCGTGATGTTCTTCTTTGTGACCGCCAAGGAGAGCTACCCGCAGCTTTACCACATCGTGGACAAGCAGATTGCGGACGAACTTAAGCGCGTCCCCGGCGTGGGTGCCATAGTGCTCTACGGGGGGTTGAAGCGCCAGATAAACGTGCGCTTCGACCTGAGGAAGGTCGAGGCCTACGGGTTATCGTTGCCACAGATAGGGAGGATCCTTGCTGCCGAAAACCTCGACCTTCCGGCAGGTGAGGTGAAGCTCGGCAAAATGGCCTATGCCATAAGGGTCCCAGGGAGGTTCAGGACCGTCCAGGAGATCGCCTCCACCGTCATCGGCAGCTACCAGGGGAAGTTGATCTACCTGAAGGACGTGGCGGAGGTCACCGACGGCTTTAAGGAACCCATGATGATGGGCTATGGGGACGGAAGGCCGGCGGTAGTGGTAGCCGTGCAGAAGCAGACGGGCACAAACACCGTGGAGGTGGTGGACCGGATCAAGGAGAAACTGAAGGAGATCGAGAAGGGGCTGCCAAGCGATGTGAAGATCGGGATCGTCTTTGACGGCTCGGAGTTCATCCGGTGGTCACTGGATAACCTGAAGGAAACCCTATACATAGGCCTCTTGCTGGTGGTGATGGTCACCTTCTTCTTCCTCAGGCGGTTCTGGGGCAGTGTCATCATTCTATTGACCATCCCCTTCTCCCTCATTGCGGCCTTCATCCTGATGCTGATCTTCGGTTACACGATAAACACCATCACGCTCTCCGCCCTGGCCATCGCATCCGGGATGGTGGTGGATGACGCCATCGTGATCCTCGAGAACATCACCCGCCACCTGGAGCGGGGGGCGAGGCCCGTGCCGGCTGCGGTGTTCGGCTCCTCGGAGGTGGGGCTTGCGGTGGCAGCATCCACCCTGACCATCGTGGCCGTGTTCATACCGCTGATGTTCGTCGGGGGACTGACCGGCATCTTCTTCAAGCAGCTGGCCTTCGTCATCACCGTTTCGATAATGGCCTCGCTGTTCAACTCCCTGACCCTCACGCCGATGCTCGCCTCGAAGTTCCTGAGCCCCCCTCGGATCTCAGGGGCCAAGGGGCTTCTCTCCCGGATTGACCGGGGGCTTGAGGGGAGCTTTCGCGCCATCGAGGAGTTCTACAGGAGGCTTCTGGGGTGGGCGCTGGGGCACAGGTGGACGGTTGTGGGGATCTCGGCCGCACTCTTCGCTTTCAGCCTTGGCCTTTTCCCTCTGGTGGGGACGGAGCTTTCACCCCAGATGGATTCGGGGGAGGTCAGCATAAGCTTCAGGCTACCCGAAGGGACCAGGATTGAGGAGACGGACCGGGTCCTGCGGCAAATAAATGAGATCCTCTCTCATGTACCCGAGGCGAAACACCATTATGCCTTCTGCGGCCAGACGGAGAAGGGGATAGGGACGGCCTTGGGATTCGAGGAAGGGGCCAATGTGGGCGAGGTGGGAGTGAAACTGGTGAGGAAGGCTGAACGGCAAAGGTCGGCAAAGGAGGTGGCAGCGGCCCTGAGGGAGGAGATCGAGGAGATCCCGGGCCTGAGCAGGCTCTCGGTGAGCGCCGCCCCTGGGATAGCTCAGGTGCTCATGGGCGGAAAAAGGAGGATCTCGGTTGAGGTCTGGGGGCATGATCTTGGAGTGATCACGCGCTTTGCGGAGAGGATCAAGGAGCGGGTGGAGAAGATCCCGGGGGCGGTCGATGTGGCCCTCAGCCAAAAGCCCCCGAGGCCCGAGCTGTGGGTGGAACTGGACAGGGAAAAGGCCTCTTCGGTCGGCGTCAATGTGGCCATGGTGGCCCAGGCCCTGAGGAACTACTTCTACGGCGATGACCCCACCGAGTTCAGGGATGTAGGCGAAGATTACGACGTCTTCTTGCGCTTGAGGGACCGGGACAAAAACCGCATAGAGAGCATCGGGGAGGTCCCCATCCCCACCCTCCTGGGGACTCAGGTGAGGCTCGGGAATATCGCCACCGTCCGGGAGGGTTATGGTCCCGTGGAGATAGAGAGGAGAAACCGCCAGCGGATAGTCAAGGTGGAAGCCGACGTCCTCGGCCGCCCCCTGGGGGACGTGGTGGAGGATATAAAGCGGGAGCTTGCCCGAATGGATATCCCCCGGGGGGTAAAGGTACACTTCGCAGGGGAGGTGGAGGAGCAGCAGAAGGCCTTCAGGGATCTGCGCACCCTCTTCGTCCTCGGGGTGATCATGGTCTACATGGTCATGGCCTCGCTGTTCAAGTCGTATCGGCACCCCTTCGTCATCATGTTCTCGCTTCCCTTTGCCGTAACGGGGGTGATCTTCGCCTTGGTGCTTACGGGGACGACGCTCTCCATCTTCTCTTTTTTGGGATTGATCATGCTCATGGGGATCGTCACGAAGAACGCCATCGTGCTCGTGGACTATACCAACATCCTGAGGGAGAGGGGGTACGGGCTTTCGGAGGCCGTCACCACTGCCGGCAGGGACAGGCTGAGGCCGGTGCTCATGACCACGGCCACCACGTTCCTCGGTATGCTCCCCATGGCCCTCTCCCGGGGCGAGGGTTGCGA
>CAZGDM010000083.1:2177-3828 GCA_964525275.1 uncultured Thermodesulfobacteriota bacterium | reverse complement strand
TGGATCGTGTACGACGTGGACATGGAGGAGGAGGTGATGGAGGCCCTTGAAGGGGCGGGGGTCAAGGTCTACACCCTGTGGGAAAGGGTCCTCGGCCGAGGTTCAAGGAGCGAACCCAAGCTCTCTACCCACGCCTGGCCTTCCTGGAACAGGGCCTTGATGATCGCCCTCGAGGACTCCGAGGCCAGAAGGCTCTGGGAGGCCCTGCGCGATCTATGCCAGAGGCCCCAGGGCGGAATCCACGCCTTCGTCTGGCCCTTGGAGGGGATGATGTGACGATGACAGGAGGAGAACCATGAAAGCCGGACGGACCATTACAGCCGTGATCTGCGTGTACAACGAGGAGAGGACAGTTGGAGGCGTAGTGAAAACCGTGTTAGACTGCGACGCAATTGACGAGGCGATCGTGGTAAATGACGGTTCAACGGACAACACTGCTCAGATATTAGGCCAGTTTCTGGGAGATGACAAATTCAGGTATGTGGAGTTTAACAAAAACATGGGCAAATCATATGCTATGACAAAGGGATTGGAGCTGGCAAAAGGGGATGTAATTCTCTTCATAGACGCCGACATCGTCGGCTTTGACTCCAAACATATAGAACAGCTGGTGATGCCTTTGATACATGGGGAGGCGGATATGGTGATCGGTCAGCCATATCCCAATGAGATGAGGAGGAGACTCAATCCCTTCAGGCCCTTGGAGTTGCTCGCCGGTGAAAGGGCCCTCTATAAAAAAGACATCTTGCCCATCGTTGACAGGATAAGGACGTCAAAATATGGCGTCGAGACGTTAATGGTACTGTATTACAAAAGCCAGGGCAAACGTATAAAGATCGAATACCTGTGGGGAGTTACCCATTTGCTTAAATTCCAGAAGGAGGAGCCCCTTTCAGTGTTGAAGAATTATTTGAAGGAGGCATCGGATATTCTCGGAACCACTGCAAGTAACTACTCCTTAGTCCTTGCTGCTGCAAAGACAGCCCTTGTCAATGCGATGAAGAAGGATGTCCTTCGAAGCAATTGAAAAGGTAGCAATTGCTGGCCTCCTCATAGGTTTTATCTACTCTGTGCCCCTCGGGCCCTTAGGGCAAATCATGCTCAATCGGTCCGTGGAGCGGGGGCTCCGGGCTGCCCTCCCGATAGCGATTTTCGGAGCGATGGGCAATTTCCTCCTCTGCGAGGTTTTTCTCCTGGGGATGGGGGGATTGGCCCTCTATCCCAATTTGAAGATCGCCGTTCGGGTAGCAGGCCTTGGCTTCCTATTTTACATAGGGCTAAAGGAGATAGTGACCCCTCTGTTTTCGGGGCATCGTGAGGGGGATGGGCGGCTCAGTCTGAGGTTTCCTTTGAACTGCCTCCGAGACGAGGGGGTACCTGGTGCCTTTCTCCTTGTAACCTGCTATTACATCTCAAATCCCACTCATTTGGCCTTTTGGATGAGCGCCTCCGGAGTTATAAGGCGCATGTTTATCCCCGTTCAGACCTTGGGCAATTGCACTGCCTTCAGCGTTTTCTTTGGCACCGGTAGCCTGGTTTGTCAGTATGTGTCCATAATGCTGGTGAGGAGGTTGTCGAGGGTACAAAATGCGAGGTTCGTCATGAAGTGTGTAAGCTGTGTGCTCTTTTGCATCACCATGGGCTATCTCGT
>CAZGDM010000083.1:0-2077 GCA_964525275.1 uncultured Thermodesulfobacteriota bacterium | reverse complement strand
CAGGAGCCCCTTACGCTCTCAAGGAGCATTGAGATCGCTCTTGAACGCAGCCCCACCCTTCAGGCAGCCCGGGAGGCGATCCGGGAGGCTGAGTACCGCCGCAAAGCCGCCCTTTCGGCCTTCTTCCCCCAGGTGGAGACCTCATATGCTTACACCCGTCTGGAAGAAGCCCCGACCTTTCGGATGCCCGCCACAACGATTAATACCCCTCTCGGCCCCATGACCACCCCCGAGAGCGAGGTGAAGGTGGGGACCAGGGACAACTACATTTGGACGACCACCGTGACTCAGCCTCTCTTCACCGGTGGTGCCCTGAGGAACAGTTATCTTCTGGCGAGGCTGGGCGTGGATGTGGCGAAGTGGGAGTTCGAAAGGACAAAGCAGGACCTCGTTCTGAAGGTAAAGGAGGCCTACTGGGGGGTGCTTGTGGCAGAGCGGATGGTGGAGGTGGCCTCCAGGGCCCTGGAGAGTCTCAGGGAACACCATCGTGTGGCCCAGGCCTTTTACAAGGAGGGGATGATCCCGAAGAACGATCTGCTTCAGGTGGAGGTGGAGCTTGCCCAAAGGGAACAGGACCTGGTGAGGGCGAGAAACGGCCTTGAGACAGCCAGGTCCGTCTTCAACACGCTGCTGAGGAGGAGGCTTGATGCGGAGGTGAAGCTTGCCGAGACCCTGAGATACGAGCCCTTCAGGGAGGATTTGAAGGCGTGTACGGAACGGGCCCTGCAACAGAGGCCCGAGCTCAAGGCGGCCCGCTTAGCGGTCCAGATGGCCGAAAAGGAGGTGAAGATCGCGGCCTCAGGGCTCTTCCCCCAGGTGAGCCTGCTCTTCAACTACGAGCGACAGGGGGATGAACCCTCGGTCAGCGGTTCCCGTTACAACCCCGATGAGGAGAGCTGGAACGTTATGGCCGTAGTCCGGTGGAAGGTATGGGACTGGGGGCAGACCTGGTGGGGGGTAAAGGAGAGCAAGGCCAGGGTCTTTCAGGCAGAGCGTTACCTCCAGGAGGCCATCGATGGGGTGAAGCTCGAGGTCAAGGAGGCCTACCTCAATCTTAGGGAGGCCGAAAAGAACATAAGGGTAGCGGAGAAGGTCCTTGAGCAGGCGGAGGAGAACTTCAGGATAAATGAAGAGCGTTACAAGCACCAGGTGGCCACATCCACAGATGTCCTCGATGCCCTGACGCTCCTCGTCAGGGCCCGAACCAACTACTGGACCGCCTTAAGCGAATACAACATCGCCCGGGCGAGGCTCGATCGGGCGATGGGGGAGAGGTGAAGATGAGGGCGAAGCTGCTGATATCTCTGGCCATACTCCTTGCCTTTACAGCTTGTAAGAAGAAAGAGGCCCCAAAGGCTGAGGTAGAACGGGTTCCGGTTGAGGTGACTAAGGTGAAGAGGGCCACCATCTCGAGAAAGATAGAGGCGGTGGGAAACGTCGTACCGAGGCGAGCCGTCATCATAAATCCGAAGGTCTCCGGGAAGATCGAAGCCATCTATGTGGACGAGGGCGACAGGGTAAAAAAAGGCCAGGAGATAGTGAAGCTTGAGCAGACCGATTTCCTGCTGGCGGTCGAGAGGGCAGAGGCGGCGCTCGAGAGCGCAAGGGCTGCCTTGAGGCAGGCTGAGGTAAATTACGAAAACACCGAGAAGGATTACAGGAGGTTCAAGGCGCTCTTTGAGAAGAAGGTCATCTCCCAGCAGGAGTTCGATCACATAGATGCCGCCTACAGGGGCGCACGGGCCCAGCTCGCCCTGGCCAGGGCCCGAGTAAAAGAGGCGGAGGTAGCCCTGGAAAATGCCAAGGTGCAGCTTCGGGATACCGTGATCAGGGCCCCCTTTGACGGATACGTGACCGCACGCTTCGTCGACCCCGGTCAAAGGGCCTACATCATGCCCCCGACAAACATCGTGGAGATCGCGGAGATATCCGAGGTCAAGATCTCCATAGATGTCCCCGAAAGGGAATTTCCGTTCCTCAGGGTTGGCACCCCCGTGGAGGTGCAGGCCGATGCCCTCCCCGGGAGACGGTTCCGGGGGAGGATAAGCACCATCTTTCCCAAGGTCGACCCCCGGAC
>CAZGDM010000082.1:0-6864 GCA_964525275.1 uncultured Thermodesulfobacteriota bacterium | reverse complement strand
CCTTTATCTCCTCTGCCTTGAAAAGGGTGATGCCCTCGGTGGCATTCCCCCACTGGACGAACCTCCTGACGATCCGACCGAGCTCATCCCGCCCCTTCTGCCTCAGCTCCTCTATGTATTTTCGGAAATCGTCCGAGGACATATTCCGGAGGGAGGGCCTATCCCAGAAGATGTATCTGTGAGATCTTACGTCCCGCATCTGCCTTTTGTTCAGTTTTGATCCAATTCTGGGGAAAATTTTACGCATTTGTCAACGTCTTTCTCGCCAAAGGTCTCCGCTGCCAAAGACAGTCCCTCCTCGGCTGCCTCGGGACCTCGTCCCAAGGCGAATACCAGGCTGCGGGAGGGTAGGGGGTAGATCCTCACGTCGTCCTCCGACGGCTCGATCAAATGCTCAAGGGCCACCTTCAGCCCCACCAGCTCTCGCCAGCTCAGGCGGCACAGGAACACGGAGTACTGCAGGTGCAGGCCTATCCCCTTCATGAACCGACAGACCCTCTGCAATCTACCGTTGTCGGCGATGTCGTAGCAGACGAGATAGGTCGTCTCCATCCGCCTGCCTCATGAGTTCCAAGATTTCGTCGATCAGGGCCTGGACCTCGGAGCGGAGGTACGGCTTTCGGTTTTCGAAACGCTGGACCACTTCCCTCATCTCCTCGCCGTGGGGTCTCCAGGGGAGAGCACCGCGGCGGGACGGGTCCTTGAAGAAACGCAGGGCCTGGTAATGCAGCTCCGGTTCCAGCACCCAGCAGAAATCGAGGGCCAGGCCGAAGTCCTCCCCACGGTGCAGGACCCCACAATGGGGGTCGAATTTTGCCCGCTCCAGGAACGGCACGATGAACTCAAGGGTCATGGCCCTGAGCATCCCCACCAGGACTTGCCATCGGGGATTGTTCCTCCTCAGGGGCCTCAGGAGCTCTTGGTAGTGCTCCTCCCTGAAGCCGCCGCGCTGAAAGTCCCTTCCGAGGCGCGGTGACAGCCTCCGGACCACCCGAATGATGGAGGCCCGTCTTCGCGACTGCAACCACATCCTTAGGCGGTCTGCCGAAGGCGGGCGGCGAAAGAGGAGGTGCTGTCTCGTCCAGCGCTGGGGCCCTCGCTCCTCACAGAGCATGGTTATCGCTGGGCGGCTTTCCTTCGTGTCGAGGAAAAGGACCGGGGTCCCCTGACTGGCAAAGAGCGTCACAACTCCGCTTTCCATGGGCACATTTCCCACGATCACCACCCTACCTATCAGACGTGCGGGCACCCTTCGCTCCGCCTTCCCCGGCTGCCTCACTATCACCGAGGGCCCGTCCCTCATCACCGAGATCCCCTCCTTCTCCAGCAGGTAGAGGGTCCGGCCCGGCCATAAGCGCTCTGGCAAGCTCCCTCACCTCCCTCTGCCATAATGGGCGACGTTCCCTGGCCCATGCTTCGTAAAGGGGCCAGAGGATGGCGCGCCCCTTTTTCTTCAGGTAGAAACCCTCGCCCTCCTGCCTGAAATGGCGCCTTCCGAGGACGCCTTCGGCGAAGATCCGCCACACGAAACGATCCACCTCCGGGCGCCACGGTTCCACCAGGTCGCAGGCCAGGGACTCACGGCCGTAGTCGAAGTCGTGGTAAAAGCCGATGTAGGGGTCGAGGCCAGCTATCTCGATCTCCCTGACCATCTCCCAGTGAAGCAGGGTGTAGCTCAGCGATAGCATGGCGTTGACGGGATCCTTCGGGGGTCGCCGGTTGCGGCCGGTGAACTGCAGTTCCGGCGGAAATAGTCTCGAGAAGGTCTCAAAGTAAACGGCTGAGGCGGCCCCTTCGTGACCGCGCAGGGAGTCCAGGGAGGGGGATTCGGAGGCGTTTTCCATCGCCCTTTCGATTTTCAGCAGGGCTCTACGGAGCGACGAGGTCAGATCCGATCTTCGGGACAGGGCACCGGTGAGAAGTTCCGTCATCGCCTTTAGCTTCCGCATCACGAGGCCCCGGGCGAACCTCAGGCGGAACGCGGGCTCCAGGCTCCGCCGGTATTGCTCCACCCTGAGGGCCCCGTTTTTGTGGAGTTTGCCCTGCAATCGGGCGTAAAACCGAGGCCGCCTGCCCCAGAGCAGAAGGAGGCTCACCCCGTGTTGGGCCAGGCGGTGCAGGACGGCGGCCTCGATGGTGACGTTACCGGTGACCACGAGCCTGTCCATGGGCCTTATGGGGAGGGTGCCCACCCTGTGCCCGTTTTCATAAAGCACCACTGCGTCTCCCTCTGCCTTCAGGTGAAGGTCGCGCCGATCCAGGTAGACCGTTCCCACCTCAGCCGAAGTAGAAGAAATCCGGGTCCCTCGGCGGAATGGCTATCCCCAGGGTGTGCACGCGGCTTCTGCCGTCGAGCCTGAAGCAGTGGACCCTGTCTTCTTCATGGTCTATGAGCTGCTCGAGGCCGCGCCAGACCTCGTGGAGCTCACCTTCGGTGAGGAAGCACTCGTAAACCGACTTCTGCCCGCCGGTGCTGAAGGCCTTAAGCAGCTCCCTCACCCGGTTCAGTCTGCGTTCATCGGAGATGTCGTAGGCGACGATATACAAATCCCTCTTCACCGCGGGGGCCATTTTTACCCATCGGGCCGCAGCTGGAAAGGGAAGAAATATTGCCAAAACGTTTCCCCCGGAAGTGGTATGTCGGCGAAGAATCCGAAGACAGAAGTGTCACGAGGTAAGTTTAGGGACGATTTTTCTCTTCAAGAGAAGGGTTCCGCGTACCGAGCCTAACCACGGGAAAAGGTAAAGGTTGCATTTTTGGGGAGTAAGGCATCGGGTGGAAGGCCCCTTGTTATATGAGGGTTATTTTCCCCTTGTCCACCCTCACCCCGTAGCGTTTGGTGCCATATCTGCCCACAGGGGAGATGAGGTAGAGGGAGGCATCCTCCCCCAATTGTTCCTTGAGAGAGCGATTTATCTTGGCGATCCTCTGGCGGAAGACCTCCTGGGCGACACCCCCTTGGCGTTCCCACCTGAGGCGGAAGGCCTCAACCTTCCCCGAACCTTCGCCGTATATCGAGACGAGGGCTCGGTAAATCTCATCAAAGGTCTTTCGGGAGGATAGCTGGGGTATGGTGAGAAAGCACGTTGTGCAGCCCTCGCATTGGCCCCTATGGGGTTCGGGGCATCGGACTTTCTGTAGTAGGAAGAGCCGATAGAGGATCAATTGCATCGGAGTTAGCTTCACGGGGACTCCCCCGATGGTGAGGGAAAGTTCGTTGAGATCGAGGATAACTTCCTTTTGGAATAGAGCTAACTCCACTTCCCTTTGTCCCTCTTTCACCAACTCGCTGAAGGACTTCCCACCGAGGGAAACCTTCTCCCTCAAGCGCAAAAAGGGGAGTTCGGCGAGGAAGATCTCCGCCTCCGATGTGGGCAGTTCTCTGTCGCCCAACTTTAGCAGCCGGTCCTTCTTCGGCTTGAAGTAGAAGTCGGGATGGGATTCGAACTCGGGGCTTACGAGCACGTGGTACAGCCTGTCCCACGGCCTGCCGAAAAGGGTGAGGGCCGCCCCGAGGTAAAAGCCCATGGTCTTTCTGCCCCCGGCCAGGGAGCAATGAAGGCGTACCTCTGGGTTTTCGGCAAGCCTCCTTATGAAGTTGGTGATGAAATCGCCCACGGCCTCGTTTTCCTCTTCGGTGCGGATGTCCCTGAGGGGGGATCCGTCGGTTCCGGGGATGACGGTGACGTGGACCTTTTCGCCAGCGAGGGGCCGGAAGCCGTATTCCTCGAACACCTTCCTCAGGTTCCCCTTGCTGATCAGGCCCTTTTCTATCTCCCTCTTGCCTTCCTCGGTGGTGAGGATGTGGATTTCGTCCGGAAGGATGGGTGGTTCTTTCTGAAAGAGCCCGTAGATGGTCTCCGTGACCACCTGAGGGGTCTTTCCCACCACGAAGACGAAGACTTCCTTGAAATCCACTTTACGGGCCTTCCTTTGGGTCATGTGCTTACGATCTCGTAGCGTCCCAAACCGAAGCTTGTGCCCTTGCCTGCGTGGATCCATTCGCCCAGCCTCAGGAAGGGCCAGAAGGGCCGGAAGTCCCCTTCGAAGGTTATCTCCCCCATCAGCCCTCCGAGCTTCAGCTTGGCCTTCTGCCGGTGGCTGTAACGCAACCAGTCGTGCCAGATAAGGTGATTTCTCACGGTCCTCACGTTTTGGGCCTGGGTGATGAGACCTCGAAAATCCGCTTTTAGCTCCTGACCACAGTGAAAGAAACTGAGGAGCGATATCCTTCTCAGAAGGGACCTTATCAGTACGTGGAATTCGAGGTCGCTGCAGAGCCGTTCGCGATACCTCACCCTGAGGGGCGTGAGGAACTTCAAGGTCAGTTCTGCAGGGGGAGGGTTGCCGAGGATGTCACCCCATCTGATAGAGGCGGGGTTATGGACCGTGCCGTCCATGTAGACAACCTCGCCCGCTGCAGTGCGCGCCTCCACCAGTTCAAACTTCCCCCTGCCACGGCCTATCCCCCTTTTTCCCATTTCGCCAAAGGCGAAGAGGAAGTAGGGCAGGTAGTCGATTCCGCGGCAGATGAGGGTCAGGAAGACCTCGAACTGCTCCCCGGGGCGGTAATTGCGGCGATCCTCGAGGGGAGGGACGAGCACAAAGGGATGGGGGGCATACGGGTATTTTCTCATCCTCTCCGAGGTGGTGGGTACAGGGGTTTCAAACACGTAGCTGTACGGACACCGCTCTTTGAGGATGCACTCGGAGCAGCTCTTCGTCTTCGATACGCAGGTGGTGCGCTTGAAGGCGGCTCCGAAGGCCCCCCTGAAGGTGGACCCCTTGTAGGCGGGGAGTTTGATGGCTGTGATGGCCTTGAGGGTTAGACTGAGAGGAAGGATCGAGAAGGACTCCAAGGGGAGCTCTTGAGGGGATATGCCCTCTGAGACCATTTGCTTCCTAAAATATCACATTTCTGGATCGGTATGGGGCGTTCAAAAGCTTTTATTGCTCTTGGCAAACGATCGGGAAAAGCTGGTATATTGAAGCCGGGATGAGATACTTCTGGATCTTCACCGCTTTAATATTGCTCATATCTGCCTTTGCAGATCGCAGGAAGACCCTCAAGGCCCTGGAGATAGCCCTTAAAAGATTCCTTTCCATCATGCCCGCCTTCTTGGAGATGATCATCCTGGTTTCCGTGGCCCTCGCTCTGGTGCCGCCGCGGCTACTGCTCGACCTTCTGGGAGGCAAAGGGAAGCTGCTCGGGATGGGTATAGGTGCGGTCGTGGGTTCGGTGACGGTGATGCCCGGCTTCATAGCCTTCCCCCTCTGTGGGATCCTCCTACAGAGGGGGGTGCCCTACATGGTCCTTTCCGCCTTCAGCACCACCCTGATGATGGTAGGGGTGTTGAGTTACCCCGTGGAGCGGGAATACTTCGGCCCCAAGGTGACGGTGCTTCGGAACGTCTTGGCCTTCCTCATCGCCTTGGCTGTGGCCGTGGCTACAGGGTTTTTCTTCGGAGAGCTGTGATGTCCCGACGGCGTTTCGTGCTCTTTTTGTTGTTCGGAGCCTTTCTACTCTGGGGCCTTCTGAAAGGGGTCGGCCTGTCGACGGAGGTGGCCCACAATTTCTGGACGTTTTCAGTACAGATGGTGAAGATCCTGCCCTGTGCCTTCGTGCTGATAGGGCTCTTCGAGGTGTGGGTTAAGAAGGAGGCGGTGGAGAAGCACCTGGGCAGGGGGGCAGGGCCCCTTTGCTACCTCTGGGCGGTATTGCTTGCGGCCACTACCGTAGGGGGGATGTACGTGGCCTTTCCCGTGGCCCATTCCCTTTACCGCAAGGGGGCTAAACTGGGGGTGATTTTCACCTATGTCGGAGCTGCGGCCATCTGCCGCATCCCCATGACGGTATTTGAGGCCTCTTTCCTCGGGGTGAAGTTCACGGCGGTGAGGTTCTTGGTGTCACTTCCGCTGCTGGTATTGGCCTCGGCCCTCCTCGGCCGCTATCTGGAAAGCAGAGATTATAGGATGATAGAAGGGCCCCTGGAGTGAGGTGAAGGGCCACAGTGAAAGGAGTCCAGCGACACGTCAACGTTTGACCAATTCAGCCCCTCGGAAGGAGCAAAATCGCAAGACGGATGCCGATGAAGCCATCGATCGTGCAGAAGAGATCATTGGGTTCTGTAAAGGTATTCTGGCTGGATAGGGACCGCCTGATAGCAGAGCTCAGGGAGCGTGTTTTGAGGATGGCCAGGGAGAAGCCTGAGGTGCTGGCCGTGTACCTTTTCGGCTCTTTGAAGGACGGCAGAGTAATGCCGGGCAGTGACGCCGACATACTAATTCTGCTGGATGATTCGGAAAAACGAATGGTTGACAGACCGCTTGAATTCTACCCCCTACTTCGAGGGGCTGGAGGTAGGGGTTGATCTCTTCTGCTTCACCGTGGAGGAAGTAAAGAGCATCCCCTTTGGACGCAAGCGAAGGAAAAGGGCCTTTTACTTTTTGAGAGACGTCGGACACGTTAGTCGAAAATTATCTGATGGCGTGACAAGGAACAAACAATGGAGAGACTTAACTCAGGCTACCTTTCTTTTTCAGCTCCGCTACCTCCCGCTCCAAGTTGGCCACTCTTTGCTCCAACATCGAGTGCTCCTCCCTCCTCACGATTACCTCATAAAGACGATCTATCCGTCTGTTGGTTTCATCTATCCGTTTATTGGTCTCTTGGATCATTTGAATTAATTCCTCTCTCACGGCATCTATCCTTTGTCCTAATTCTTCTCTGATGGCATCAATTCTTCGGCTTTGATCTGCCAGGTGGGTGTTGACGTCGTCGAGCCTCTTATTGGTGAGCATCAGGGTGGCCTTGATCTCCCTGTTTTCTTCCCTGATTCTGTCAAGCTCAGGGACTATCAGCT
>CAZGDM010000081.1:0-7000 GCA_964525275.1 uncultured Thermodesulfobacteriota bacterium | reverse complement strand
GGCAGCCCTGCCGAGGGGTGATAAAATCCCCCCATGGCGTACAATGTCGAGGTCTTCGACAGGCTCGCCCTAAAGTACGACGCCTGGTTTGAAAGGCGAAGGACTCTCTACCAGGCGGAGCTGCGGGCCTTGAAGGCGATCGTGCTAAAGGGAAAGGGATTGGAGGTCGGGGTAGGAACGGGGAGGTTCGCCATCCCCCTGGGGGTCCCCTTTGGTGTGGAACCGGCCAGGGGGATGGCTACCTTGGCGAAAAGACGGGGGGTGAAGGTGTGCTTGGCGAGGGGGGAAGAGCTCCCCTTCCGGGACGGGACCTTCGACACGGTCCTTTACATCACCGTACTGCCCTTCATGGAGGATCCGGCAAAGGCCTTGGAGGAAGGGATACGAGTTCTCAAGGGACAGGGGGAAATCGTCATAGGTATGATAGACAGAGAGAGTCCCTTGGGACGGTCTTACGAGGAGGGAAAGGAGAGGAATCCCTTTTACCGCGAGGCACACTTCTTCACCCCAGAGGAGGTGATATCGCTGATGGCACCTTTGGGGTTCGATGTTCATAAAACCCTCCAGACCCTTTTCGGCCCAACCCCCGAAGGAGAGCAGCCGATCGAAGAGGGATACGGTCGAGGGGGGTTCGTAGCCATGGCCTTCAAAAGGAGGAGATGATGAGGGCCGTCCTTTTGATCGTCCTCCTCCTCACCGCCTTTCCGGCCCAGGGAAGAGGGTTGAGGATGGCGGTCGAGTTCACAGACCATGCGGCCTGCGCCTACATCGCCCTGGAAAAGGGGTGGTTCCAACAGGAGGGTCTGGAGATAGAGGCTTACGAGACCTACGTCACCGGAATGGCCTTGGCAGCGGCCCTGGCTCGGGGCGACATCCAGGTAGCCTACCTCTGTCTGGTGCCGGCACTGAACCTCTACGCCAACGCCCGAGTGCCCGTAAAGATCGTCGCAGGAACTCACCGTTACGGCTACGGCTTAGTGGCCGACTCCGAAAAGATCAAGACGCCCCGGGACCTCGAGAGGCCAGGACTTCGCATAGGCTGTGTAAGGGAAGGGGGGGCCGTGGACGTGATGTTGCGACGGACCATGGAGGTCTACGGCCTGAAGGAGGAAATTCTCAAAAGGGTGAGGCGAATGCCCCCTCCCAAGCAACTCCTCGCCCTCCGGGCGGGACAGCTCGATGCCGCCTTCCTCCCGGAACACTGGGTCAGCATGGCAGAGGAGATGGGATTCAGGGTGATCCTTCTGGCACAAGACGTGTGGCCCGAGATGCAGGGCAGCGTCCTGGTGGTGAAAGAGGAACTGCTACAAAAGACCCCCCAACTGGTCAGGACCCTGGTCCGCGTGAGCCAACGGGCCACCGCCTGGATCGGCGAGCACCCGGAGGAAGCCGCTAGAATCATGGCTCGTGTCCTCTCGGTGGCTGGTGGAAAGACGACCTTGGGAGACCCCCCTGGCCTCACCCCTCGGGTCATGTCCAGGTCCATGGCACGCATGCGATACACTACAGCCATCGACCCACAGGTCGTTCAAGAGACCATAGATTACATGGTTCATCTGGGGTATATAAGAAGAAGTTTTCGCGCCCGTGAGATCCTCGACTTGAGGTTCCTACGATGAAGAGGTCCCTTTGGGGACTGGCCCCGGTGTTAGGGGGCCTTTTTCTATGGGAAGCTTCGGTCCGCGCGGGGTTGACCCTAGGCCCCTTTCTCCCCCCGCCCTCTCAGGTAGGGGAAGTGCTTTGGAACTTACTTAAAAGCGGGGAACTCCCAGAGGCCCTCCTCAAAAGTTCTATAAGGGTCCTTGTGGGCTTTGCAGCGGGTTCGGTGGCAGGGTTGGTCTTGGGGATCCTTATGGGCATTAAAGACCTCCTCAGGCGCACCTTCGGTCCCCTCCTCGCCCTTCTCTACCCCATACCCGCCTTGGGATGGCTACCGCTGCTCATGCTCTGGATAGGGGTAAACGAACTCCTGCCCATAGCTGTCGTCTTCATCTGTTCTTTCTTCCCGGTACTGTACAACACCATGACGGGCATTCGTCAGGTGGATCGAGAACTGATAGCGGCGGCAAGGGTCCTCGGGGCCTCGCCGTGGCGCATCCTCAGGGAGGTAGTCTTGCCCCAAGCTGTCCCCACCATCTTCACCGGCCTCCGGCTCGAAGCGGGCATGGCCTGGCGAGTGATCATCGCAGCCGAAATGGTGGCTATTCCTACGGGGATAGGGGCCCTCATGATGAAGGCGGAAAGCCTCATGCGGGTCGATATCATCATCGTCTGTCTGGGGGTCCTCGCGGCGGTGTGCTTCCTCTTTGAGCGGGCCTTCAGCTGGATGGAGGGAAGGCTCACCCGATGGAAATAGTGTTGCAAGGGGTGGATAACTTCGCCTGTCGCGGGGTGGACCTCACCGTCCGTGAGGGGGAGATCCTTGCACTGCTCGGCCCGACGGGGGCTGGGAAATCCACCCTGCTGAACGTCATCGCTGGCCTGGTCCCCTACAAAGGAAGCGTCTCCATAGGGGGACAACCTGTGGACCATCTCCCCCCGGAAAAAAGGGGGGTGGGATACCTATTTCAGAGCATCGCCCTTTTCCCGCACATGACCGTCAGACAGAACATCGCCTTTGGCCTCAGGGCCAGGGGGATGGAGCCCTCCGAGGTAAGGAGGAGGGTGGAAGAGGTTTTAAAGCTTTTGAGGATCTCCCCCCTGGCTGATCGCTATCCGAAAGCCCTTAGCGGCGGTGAGGCCCAAAGGGTGGCCTTGGCCAGGGCCTTGGCCCCGAGGCCGAGGGTCCTCTTGCTCGACGAGCCTCTTAACAAACTCGACCTCCGCACCGCCAAGTACCTGCGCCTGGAGTTCCGCAGGCTCCAACGCCGCCTGCACATAACCACCATCTACGTGACCCACAATCAGGTCGAGGCCTTCGAAATGGGCGATCGCATAGCGGTGATGGACGGGGGGCGTATCCATCAGGTCGGAACCCCATCTGAAGTGCTCTTTTCCCCCTCCAACGACCGCGTCTCCGAGTACTTCGGCTCCCCCAACATCCTCGAGTGCCGCAGACAAGAGGTCCTCGACTCGGGCCTCGCCTTGGTGGATTTAGGGGGGTTCTCGGTTGTGGTTCCCTACAGAGGCCGTCCCATCGGGAAGGTGGCCATCTCCCCCTGGAACGTGTATATCTCCCGAGAACATCCTCCGGGACCGGAGCTGAACCGCCTCCGTGGGAGGGTGCGCAGGCTCTACCGTAATCCGCCAGTGGTCAAGGTGGAGGTGGAGATAGGCGATCAGACCCTCTGGGTGGAGGTGGAAGAGGAGACCTGGGAGGAGATAGACCTCGTTGAAGGGGAGGAGGCCCATCTCATCCTCCCCTTGCGGTGGATCAAGACCTTGGAGGTGGAAGATGGAGTGTAAGCTCGAGGAAAACCTGAAGCGTTGCACCTGCACTTACGAACCTTGCTCCAAGAAGGGCAAGTGCTGCGAATGTCTCGCCTATCACTGGTCCATGGGGGAACTTCCGGGGTGCCTCTTCCCTCCCGAGGTGGAGAGGACCTACGACCGCTCCCTCAAGAGGTTCATCGAGGTCTGGAAGGACCGGATCTGACGACACCTGAGTTGCGCTCGTAGATGATCCTCAACCCCTTGAGGGTCAGGAACTCGTCAACGGCGTCGATGGCCGCAGTTTCCGCTGCGATCAAAGGGGCAAGTCCCCCTGTGGCCACCACAAAGGGGTGACTGCGTCTCTCGGAGGCCATGCGTTTCACTATCGCCTCGACCATTCCCACGTATCCGAAGAAGACCCCCGCCTGCATACTCCAGACGGTATTCCGCCCTATCACCCCTTTGGGCTTGGTGAACTCGACCTTGGGGAGTTTAGAGGCCCGCTGAAAGAGGGCCTCCATGGAGATGGTGATCCCGGGAGCGATGGCCCCTCCTAGATATTCCCCCCGAGCCGAGACGTAATCGAAGGTGGTGGCAGTGCCGAAATCCACCACGATGAGCTCCCGTCTGTAAGTCTCATAGGCGGCCACGGCGTTCACAATCCTGTCCGCCCCAACCTCTGCGGGGTTCTCGTAAAGGATGGGCATGCCCGTTTTCACCCCAGGGCCCACCACCAGAGGCCTCACCCTGAAGATGCGCCTCGAGACCTCCTCCAAGATGGGAGTCACAGGAGGCACGACACTCGATATGGAAACCCCCTCCACCTCCCCGAGGGATAATCCCTCTAAGGAGAAGAGCTCCTTCAACACCACGGAGAACTCGTCCACTGTTCTGTCCACCTGGGTGGTTATACGCCAGTGGCAAACCAACTCCTCCCCTCGGAAGACCCCGAGCACCGTATTGGTGTTCCCCACGTCGATGACCAAAAGCCTCACCATCTCCTAACCTTCAGATCCCCCGCCACCACCCTCTTCACCCCTGAGGGGGTATGAAGGAGGAGGGCACCGTCTTCGTCCACCCCCATGACCACCCCTCGCAATCGCTCTCCCATCAACTTCACCTCTACCTCCCTGCCTCTCACAGCAGCGAGCTCCTCCCACCGCTTGAGGACCTCCTCCCCTCCCCCCCGAACAAGGGTGAGGTACCACCTCTCCAGGCGCTTCAAGAGCTCTCGGAGGAGGACCACCCTGTCCACCTCCCGACCGATCCCCTCCTTAAGGGACGTGGCCATGGGGGCTATCTCGTCGGGCAGCTCCTCGGCGGAGAGGTTGACGTTGATGCCGATCCCCAAGATGACGAAGTCCACCAAATCCGCCTCGGCCCGGGCCTCGGCCAGGATTCCTCCGAACTTCTTGCCCTTCAGCAAGAGGTCGTTGGGCCATTTGATCTCCGGCAGAAGACCGGTCACCTCCTCGACGGCCTCGGCCGCCGCCACTGCGGCGGTCAGGGTCAACAGAGGGACCTTGGCAGGCGGGATCCGCGGCCTAAGGACCACCGAAAGGTAAAGGTTCACCCCTGGGGGTGAAAACCACCTCCTGCCCATCCGCCCCTTCCCCCCCGATTGGGCCTCGGCGAGGAACACCTCCCCCTCCTCGGCTCCCTTCAAGGCCCTCTCGAAGGCCCAGGTGTTGGTGGAGGCCACCTCCTCGGCCAAGTGGACCTTCCGTCCCAAGAGCTTGCAGCCGAGGCCACGTCGGATCTCGTGGACGTTCAGCCCCCTTGGGGGGCTGAGGAGGCGATAACCCCTGCCCAGCTGGGCCTCTATCCGGTATCCCTGGCGCCTAAGCCTCTGAATTGCCTTCCACACCGCGGCCCTGCTTATGCCCAAGCGACGACCCAGTTCCTCACCGGAAAGGTAACTCCCCTCCCCCCTCAAGATCTCCAAGATGGCACCGGCGGTGTTATTGGACGCGGTCATAGCGATGGAACCTCATGGAGAAGGTCCCTCGCCCTTGGGTGAGGGAACGCAGATCGGTGGAGTAACCGAAGAGCTTGGTTAGCGGTGCATAGCCACGGATCATGGCCATCTGCCCTTTGGTGGTGATCTGCTCCACCTGTCCTTTGCGGGCCTGAAGGTCCCCAATCACCTCCCCCATGAACTCGGAGGGGACCATCAGGTTTAGCTCCATAATGGGTTCAAGCAGCACAGGCCCCGCCTCCTCCGAGGCCTCCCGGAGGGCCTGGCTCACCGCGGCCTTCAGCACCATGGGGGCGAACTCGTCCTGGGAGTATCGGACCTCCTTCAGGATCACCTTTATGTCGGTCAAGGGATAGCCCATAACCCCCAGGGTGGTGGCCTCCTCGACCCCCTGCCTCATGGCCTCGAGGTGCTCATGGGGCACCTCCTCGCCCAGCAGGGAGACGAACTCCAGCCCCTTTCCCCGCTCGTTGGGCATAACCTCGAGCACCACCTCTGCGAAACGAGGAACTCCCTCAATAGCTCGGGAAAACTCAACCCGCGCCTCCGCTTCCCGACTGACGGTCTCACGGTACACCACCTGAGGCCTACCGACGTTGACCTCCAGGTTGTACTCGTCCCTTAGGCGCCTGACGATAACGTCCAGATGCAGCTCCCCCATCCCGGAGATCACCGTCTGGCCCGTCTCCTCATCGTATTTCACGTGGAAGGTAGGATCCTCCTCAGCGATCTTCTCGAGGGCGAAGGCCAGCTTGTCCTGGTCCTGATTGGTCTTGGGCTCCACCGCTATGGAGATCACGGGTCTGTAGGCCTCAATGGGCTCAAGGAGGATGGGGTGGTCCCTGTCGCAAAGGGTGTGGCCGGTGGAGGTATCCTTTAGCCCCGCCACCGCCACGATCTCGCCGGCCCGGGCTCGGTCTAAACGCCTCTTGTGGTTGGCGTGCATCTCGAAGATCCGGGCCACCCTCTCCTCCCTGCCCAGGTTGGCGTTGTAAACGGCCTTGCCCGCCTCGAGGACCCCGGAGTAGAGCCTCACATAGGTGAGCTTCCGCCCCTGGTCCATCGAGATCTTGAAGGCCAAGGCACAAAGGGGGGCGGCCTCATCGCTCGGTCGCTCCTCCTCCTCGTTGGTCAACGGGTTGACTCCCTTTACCGGCGGTATGTCCAGCGGCGAGGGCAAATAGTCCACGATGGCGTCGAGCAAAGGTTGTATCCCCTTGTTCCTGAGGGCAGCTCCGCAGAGCACGGGCTGAAGGTCCATCCGGATGGTAGCTCGGCGGATGGCGTCCTTCAGTTCCTTCTCGGTTATGGGTTCTCCCCCGAGGTACTTCTCCAGGAGACGATCGTCGGTCTCGGCCACTTTCTCGAGGAGCTGCTCCCTCATGCGCTCCGCTTCCCCTATCAGCTCTTCAGGGATATCGACCTCGTAATAACGTTGCCCGAGCTCATCCTCCCAAAGGATCCCCTTCATCTTCACGAGGTCGATGACCCCCTGAAAGGAGTCCTCCACCCCCCAGGGAATCTGGATGACCAAGGGATTGGCCCCCAATTTCTCCACCATCTGTTCCACGGTACCGAAAAAATCCGCCCCCACCCGGTCCATCTTGTTGACGAAGGCGATCTTGGGCACCCGATACTTGTCCGCCTGAT
>CAZGDM010000080.1:0-7055 GCA_964525275.1 uncultured Thermodesulfobacteriota bacterium | reverse complement strand
AGCTTAGGGGTCTGCAGATAATATCGGGTTTCGCCTTCAAAGGCGTGGGCAACTTTCAATAAGGTGGCCTCATCAAAGGGCTTCCCGATGAGCTGAAGCCCTATGGGCAACCCCTCTTCATTGAAACCACATGGAATGGAGAGGGCTGGCAATCCCGCCAGATTGGCGGAGATGGTGAAGATATCGGATAGGTACATCTGTAGCGGATCGTCGACTTTCTCACCTAGGCCAAAGGCCGGCGTGGGTGAAGTGGGGGTGACGATGAGGTCGCACCCTTCTAAGACCCGTTCAAAATCCTCCTTGATAAGGGTACGCACCTGGGAGGCCTTACGGTAATAAGCATCGTAATAACCCGCTGAAAGCACATAGGTGCCAAGCATGATCCTCCGTTTCACTTCAGGGCCGAAACCCTTTGAACGGGTCTCTAAATACATCTCCATCAGGTCGTCTTCACCTTCCCTGAGACCGTACTTTACCCCGTCGTAACGGGCCAAATTGGAGCTCGCCTCTGCTGTACAGATGATGTAATAAGTAGCAATGGCGTATTCCGTATGGGGGAGGGAGACCTCCTCGACCTCCACTCCCAATCCCTGAAGGACCTTTATCGCCTCCCAAACCCTCCCCTCCACCTCGGGGTCCATTCCCTCTACAAAGTACTCCTTGGGCACCCCGAGGCGCAGGCCTTCCACCCCCTCCTCCAGGCGATCAACGAATCCCTCCTGGGGCAAGGGAACGGAGGTGGAATCCCGGGGATCATGGCCAGCTATGGCCTCAAGCAACAGGGCACAGTCACGAACCGTACGGCTCAAAGGGCCGATCTGATCCAGAGAGGAGGCGAAGGCCACCAGTCCATAGCGCGACACCCTGCCATAGGTGGGTTTCAACCCCACGACGCCACAAAGGGCAGCGGGTTGCCTTATGGACCCGCCGGTGTCAGACCCCAAAGCGGCCACACATTCATGAGCAGCCACGGCGGCAGCGGAACCCCCACTGGATCCCCCCGGAATGCGATTGAGGTTCCAGGGGTTTCTGGTGGTTTTAAAACCGGAGTTCTCGGTGGAGGAACCCATGGCGAACTCGTCCAGATTCGTCTTGCCCAGGATGACCGCCCCCTGGGACCGCAGACGTTCGACGACGGTAGCGTCATAGGGGGGGACGAAATTGCCGAGTATCTTGGAGGCACAGGTGGTCAGGAGCCCTTTGGTGCAGATGTTGTCCTTTATGGCCAAGGGCACCCCGGTAAGGGATCCCCCTTCCCCTCCCCTCCATCTCCGGGAGGCCTCCTCGGCTTGCCTTAAGGCGCCCTCTCGGTCCACCGTGAGATAGGCACCGACCAAACCATCGACCTCCTCTATCCTGCGGAGGTACGCCTCGGTCACCTCCACCGGATCGAGCTCCCCCCTCCGGAAGCGATCCACCAGTTCTGCAGCAGAAAGCCTCAAGACGTCCATCTCTCCCCCTTCAAATTATGCGCGGGACGCGGAAGAAATCCCCCTTTCGAGACGGCGCGTTGGCCATGATCTCCTCCCGATCCATGGGGGCCCTCACCTCATCCTCCCTGAAGGCATTGTGATGGGGAACGACATAGAAGGTGGGCTCCACCCCCGAGGTATCGAGCTCGTTGAGCTTATCCATGTATTCCAGAATGGTGTTGAGCTGTCCTGTGAAGACCTCCTTCTCCTCATCCGAAAGTCTGAGCCTGGCAAGCCTTGCTACGTACTCCACCTCTTGGACTGTGATCTTCACCTCTACACCTCCTCGTATTCCGCCAAGGCCTTTATGATATCACCCCGCGTAAGGATGCCCAAGAGCTTGCCCTCCTGAACCACGGGAAGCATGTTCACCTTGTGCTCGAGCATAAGCTTGGCCGCCTCCTCAATGGGAAGGGACGGAGGGACCGAAACCACATCCTTGGCCATGATCTCCCCCACAGGGGTGTTGTACTTTGAAAGGATCTCCTCCCTATCGATCTCGGTGACCTCCAAGCCCATGGTCAGGTAGTTGATGATATCGGTACGCGTGATGATCCCCTCGAGTTTCCCCTTGACCACCACGGGCATGCCCGATATGTCGAAGGTCTTGAGTTTGTGCAGTATCACCGAGACCTTCTCCCTCGGATGGCAAGTGATGACCTTGCGGTTCATGATATCTGCGACCTTCATCCCCAAAACCCTCCCCCAAAGTATATCTCGTTGGCCTTCTTCTGCAGCTCTTCCACCACCTTGAGGGCGTATTTCAACTCCTTTTGCTCCTCGAGGGACAAATCATAGGGGGCGATGTAATTAGGGTCCTCCCTGTCCTTGCGCTCGAGGAGCTCCCTTTGTCTGGAAATTCTCAGGCGCATCAAAACGTAAAAGGCCTCCGACAGCTCGGAGGCGAATTCAGGGCTCAGTACCTCCCTCTCCCTCAACGCCTCGATCCTCTTGAAGGTGTTGTTGTACCTTATCCCATAGGTCCTGGCCATCACCCTCACGACCAACACCAAAGGCGCCCATCCCCCCAGTTTGAGGTTTATTTTGCCCTTATGAGGGCCGGTCTTCTCCGTGATAAAGCGACGGAAGAGACCCAAGGGCAAAGGGATGAGGATGGCCGAGGACATCATCTCGTTCACCAAATCCCTGTTTTCGACCAAATGGGTGAGGGCAAACCCCACCAACTCCTCACCGAGTTTCAACTCTCCCCCGACGGGTCGCAAATCCATGAGGATTATGAGGTCGAGCACCGAAAGGGGGCCCTTTCCCAGCCGGACTTTCCCCAAGATCCTGTCCTTCCATCCTTTGAGGGAAGCCCTCCATTTCTCGTTAACGGGCATCACACCGCCTCTGCAGCGTTCGATCCCCACCTTTTCCAGCTTGTGGACGACCTTTGAGGAGAAGATCTCGTAGTATTCCCCGATCACATCGTCCTCAGTGAGGGGGCGAACGCCCCCCGCCATCTTGAGGAGACACCTCCGGAGGAGTTCATCGCGCTCCATGATCCCCTTGATCCGCTGGGGGTCATCGTCGTAGACGAGCAGGTTATCCTGGTCGGTATAGAGGGTCTCCTCCTCCCTGCCGGAACTGCCCATGGACATCCAAGCATAAGGCCCGGGCGGACCTCCCCATCCCTCGGCATCCATCTCCTCCTCCACCAACTCCAGGACCCGCCTTGCAATGGCATCCCGCCCCTCCGTACAGAGGGCGTGGACCTCCCTCACCGATCGGCTCTCGCGAAAGGCCTCTATCGCCATATGGCCGATTTCATCGTGAAGCTCTTTCAGCTGCTCGAGGCCGGCCTTCGAAATCTGTTGAAGGAGTTTCTGAAAACGCCCCTCGAAGGAACGCAAGGGGGCCTCTTCCCCCTTTAACTGGTGTTCCAAATCCTCCAGGAGCCTCAGGCGTTCTTTATAGGTGAGCTTTCGGGGATGGTAAACCTTCAGGAATTCCTCGGCCCGCTCCCTCAGCATGAAGGGGCTTCACCCCCGGGGATGAGTTCCTGGACCACCCTCAACCTCCCCTCCAACTTACCCTTGAGGGCCTCAAGCTCTGCAGCCTTGTTCCTCTCTTTGGCAACCACCTCCCCGGGAGCACGCTCGAGGAAGGCGGGATTGGAGAGTTTGCGCTGGACGAACTGGAGTTCCTCCATTACCTTCTTCAGTTCCTTAAGCAGCCGGGCCTCCTCCCTTTTCGGATCGGGGACCAGGTCTTTAAAGGGAACGAAGACCTCCACCGCATGACTTATAGCCGTGGCAGCGGCCTTAGGAGGTTCCCCACCGACGGTGATCTCCATCCCCTCCAAAAGGCCCAGATTCTCGATAAAGGGGGCGTCCTCACGCAGCTCCTCTGCTACCCTCTGCTGTTCAACTCGCAGGATCGCCCTCACCCTCTTCGTCGGGGCAACTCCCATCTCTCCCCTGATGTTCCTTATGGCGGTGATGACCCCCATCACGCGTTCCATCCTTTGGGCTGCCACCTCGTCGCGGGGAATCCCTTCGACCTCAGGCCACGGGGCTACCGTGATGCTCTCCCCGCGATGGGGAAGGCGTTGCCATATCTCCTCGGTGATAAAGGGCATAAAGGGATGGAGCATCTTCAGCAGTTTGTCGAAGACGAAGACGAGGGTCCCTTGGGTCCTTGAACGAAGCCCTTCGTCCTCCCGTTGGTAGAGGTAAGGTTTTATCAATTCCAGATACCAGTCACAGAACCTATGCCACACGAAATGGTATAGGGCTTGGGCCGCTTCATTGAAGCGATAATCCTCCAAGGCCTTGGTGACCTCCTCTATCACCTCGCGCAGCCGGGTGAGGATCCAACGATCCGGCAAGGTCAGGGCATCGGAGGGAAGGTCCCCTTCACCTGTATAGCCATCGAGGTTCATCAGGGAGAAGCGGGCAGCATTCCAGAGCTTGTTGCAGAAGTTCCGAGAGCTCTCAATCCTCTGCTCCGAGAGCTTGATGTCCCTACCCTGAGCCGCAAGCACTGCCAGGGTGAAGCGCAAGGCATCAGTACCGTAACGTTCTATCATCTCCAAGGGGTCTATCACGTTCCCCTTGGTCTTGCTCATCTTCTGCCCCTCCATATCCCTGACGAGGGCATGGATGTAGACGTCTCGGAAGGGCACATCCCCCATGAAGTGCAGCCCCATCATCATCATCCTGGCCACCCAGAAGAAGAGGATATCGAAGCCGGTGACCAATACAGAGGTAGGATAAAAGATCTCAAGCTCTTTGGTCTTGTCTGGCCATCCGAGGGTGGAAAAGGGCCACAGGGCGGAACTGAACCATGTGTCAAGGACGTCTTCCTCCTGCCTGAGTCTCTCAGAACCGCAGTAACTACACGCCTCAGGGGCCTCGCGGCTCACGGTGATCTGGCCACAATCCTCACAGTACCAAGCCGGTATCCTGTGTCCCCACCATATCTGACGAGATATACACCAGTCGCGAATTGACTCCATCCACTCAAAATAGACCTTCTCCCAATTCTGAGGAATGATCCTGGTACGGCCCTCTTTGACCGCCCTTATGGCGGGTTCGGCAAGGGGTTTGGTCTTGACGAACCACTGCACCGACAACATGGGCTCCACGATGGTACCGCAACGGTAACAGTGCCCCACACTGTGCTGATAGGGCTCCACCCTCTGAAGGACGCCCTCCTGACGAAAGTCCTCGACGATCTTCTCCCGGCATTCGAAACGATCGAGCCCCTTATAGGGCCCGGCCTCCTCCGTCATGCGTCCTTCTTCATCTATCACCTTGACGGCGGGCAGGTTGTGCCTCAGGCCGATTTCAAAATCGTAGGGATCGTGGGCGGGGGTGATCTTCAGAGCACCGGTGCCGAACTCCGGGTCCACATAGTCGTCGGCTATCACGGGTATCTTCCTCCCGAGCACCGGCAAGATGGCGTATCTTCCAACGAGGTCTTTGTAACGGTCATCCGCGGGGTTTACCGCCACGGCGGTGTCCCCCAACATGGTCTCTGGTCTAGTAGTGGCCACCACAATCTCCCCACCCCCTTCTAAGGGGTAGCGAAGGTAGTACAGATGACCTTCCTCTTCCCTATGTTCCACCTCCAAGTCTGATAGAGCCGTCTGGCAGCGCGGACACCAGTTGATGATGTAGTTACCACGGTAGATGAGCCCCTCCTCATAAAGCCTTACAAAGACCTCCCTCACCGCCCGCGAGAGCCCCTCATCCATGGTGAAGCGCTCCCGCTGCCAATCGCAGGATGCCCCCAGCCTTTTCAGTTGGTGGATGATCACCCCTCCGTATCTCTCCTTCCACTGCCAGACCCGTTTGATGAACTCCTCCCGACCGAGTTGCTGGCGGGAGAGCCCCTCCTTGGCAAGCTCTCGCTCCACTACGTTCTGCGTGGCGATGCCGGCGTGATCCGTCCCCGGAAGCCAAAGGCAGTTGTACCCTTGCATCCTACGCCACCGGACCAGGATGTCCTGCAGGGTGTTATTCAGGGCATGGCCCATATGGAGGGACCCGGTGACGTTAGGCGGGGGTATGACAATGGAAAAAGGTCTCTTCGGGGAATCTACATCGGCGTGGAAATAGCCCTTTTCAAGCCAAAACTGATACCACTTCTCCTCAACGTCCTTGGGATCATAGACCTTGGGGATATCCATTTCCGCTTTATCTTTCTTCCTCCTTCAAGGCTTCCTTCACAGCGCGTCTTATCTCCTCCGACAGGGCCTTAACGATCTCCTGTGCCATGGCCCGAAAGACCTTGCGCAATGCCTCCTCGAGCTCTCCCGGGGCAATCCGAGGGGGCCTCTGCTGCACCTGAGCGGGAGCAAACTCCTCTTCAAAGGCCTTGACGAATTCCTCCTCCAGTACGGGCTCCTCCTCGGCTCCTTCTATCCTCTCCAATTCAGCAGCGCTTTCCTCCAAGACTTGCTCGATTCGCTCCGCCTCTGGGGCCTTAACCTCCTCCAAGGAGATCTCCTCCAAGGAGAGATCGAGACTTACCTCCTCTGCCCCCTCCACCCGTTCCTCCTCCGAGGGCTTTTCCTCCTTCACCATGAACTGCTCCAACTCCTTGAGGGGGCTTTCCAGGACGAAGGCCTCCTCAGCAGGGGCTTCCTCCGCCTCTTTGGCCTCCGGTTCCTCCACCACATCGGTCAAGTCGATGATCTCCTCTTCTTCCCAAGAGGGTGCTTGGACCAGCGCTTCCCTTATCTTGGCCAAGGCCACTTCGGCTTCGAAGGGCTTCACCAAATAACCCGCAGCCCCCACGCGTTTCACTTCCTCCTCGTCGAAGTCATCGAGCACGCCCACCAAGAGGAGCACCGGGATCTGTCCCAGCTTCGGGTCTTTTTTCAACTCCTCACATAGCTCAACACCGCCCTTCGAGGGCATGTTGATGTCAGCTATGATGAGGTGGGGAAGGACCTCCGCCGCCTTTTCGATCGCTTGTTGGCCATCGGTGGCGAAGAAGAGCTGAAACTCCTCCGCCGGCAGGGTCCTCTCGAAAACCCTTTGAATGGTGATGCTGTCATCGGCCACAAGGATCTTCCGTGCCGTTTCCATTTTTCCTCTCCTTAAAAGAGGTTTGATTGGAATGTTGTAAAAA
>CAZGDM010000079.1:0-7089 GCA_964525275.1 uncultured Thermodesulfobacteriota bacterium | reverse complement strand
CAACTTCCTCAGGCCCTCGAGGCCGCTGGGAGGGAAGACCCCGTGGGAGTACCTGGTGGAGAACCACAGGGGAACGATCCTGTTTCAACCCCAGGTGTCTCATATGTACTGGACCCGAACACTTTCTTGGCTTTTCCCCGCCCCTGGGCTACAATTCCCGCGGAGGTTGGCACATATGGAGGCGAAAATCCTCATCGTCGACGACGAGGAGGCCGTCATCAAGGCCATCGCAGGGGCACTGGAGGACGAGGGATATTTGACCCTGACGGCCAGGGACGGTAGAGAGGCCCTAGAAATCTACCGGCGCGAAGGGGCCGACGTGGTGCTTCTGGACATTTGGATGCCGGACATCGATGGTCTCGACCTGTTGCGGCGCATAAAAGATGTGGACGACAGTTGTCCCGTAATCATGATCTCCGGTCACGCCACGGTCTCCACGGCAGTAAAGGCGATGAAGATGGGGGCTTTTGACTTTCTGGAAAAGCCCTTGTCGGTGGAGGCCCTCCTGGGGACGGTCGAACGGGCCCTCAGGGAGAGGAAGGCCCATCCCGTGCAGAAAGGTCTCGGTTCTGAGATCATCCCGAAACGAGGGCCGTCCCAAGGGGAGGCGGTCGGGAGGGGGAAGGTCGTCCAGAGGACCCTTAGACGCAGCGCGGTCCTCTACGGCACAGGGCTTCACTCCGGACAGAAGACCGGTCTTATTCTCCTACCCCAGCCCCCCAACACGGGGATCCTCTTTTGCGATCTGGCCGAAGACGTGGTCATCCCAGGAGACTTGGATCACGTGGTGTCCACCGATTTCGCGACCTCTGTAGGGGACAAGGGCGTGCTCGTCCGGACCATAGAGCACCTTATGGCCGTCCTTCACGCCTATGGGGTGAGCAACCTACTGATAAAGGTAAACGGCGAAGTGCCCATCATGGATGGTTCAGCCCTGGAGTTCTGCAAACTCCTGGAGGAGATCGGCCTGCAGGATCAGGAAGAGGGGCTGGAGGAGATAGAGGTGGATCGGAAGTATGAACTGAAGGACGGCGATCGCTTCATCTCCATAGAACCGGCGGATCATCTCGAGATCGATTTCACCCTTCAGTATCCTCCCCCCGTGGGCCTGCAACGGGTTCGGTTCACCTTGGACGGACCGGACTCTTTCAAGGAGGAGATCGCCCCAGCCAGGACCTATGCCTTCCTCAAGGACGTGGAGAAGCTGAGCAAGATGGGCCTGGCTGGAGGAGGACATCTGCACAATGTGGTGCTCCTCGATGACAGGGGGGTGATAAACACCACCCTGCGCTTCCCAGACGAGCTGGTACGACATAAGGTGTTGGATCTCTTGGGAGACCTCTATTTGCTGAACCGTCCAGTGAAGGGAAAAGTCACTGCCCGCATGACCGGTCATCGGGAAAACGTAGCCCTTTTGCGCTTGGTCAAGGAAGGTCTGGGGCTATAGGTCTACCTCTTCAACCTCTCGAGGGGCCTCTCCGAGGAAGAGCTCCCCCACCCGGGCGAATTTTTCAGGGTTGTCGGTGACGAAAAAGCGCTGCTGACCCCTTTTCTTCGGGTGCGATAGGAGGTTGAGGTCCTCCAGCACCTGTTTGACCTCCTGAGCCGTCTCCCTGGCGGAGTTTATGAGTTCGACCCCCGGGCCCATCACCTCCTGGATCACCCCCTCGAGGAGAGGATAGTGGGTGCAGCCTAGGACCAGTACATCCACCTTGGCCTGGCGTAACGGTTCGAGGTACCTCTGGGCGACCGCCTTTGTAACAGGATCGTCCAACCACCCCTCTTCCACCAATGGCACGAAGAGAGGACACGACCTAGCAAAGATCTCTACAGGGCCCCGGGCGAGGGCCTTTATGGCCCTTTGATAGGCACCGCTCCGGATGGTGCCTTCTGTCCCTATGACCCCTATCCGTCCCCTCTTAGTGAGGGCCACGGCTCGCCGAGCCCCCGGCTTGATCACCCCGACGACGGGAAGTCTGTTCTGCCTTTCAAGGGCAGGCAGGCTTACAGCCGAGGAGGTGTTGCATGCGACCACCAAGATCTTTATGCCCAAGTCCATGAGAAAACGGGCGTTCTTCAGGGAATAGCGGAGGATAGTCCTCGCCGATCGGGTACCATAAGGTACCCTGGCGGTGTCGCCGAGGTATACGATGTCTTCAAAGGGCAAAAGGGCTGCCACCTCCCGCAGTACGGTCAGCCCCCCCACTCCGGAGTCGAAGATGCCGATGGCCTTTTCGCGGTCCATGGGGGGATTATAGCTCAAGGGTTGATTTTTCGCCCCCCTCTGGATAGAGTGCCCCTTCAAGGAGGTAGACCATGAGGCTTGAGGGGAAGGTAGCCATTGTGACCGGGGCTTCAAGTGGCATCGGTCAGGCAGTGGCGAGGCTCTTCGCCCAGGAGGGGGCCAAGGTCGCCCTTGTGGGACGGCGATTGGAGGCCTTACGGGAGGTCGCCTCCCAAATAGAGGCCGAGGGGGGGGTGGCCCTTCCGATTCAGGCGGATGTCAGGCTGTGGGAGGACGTGGAGAGGGCGGTCCGGGAAGCGCTCGATGCCTTCGGGTCCCTGCAGATCCTGATAAACAACGCAGGCCTCACGAGGGACAACCTCGCCGTGAGGATGACCGAGGAGGAATGGGACGAGGTGATGGAGGTTAACCTGAGGGGGACCTTTCTCTTCTGCAAGGCCGTCTTTCGGCCGATGAGGAGACAACGCTATGGTAAGATCGTGAACACATCTTCAGTGGTCGTGAGGGGCAACATGGGGCAGGCCAACTACGCCGCCTCCAAGGCGGGGGTCATCGCCCTCACCAGGACCCTCGCCTTGGAGTTCGCCCGGGCGGGGATCCGCGTAAACTGTGTGGCCCCTGGCTTCATCGAGACCCCCATGACCGCAGGCCTCCCCGAAACGGTGAAGGAGGAGGCCCTGAAGAGGATACCCTTGGGGCGCTTCGGAAAGCCGGAGGAGGTGGCTCAGCTTCATCTCTTCCTGGCGAGTCCGGAGTCAGACTACATCACCGGTCAGGTCTTCTTCATCGACGGGGGGGCGACGGTAGGGCTATGAAGACGATCAGCTTCGAAGAATTCAAGCGCATCGAGTTGCGTATAGGCAAGGTGGTGGCGGCCGAAAGGGTGCCAGGGACCGACCGCTTAATGCGCCTTGAGCTCGACCTGGGAGGGGAGAGGCGACAGGTGGTAGCGGGCATCGCCCCCTTTTATAACCCCGGGGAACTGGTGGGGAGGGAGCTCCCCGTGGTGCTCAATTTGGAGCCCAGAAGGATCAAAGGGGTGGAAAGCCAGGGTATGATCCTCGCGGTTGATACAGGGGAAGAGGTAGTACTCCTTCAGCCGGAAAAGGAAGTCCCTCCTGGAAGTTTGGTGCGTTGAATATTTAGAGCAGGTAGGGCAGGACCATCTGTTCTACCCAGAGGAAGTTTCGTCTAACCGCTTCTTTGCCAGCCAAGATCTCCCCGTGTCCTGGAAGGAGGTATTCCACGTCCAACTCCTTGAGCCTGCGGATGCTCGATGCGAGGGCTTGGGGGTCGCCCATCAAGTCGGTCCGTCCCACCCCTCTTGAGAAAAGGACATCGCCTGTGATCAGGACCCTTTTGTCCGGGCAGTAAAGACAGATCGATCCCGGCGAATGGCCCGGGGTGTGCAGGACCTGCCAACGCTCGGAGCCCAAGAAGAGTTCTCCCTCCCGGAGGTAAAAGTGGGGTCCTTTGGAGGGAAGGCGGAACCCTGCCCCTTGGTATAGCAAGGCGGCATACTCCTGCAGTACCTCCTCTTCCCCCCGATGGAAGGCGACAAATACCCTATCGAAGGCCTCCACCCCTTCGTGATGGTCAGGGTGAAGATGGGTAGAGATCAGGAGGACCAAATCTCGGGGGGAGATACCGTCGCGCTCTATGTGATGCATGAGATCGGGTACAAAACGCAGGTGCCCAGGGTCGATGAGGGTGGGGACCTCCCCAGCCAGAAGATAGGAGTTGGCGTTGTTATGATAGGGGTTGAGCCACGGATAGGCGTATATGCCGTCCAGCAGCTTCATTTATAGACGAAGAACTTCAGCCCACCGATGGATAGGCAGACCATGGCTATGATCTTGAACACCACGTGGGCGGTGAAGGCGGTTTGAAGCCCGTAGGTGGAGGATAGAAAAAGGGCCACATCGGCTACCAAAAGAAAGCCCACTGTCCAGATGATCAAGTTTATGACCTTTTCGATGATGCCCCCTTTGTACTTATTGCGGGCATAGATGAACACCGCGATAATGATCAAATAGACGGCTATCATTACGGATATCAAAAGGACGATCTCTGTGGCCAAACCTTTCACGGCACCCTCCTGTCCTCGTCAGGGCTCATCCATAAAGGCCCATCAATTTGTCCAGAAGCGATACCACCCGCCTCCTTTGGGGGGAAGGGGGAAGCTTTTGGACCTCTGCACGATAGCGATGTAATTCGTGGACGGCCTTTTTGGTCCATTCTACCCCAAGGATAGATCGCGCCTCCTCTAAGTACTGGGAGAGGAACTCGTAGAAGGCGTCCACGAAGAGATATCGCCTGTCCTCGGTGACCAAAAGGGGGGTGATGTTCTTCAGAATGGCCAAGACGTCCGCCCCTTCTCGGGACAGGGCCCCGGTGAAGATCTCCTGGTGGTCCTGGCGGAGTCCTTTGAGGGCTTTCTCTATGATGTTCTCGGTCATCCGGCCCACTTCGTGGTAGGTCGTGTGGATGAGGAAGGTGACAAAGGCCGAAAGAGTGCGCACCAATTCGTGGAGACCCCGAAATTCCGGGTCTTCGTATATGCCGATGTCCCTGGATTTGCTGATGAGTCCCATGGAGAGGAGGCGTCGCAGGATCTCCAGTACCGAGGCCTCGTCGCTGCCGCTATACCTTATGAGTTGTTCGACGTTTCTCGTTCCATCTATGAGGGAGAAGATGAAGCGTTCGTTGGCATCCAGCTTTTCCATCACGCGCTCTTTGTCGCGCTCGATGTGGGGCGGAATCCTGAAGATGACCCTGTTATGGGGGACGATCTTCCTGAAGGCCGAGAGGTCCAGGGCCCGCCTGGCGGCCATAAGGGCGATGTCAAGAGGCGTGTAGCTCACCACCACGTCTTTGTCGTCTATGGGCTTCTCGGCGAAGTAGAACTCCCCTTCCTTCCAAGTGAAGAGGTCGCAGAGGATCTCCTTTATCTGGAAGTCGAGGATCTCCCGCAATTCCTTCTCCGATAGTAACCCCCTTTCCACGAGGTACTCCCCGAGACGCTTTCCCTCCCTCCTGGCCTCAAAGGCCACCCTCTCCATCCCTTCGCGGGAGATGACCTCCCTCTTCACGAGGAAATTGCCCAGCCTTTCCTCGGAACGGGTGGTTCGGGCGAAGACGATCCATCCCTCCTTGAAAAATATCTCTTTGAAGGCGTATTCGCTCCTCACTATGGCGACGCCCGTTTGAGCGTTGGAATATACGGTGTAAAGGAGCCCTAACAGTGGCACCTGCCCGAGGTTGCCTCGGAAGAGGATGCTGCCTGGCATGCTCTTCAGCTTCACCAGCTCGGGTTTTAATCGCCGGGCTGCCTCCCACTCCTCTATGGCCTTCTCGAATTCCCCCTTGAGAAAATAACGGGTACCCTTGGACAAGTGGAGGAAGAACTGGGTGGCTGGGAAATCGGCTACCCCGAGGTGGACGGTCTTTCTCTCCGCCAAAGAAGGGCCTCCTGCGGCCTAAAAGGCCTCAAAGAAAGTAACATTACCTTGAGCAGCTGTCAACAAAGGGATTACTCAGGATTGCCATCTCAGATCCCTTTCTTTATCCTCTTCGACATAAAGGGCTCGGAGGATGAAATGCGGTCTTTTCTCTTAGGGGTTTTAGTGGGGGTCATATTGGCTTTCGTTTTTATTTACGTTGGAGGGGGTAAGTTCCTGAAGGAAGTGGGAAGCAAGGCAGTGCAGTTAGGGGAACAGCTCGAGGGTTATGAAAGGGCGGTGAAGAAGACCTTGCCCCTACCCAAGCGGTGAGCTCAATACCTTATGGTGAAGTCTTCAAACTCGCCCTCATAGGGCTCCCATGTGACCTCCACGGCTTCCACCCTAGCCCCCGGTGGTCCGTGGTGACACCATGCGATCAGCTCTTGCACTTTATCCCTGGGGCCCTCTACTACACACTCAACGCTTCCGTCAGGGACATTCCTCACCCACCCTGTGAGCCCTAGTTCCTTTGCCCTCCTCATGGTGTTGTAACGATAAAAGACCCCCTGGACTAAACCAGTAATGCGTAGCCTGGCCCTAGCCGGTTCCACCTTACCTCCTGCGGGACTGAAGGAGATAGACGAGATTGTCCAAAATCGTGGTGAAGTAGACGTTTTTAACTATATAACCTCGCGGTACCTTTAGCTGGGCAGGTGTGAAGTTGAGGATTCCGCGGATGTTGGCCTCCACCACCTGATCGGCCACCTTCTGTGCCTCGGATGGGGGGGTTGTGATGATGGCGATATCTATCTTGCGTTCCTTGGCCACCTCCTTGAGGCGGTCGGGGTGAAGTATCTCCACGGGTTTTCCGACCTTCTCAGCCACCCTTCCCACCACTTCCTCTGGTTTGATGTCAAAGGCCGCCACGATTTTGTAATTCTCTTTGAGGAAGTCTTTAAAGTTGAGCAGGGCTGTGCCCAAGTTCCCTATGCCAATGATGGCCAAGCGCCACTCGCGGTTAAGCCCTAAAATCCTCCTCAGGTCCTCATAGAGATCCTTTACGTAATAGCCGACCCCCCGAATTCCGAATTCGCCGAAGTAGGCCAAATCCTTACGCACCTGGGCGGGGTTGACACCACAGGCCTTGGCGAGCTGAGCTGAGGAGACCACCGTCTCCCCCTTTTCCTCCAGCTCTTTGAGATAGCGGGTATAAGTCGAGAGGCGCCTTATCGTAGCTTCGGGGACTTTTGCCGCCTTCAACGGTCCCTCCTCATGTGAAAATTTTCTTTTTTATAATCTTTTGAGGACAAAAAGGCAAGGCCTTTTTGCAAGGGGGAGCGTTAGCAGGGCTACTTCAGGCTATTTGAGTAATTCTACGATGTGCATGACCCTTTGACGCAT
>CAZGDM010000078.1:0-7089 GCA_964525275.1 uncultured Thermodesulfobacteriota bacterium | reverse complement strand
CGGTCCATCTTGTTGACGAAGGCGATCTTGGGCACCCGATACTTGTCCGCCTGATGCCACACGGTCTCCGACTGGGGCTCCACTCCGCCCACCGCACAGAAGATGGCGATAGCACCGTCCAAAACCCTGAGGGAGCGTTCCACCTCTATAGTAAAGTCAACATGCCCTGGGGTGTCGATGATCTGAATTATGTGATCCCGCCAGTAACAGGTGGTGACGGCAGAAGTGATGGTAATACCTCGCTCCTGCTCCTGAGGCATCCAGTCCATGACCGCGGTGCCCTCGTGGACCTCGCCGATCTTGTAGGTCTTCCCAGTGTAGTAGAGGATGCGCTCGGTGACGGTGGTCTTACCCGCATCTATATGGGCCATGAAACCGATATTCCTGGTCCGCCTGAGACGCCGCTCCCCAGCCATCGTGGGCATTCTACTTGAAAAGCCCCCGACAGGCAAAGTTGCTTAGGTGACACATAACGGCACCCTCGAGCGACATTTTTCGTCCCCGCTTTTTAAAAATAACACCGTTACCCCTCCTACGCAGCATGGGAACGGCTCTTGCAGGGTTGGTTTCAGGTCACCTTTGGAGAGGAGGGGAAAGATGGGGCACGATAGGAAGGACGGACGGTATAGGGTGGTTTTCTTAGGGGCTGCTAAAAGGGATTTCCAATTGGTGGATCAGTTAGTGGAGAACCTCCAGAGGGTCTTCGGCTTGTCCCTCGCCGCGGTGACCTATATGATGAGGATGGTCCCCTTCACCGTCAAGAGGAATGCCACCCTCGAGGAGGCCTTGAGGTACAAGGAGATCTTCGAATCCATCGGGGGTAAGGTCGCCCTCGAACGGGCTGAGGAACCACGGAGCCTTTCCGGGGCGAGGCGCCCCTTCTACGGCTTCTCCGGCACAGGGGAGAAGGTCCCCATCCGGGTCAAATATCCCGAGGATAGGCCTCGGGCCTACGCCGTATAACGCCTCCTCGCCTATCACTCCTTCGGGGGGCCGAAAAGGCCCCTTTTCCTTGCCGTCCTTGATGCTTCCTAAAGGGGCATGTTATCCTTTATCAGCTCTCGGAGAGGAGCTCTTCCATGAAAAGGATATTGAAAGGGGGTTTTTTCTTTTTCAGCCTGTTTTTTCTCGCCCTGACCAGCCCGTGGGCCCAGCAGACGCACGTGGCCCTTTTGCCCCCATCCCTGCATGGGGAGGTGGACCCTGGACTGAGGAAGGCCCTCTGGAATTTGCTCTCCACGCGCCTTATGGCCCGAGGGGATCTTGTGGTAGTGGATAGATCTGTCCTTGAGCGATTCTTGGAGGGTTTGGGCGAGGAGGAAATAGACGAACGGACAGCCCGCTGGCTGGGCAGAAGGATCGGGACCCAGTTCGTGATCTTCGGGAGCCTGACCAAGGTCGGGGATTACTTGAGCCTCGACTTGAGAATACTGGATGTGACCAAGGCGGGCCCTCCCAAGGCGGTCTACGGGGAGTACTCCTCGGCAGAGGAACTCCTGGCGGGGCTGGACACCCTCGCTGGGGAGGTGAGGGACAAGATCCTCGGGAGGGAGACGGTCAGGTTCCGCAGTGGAGGAACGCTGAAGGCCTCCCTGCTCTACCAGGCGGTGGGTTACACCAAGCTCCAACGCTTCCCCGGCAAAATCTTGAAAGGGGTGGCAGTGGGGGATGTGGATGGGGAAGGACATGAGGAGATCGTTCTGATGGAGCCCCACACCCTGTGGATCTACAGGGACACGGGCAGGGAACTGAAGCTCATGGCAGAACATCACCTCTCGGTGGCCCACAACCTCTTGACCGTAGGAACGGTGGACATAGACGGAGACGGCCGGGAGGAGATTGCGGTAACCGACACCATAGGGGACGACCTCCAGTCCTTCATCCTGGCCTTTAAAGGCGGCCAGCTCAAGTACAAGGCCAAGGGTATCAATCGTTACCTATGCGTAAAGGAGATCGGAGGACGCAAGCTGCTCCTCGGTCAGGCCATGGGGAAGGATTCCGACTACGATGGCCCCATTGAGGAACTCCGTTGGTCAAAGGGGAAACTGCGATCAAAGGGACCCTTGAAGGGCCTCCCTGCGGAGGTAGGATGGCTCTACTCCTTCGTCCTCGGGTACTTCACGGGAGGACAGAGCCCCGAGGTCGCCTATGTCAACAGCATGGGGGAGTTGAGGCTTCTGACCCTGGAAGGTGAACAGTTGTGGCGCGGTGGGACCCACTACTGCATGTCGGACAACTTCTTCGACCGCCCGGAGGTATATGCGGACGCCAAGGGGATGCCGAGCCCCTTCCCGAGGAGGGTATACATCCCCACTAAGATGCTCTCCCGAGACCTCGACGCCGACGGCTTTGACGAACTGGTGCTGCCGGTCAACAGGTTCACCATGGGGGAGCACGTCGAGAGGGTGAGGGTCTACGACAAAGGACACGTCCTCTCCCTCGTGTGGGATGGGATGGCAATGGCCGAGGCCTGGCGGACCCAGGACATGCCCGGGTGTATCTTCGACTTCGAGGTGGCGGATTCGGACAACGACGGGCGAGCTGAGCTGATAGCAGTGGTGGTTTCCGCCCACTTTCTGAAGAAGAAGGCCTCGAGCAACCTCGTGGTCTTCGAACTATACGAGTGAACGGCCCCTTCCTTGACAGGGATCGGGGCCTGTGATTTGATCTTCCCATGCCCCCTCCGGGTTTAACGCCCAGGGAGGGGGCTTTTTGAAGGACGGAGGTACCATGAAGAGGACTTACCAACCGAGCATCGTCAGCCGCAAGAGGACCCACGGCTTCTTGAAGCGGATGTCCACCAAAGGCGGCCAGAAGGTCCTGAAGAGGCGTCGCCAGAAGGGGAGGAAACGCCTCACCGTATGAGGTGCCGAAAGGGCCTCGATAGGGAGGAGAGGATCCGTCTGCAGAGGGACTTCCGCCGTATCTACCGCAGCGGCAGGAGGGTTCAAACCCCTTTCTTTACCGTGGTGATGAAGGGGAACCCTCTGGGGTTCAGCCGTATTGCGGCCGTGGCCCCTAAGAAGGTGGGCAAGGCCGTGGTGCGCAACAGGATAAAACGGCTGATTAGGGAGTTCTTTCGCCTGAACAAGTGCCGGCTGCACCCCTCTACGGATTACGTCATCATTGGAAAGCAGGGGGCCCACAAGCTGAAATATCAGGACGTAGAAAGGGAGCTGAGCGTACTCTTCGAAAGGGCAAAGGGATGAAGGTCCTATCCAAAGGGCTCATCGCCGTGATAAGGGGATATCAGTTTCTGTCGCCCCTATGGGGGAGACATTGCCGATTTCATCCCACATGCTCCCAGTACGCCATCGATGCCCTGAAGGCCCACGGGGTGCTCAAGGGGGGATGGCTCGCCCTTAAACGAATAGGACGGTGTCACCCCTTCCATCCAGGGGGGTATGATCCCGTCCCTCCAGTCGAAGGGGAATAGGAGGCCTCATGGGTGACAGGGAAATGTGGCTGCGGATGATTGTCGCCATCGTGCTCTCGGTGGCTGTCCTTACCCTCTTTCAGTGGCTCTTCGCCCCCCATCCACCAAAGGGTCCCGCCCCCCAAAAGAGGGCGGAACGGAAATTGTCCCAGGTATCCCCTCCGCCGGTCCCTGTCCCTTCAGCTCCTACAAAGCCAAACGATTACGAGGAGGTAGTAGTCGAAACGCCCCTTTATCGCGCAGTGTTCACCACCTTCGGCGGGAGGCTCAAAAGTTGGAAGCTGAAGGGGTACAAGGACAAGGTCGAACTCCACCCCATAGGGCGGTTCGTCCAGGGGATCATCGCCAAGATCTTCGGCCGCAAGCTCGACACTTCCCCTCCCAAGCCCGTGGACCTGGTGAACACAACTGCGCTTGAACGACTCCCCTTGGCCCTGATCCCCGAGGGGATCCCCTATAACGAGGCCATCCCTTGGAGCCCCTCGGTCACCTACCTAAAGGTAGAGGAGAAGCCGGCGGAGCTCGTCCTCTTATGGCACGGTGAGGGAGTGACCATGAAGAGGATCTACACCTTCTACCCCAACAGTTACAGGGTGGACCTCGCCCTCACCCTCTCCCAAGGGGGAAATCCGTGGCTGCAGTGGACAGGTAGGACCGATGTGAAGAAGAGCTACTACGGCTTCTACGGCCCCCTTTACCACACCCGAGAGGGTGTTAAGAAGCTCAAACCCAAAAAGATCAAGGCCGATCGCGAACGCCTCATCGACGGAGTCGATTGGTTCGCCTTCGACCAAGATTATTTCATCTCCCTCTTCGCCCTACAGCAGCCGGGCAGGCTCCGCCTGGGTCGCCTCGACAAGGGCACCATCTACGGGGCCCTTTCCGCACCGAAGGAGGGACAGTACCGGTGGAGCCTCTTCCTCGGTCCTAAAGTCCCCGAGAAGTTGGCCGCTGTGACCCCCAGTGCCAAGGGGGCCATCGACTACGGCACCTTCGGGATCATCGCCGTGCCCATCCTGAAGGTCATGAACTTCACCCACCGTTTCACGGGGAACTACGGTCTGGACATCATCCTGCTGGCCCTCCTCATCAAGATCGTCTTCTTCCCCCTCACCCAGAAGAGCCAAAAGGCCATGAAGGAAATGCAGAAGCTCGGCCCGGAGATAAAACGACTGCAGCAGAAGTACAAGGACGACAGGGAACGCCTGAACCGCGAGCTGATGGAGCTTTACAGAAGGAGGAGGGTGAACCCCTTCAGCGGTTGTCTCCCGCTCCTGCTACAACTGCCGGTGTTTTTCGCCCTTTACAGGGCGTTGTTGGTCTCCATAGAGCTCCGTCATGCCCCCTTTATCCTGTGGATCAGAGACCTTTCCGACAAGGACCCCACTTACATCACCCCCCTACTCATGGGTGCCACGATGTTCTTGCAACAGAGGATGACCACCCCCGAAGGGGACCCCCAACAACAGAAGCTCATGACCTTCATGCCCATAATCTTCACCTTCCTCTTCTTGAACTTCCCCTCGGGGTTGGTGCTCTACTGGCTCGCTACCAACGTCATGGGGATCCTCCACCAGCTCTACATGAACAGGAGGGGCTGAGATGTGGATCGCAGAGAAGGAAGGCAGAGATGTAGAACAGCTGATAGAGGAGATCTGCCGTGAGCTGGGAAAGGGACGAGATGAATTGGAGTTCGATGTACAACAGAAGGGGTTCCTCGGAATCTTCGGCAAAAGGGTCTTGGTGAGGGCGAGGCCCAAGGCCCCCTCAGAGGAAGAGCTCATCTCCTTCGCCCGAGAGGTGGCCTCTCGCATAGCCCATGCCATCTCCCCCGAGGCCACCGTGGTCGCCCGCAGTGACGGGGGGGAGATCATCGTGGAGGTGGAGGGCAATGGGTGCGGGGCCCTCATCGGCCGCGGGGGAGAGACCTTGGAGGCCTTCGAATACATCGTGGCGCGGGCGGTATCCAAGCGGGCCAGGGCGAAAAAGGTGGTAAGGCTCGATGTGGCGGGCTATCGCCGAAGGCATGCCGAACGCCTGAGGCGAATGGCCCTGGAGGCGGCCCGGCGGGTCAAACGCACGGGCAAGAGGGCCGTCCTGCCACCCCTCAAGGCCTCGGACAGACGCATTGTCCACCTAACCCTGAAGGACGACGGGGAGGTGGAAACCCGCAGTGAGGGATCGGGCGAGCTGAAGAGGGTCTTCGTCCTTCCCAAGAGGCGCGAAGGTGTTTCACGTGAAACACCCCATGACACCCCCTGACGAGGATACCATCGCAGCCATAGCCACCCCTTTTGGAATCGGGGGGCTCGGGGTGGTGAGGATAAGCGGACCAAAGGCCCTCGAGATCGCGAGGCGGATCTTCCGCCCCCATCACCCACCCCAGGACCTCCCCTCCCACCGGCTCCGCTACGGACACATCGTGGACCCAGAAAGCGGCGAAGTGGTGGACGAAGTGCTCATGGTGTTCATGCGGGCCCCCAAGACCTACACGCGCCAGGACGTAGTGGAGATAAGCGGCCACGGAGGCTACCTCGTCCTCAAGAAGATCTTGGAGTTGGCCTTGAGGGAAGGGGCCAGGGAGGCAGCGCCTGGGGAGTTCACCAAACGGGCCTTTTTGGCCGGGAGAATAGACCTCACCCAGGCGGAGGCGGTCCTTGAGGTCATCGAGGCCCAAAGCGAAGAGGCCCTGAGATTGGCCCAACGCCAGCTCGAGGGGCGGTTGTCCAGAGAGGTACAGAGGCTGAAGGAGATGCTCCTTGACCTCCTGGTCCCCCTTGAGGCCTGGCTGGACCTGCCGGAGGAGGAAATACCCCAACCGAAGGAGGCGGAACTCGAGGAGGGGATAAAAAGGGTCCTCGAATCCATAGAGAAGCTGTTGGAACACTACCGCCAAGAGGCCGTCTACCGCGAGGGCATAAGGACGGCCATAGTGGGGAAGCCCAACGTGGGGAAGTCATCCCTTCTCAACAGGCTCTTGGGGAAGGAGAGGGCCATCGTGACCCCCCTCCCCGGCACGACCACCGACCTCATAGAGGAGACCATCGTCCTGAAGGGCATTCCCTTCCGCCTGGTGGACATGGCCGGGCTCTCCTCACCGCGGGACCTAGTGGAGGAGGAGGGGATAAGGCGGGCAAGGCGTCAACTGGAGGAGGCGGATCTGTTGCTCCTCATGGTCGACCGCAGCCGCCCCCTGGACGAAGAAGACGAGGACCTTTTCCGCGAGGTGCGAACCCGCGGAAAGCCCACCCTCTTGGTGGTGAACAAGGTGGATCTACCGGCTGCCTTCTCCCCTGAAGAGCTAGAGGACGTCAGGGCCGAAGGTCCCTACTTCATCTCGGCCCTTACAGGGCAGGGCGTGGAGGCCCTCACTCAGGCCATGGTAGACGTCGCCCTTCGTGGCCGCATAAGGACCTCGCCGGGGGAACTGGTCCCCCTCAACCTCCGGCATAAGAGGCTCCTCGAGGTGGCAAGGGACGACCTAAAGCATCTCCTCGCCTCCCTGGATGAGATGCCCTGGGACCTGGTGGCTCTGGAGCTGAGGGGAGTGCTTTACCGCTTAGGGGAGATCGTAGGGGAAACCACCTCCGAGGAGGTCCTGGAGGAGATCTTTTCCCGGTTTTGCGTCGGCAAGTGACTGCATAAGTTCAGAA
>CAZGDM010000077.1:0-7113 GCA_964525275.1 uncultured Thermodesulfobacteriota bacterium | reverse complement strand
TAGCTGCCCTCCCTTATCATCTCCGCAAGGCGGAGGTAATAATAGCCGTCAAGGGTGGAAAGCACGGGGATGCCGTCTCCCCACAGGTAAAGAGACGGGTTCTTGTAGATAAACGACACCTGATGCATACGGAAGAGGAAGAAAAAGAGAAAGAGGGCGAAGGGCAAAAGGGGGGGAATAATGTTCCTCGTCTTAACTGATGACCGTCTCATGAAGGGAAACTTACAAAAAGAGGATGACGAACACAAGGCCTTTGTGTGGTAAAATTTAAATATGGACAAAACCGCTTAGATCACGAAAGGGCGCTTGAAGAGGCCCTCAATAGTTTGCTCGTCCAATTAAAGCGCTTTCCAATGAAAAAGGCCATCCTCTTCGGCTCGGTAGCGCGAGGGAAGGTCAGGGCCTCGGACATGGCCCGCCAGGCCCTGGAGTTCGTAAAAAAGGCCCTCGGGCGTTGAGCTTCGAGGGGCTTTTCTGTTATCTTCCCCCGAAATGATAGCGATCCTCGACTACGAGGCGGGAAACCTGACGAGCGTAAAGCGAGCCCTGGACTTCCTCGGGTACAGCTCCTTCATCACCTCTCGGCCCGAGGAGGCCCTCAAGGCAGAGCGCCTCATCTTCCCCGGGGTGGGAGCGGCAGGGGAGGCGATGGAAAACCTCAAAAGGAAGGGCCTCGACGAGGCCCTGAGGGAGTTCTTTCAGTCGGGGAGGCCACTTTTGGGGATCTGCCTCGGGGTGCAGATCATCTTCACCGAGAGCGAGGAGGACGGGGCCCGCTGCCTGGGCCTGCTGAGGGGGAGGGTGGTGCGGTTCCCGATACCGCTGCTGGACACAGACGGCAATCCCCTCAAGGTCCCCCACATGGGTTGGAACGGTATAAGGCCCCAGAGGGATCATCCGCTCTTTCAAGGGATGGACCCCGCTGCGGAGTTCTACTTCGTCCACAGCTACTATCCCCAACCGGAGGACCCGGGGGTGATCATCGGGATCACCGACTATGGAATAGACTTCCCCTCAGCCATCGCCCATGAGAACCTCTGGGCGGTGCAGTTTCATCCGGAGAAGAGCGGAAGACCGGGGCTCAAGATGCTGGACAATTTCTGCCGGTGGAGGCCGTAAGATGCTCTCCAAGCGCATAGTGGTCTGCCTCGACATCAAGGAGGGCCGCACCACCAAGGGGGTCAAGTTCAAGGACAACGTCCCCGTGGGCGACCCCGTCGAGATGGCCCGCCGTTACTACGACGAGGGGGCGGACGAGATCGTCTTTTACGACATCACGGCCTCGGCCGAAAGCCGCCAGATCGTCATCGACCTTGTGGACCAGGTGGCCCGTCAGATCTTCATCCCCCTGACCGTGGGGGGCGGAATCAGGACCGTGGAGGACATGCGCAGGGTGCTTCTGGCCGGGGCGGAAAAGGTCTCCATAAACACCGCCGCGGTCAAGAACCCCCAGCTGATTGCCGACGGCGCCCGGGCCTTCGGCAGCCAGTCGGTGATCCTGGGGATGGACGCCAAATGGGTGGGGCCTTCGGAGAAGATCCCCTCGGGTTATGAGGTGTGGATCAACGGCGGCCGTACCCCCACGGGGATAGACGCCCTGTGGTGGGCCAGGGAGGCCGAGAGGCTCGGGGCGGGGGAGATCTGCCTGAACTCCATCGACGCCGACGGTACCCAGGAGGGTTATGAGCTGAGGATCACCCGTATGATCTCCGAGGCGGTCTCCATCCCGGTGGTGGCCTCAGGGGGGGCTGGGGTCCCGGAGCACCTCTTCGAGGTCCTGACCGAAGGCAAGGCCGATGCGGCGCTGATCGCCTCCATGGTCCACTACGGGCTTTACAGCATCAGCGAGATCAAGGAATACCTCGCCAGAAAAGGCGTGAAGGTGAGGAGGGTCTGGTAAGTGGCAGAGGTAGTCCCCTTCAAAGGGCTCTATTACAACCTGGATCGGGTGGGGGAGATAGGCAAGGTGGCCACCCCCCCTTACGACGTCATCACCCCGGAGATGCGACAGGGTTTCCTGCAGCGGCACCCCTACAACATCGTGCGACTCATCCTCCCCTCATCCCCCGAGGAGGCAGGGGAGACCTTCGGGCGTTGGCTGGATGAGGGGATATTCCTTCAGGACGAGCTCCCCTCCATCTACCCCTACGAACAGGTCTTCCACCACCCGGGCGATGGCAGAAGGCTTGAGCGCTGGGGATTTGTGGCCCTGGTGAGGCTCGAAGACGGGGCGGTGATCGGCCATGAACGGACTTCGGAAAAGGTGGTGAAGGAAAGGCTCAAGCTCCTCGAGGCTACGGGTGCCCAGATGGGGCAGGTCCTGGGCCTCTTCTCCGATCCGGAGGGAGAGGCCGGGACCCTTCTCCGCGAGGCCGCGCAGAAGAGCCCCCGGTTCGAATTCACCGACGACGAGGGCGTCGTCCACAGACTGTGGCAGGTCTCCGAACCCCGGCTGGTGGAGGCCCTGACTCTGAGGCTCAGGGGGCAGAGGCTCCTTATAGCCGATGGACATCACCGTTACGCCACTGCCTGGCGCTTCAGACAGCTTCAGCGCAGGCGCCACCCCGACGCCCCGGAGGACGCCCCCTTCGAGTTCGTGGCCATGTACCTGACCCCCCTCGAGGCAGAGGGGCTGGTGATCCTGCCGGCCCACAGGCTCTTCAAGCTGCCCTCGGACGAGGTCGCCAGGGAGATCTGGGGGCGCATCGAGGAATATTGCAGGATCAGGACCGTGAGCGGTCCTGCTGACCTCCTTCAGGCCCTCTCCAGGGGACAGGGGATCGGCCTCGTCTCCAAAAGGGGCTTCTTCCTGCTGCTGCCCCGGGACGGAGGTCCCCTCCGAGGGCCGTTACAGGAGATAGATGCGGCGCTGGTGGACGAGGTGCTGGTGGGAGAATTGGGCCTCGAACCGGTCTTCACCAGGGACCCCGAGGAGGCCCTGAAGGTCGTCGAGGAGGCGAAGTTCGACATGGCCTTCCTCCTCCGCCCCCCGAGGATGCAGGACGTGAAAAGGGCCGTGGAGGCAGGGCTCTTGATGCCCAAAAAATCCACTTACTTCTACCCCAAGGTGGCCACCGGCCTCGTCATCTACCCGGTGAGCAGGTCGTGACTTTAGAGCAGGAGTTCACCCGCGACGGCCTCTTCAGGGGGGAGCTTCGGTTCCTGCAACCCCGCCAGGGGTATCGCTTCTCGGTGGATGCACCCCTTTTGGCCTCCTTCGTCAAGCTCAGGCGGGGCGACCGGGTGATGGACCTCGGCACCGGCTGTGGCGTGATCCTGGTGATCCTGGCGAGACGCTTTCCCAGGGTGAGGGAACTGGTGGGGGTGGAGGTACAGGAGGGGCTGGCGGAACTGGCCCGCAGGAACGCCGAGCTCAACGGAGTGGGCAACTTGATCAGGATCGTCCGCGGTGATATAAGGGAGTGCCGGAAAAACTTCGCTCCCGAGACCTTCGACGTGGTCGTGAGCAACCCCCCCTACTACCCCTCAGAGGGGGGGAGGGTCAACCCGGGGGACGAAGTGGCCATCGCCCGTCACGAGGTGATGGCCACGATGGCCGATTTTGCGGAGGCCACACGGTATCTACTCAAGGGGGGAGGGCGTTGTTATTTCGTCTACCCCGCCCGTAGGGCCGTAAACATCCTGACGGAGATGCGTCAGCGGCGGCTCGAGCCGAAGAGACTCCGATGGGTCCACCCCCGTCCCGGCGAGGAGGCGAGGATGGTCCTCGTCGAAGGGGTCAAGGGGGCGGGAGAAGGGGTTGCGGTAGAACCGCCCCTTTTCATCCACGATGCCCAAGGGAACTACACCCCGGAGATGGAAAGGGTGCTCTTTAGATTGGAGGTTGAGGATGATTAGCACGAAGAGAGCCCTGGCCGTGGTCTTGGCAGTAGTGGTCCTGTTCTCCCTCTCCTCATGCCTCCCCTGGAAGAAGAAACCGAAGGAAGAAGCGAAGAAAGAGGAGTTGAGGTGGGCCTGGAGCCGTCCTCGGAGGACCACCCCCAGGAGTCCCGTAACCTACACCCGTCGTCCCTACGCCGCTGCCCCTAAGGCCCAACCTCAGCAGGTGACGGCAGCCGCTGTCCAAGCGCCCAAATCCGTCCCCATCTACCTCGGGAGGCTCAAGTACAAGGTGGTGGTGCTGGACTTCGCGGAAGGGGAGGGGACCTCTGAGTTCAAGGGCATCGGGAAGACGGCCGCAGAGAGGCTTCGGGCCATGCTGGCGGAAAGCGGGGCCTGTGTAGTGATAGACCGCGAGATGATAAAGGGCCTCGGCCCTATGGACGATACCGAGGGCCTCTGGAAGCTGTGGAAGGCCCTCGGGATCCACGGGGTTATCAAGGGCAAGATCAGAGAGGCGATGGTAGGGGAGGAAAAGGGGGGAGCCCTGGCCCTGGTGGGGGTGGAGGCCTCCCTCTGGAGCACCGAGACGGGCCAGGTCGTAAAAGGAGCCTACGGTCAGAACCCCCTCTACCTCTCCCGCACCCAAGGCCCTGCCAGGAGGCTCAAGGCCCTGGAGAAGGCCCTGAAGTACGCCCTCGAGGAAGTAAGGGATGGGCTTCTCCTCGGCCTGGGACAGATGGAGTGGTCGACCTCCGTGGCCTCGGTCGAGGGAAATATCGTCTATCTGAATGCAGGTAGGCGGTCCGGGCTCAAGATAGGCGAGCTCCTGGAGGTCTTCGCCCCCGGCCGGCAGATCCGCAACCCCCTGACCGGTGCCGTCATCGGCAGGGCCCCTGGGGAACGAAAGGCCGTGGTGAGGGTAGAGGAGTTCTTCGGCCTGGATGCGTCCAAGGCCGTGCTGCTTGAGGGGGCGGGGGTGGCCCCTGGGGACATGGCCAAGCCCAAAAAGAAGGTCAAGGGACGCTCCTGAGGGCTTCGGATATCTCCTTTGCAGCCCTCCTCACGTAAGGGACGAGGCGTTTCATCTTCTCTCGGGTCAGGGTAGCCGAGAAGCCCACGATCCAGATGGCCGCAGGCGGAGGAAGCGGTGTCTCTATCGGGGCGGCCACGGCCCTTATCCCCTCCAGGTACTCCTCGTCGTCAAGGGCCACCCCTTCCTCGCGCACCCTCTGGAGCTCCTTCGTGTACTCCTCTATGCGGGTGATGCTCTTCGGGGTGAAACGCGGAAGGCCCTTTCGTTTGAGTATCGCCTGAACCTCCTCCTCATCCATCTGGGCCAAGAAGACCTTCCCTAGGGCCCCGGCCATCATCGGGACCCTCGTGCCTATGGGGGAGGTGACCTTCAGGTCCTCCTCGCTCTCAAGCACGTCCACGATGGTGACCTTTTCGCCGTTCAAGACCCCGAGGAAGACCGTCTCATGGGCCACCGCCCTCAAACGCTCCATGGCCTCACGGGCCACCTCCCGAAGGGGGAGGTGCTCCAGCCCCTGACGGGCAAGCTCGAAAAGGGTAGGCCCCAGACCGTAACGCTTGGTCAGGGGGTTACGCACAAGCACCCCTTCCTTTTCAAGGGTGCTCAAGATCCCGTGCAGGGTGCTTTTGGAGATTTTTAACTCGCGGGCGATCTCGCTCAAGCCCCACTCACGACGCCTCCGGGCCAGGAGCCTCAGGACCCTTATGGCCTTTTCCAGCGAGGGGACGCCGGTGACCCTTTTGTTCGCCATGCTGAACATATAGCGCCCCCTTTTCGCCTTTGTCAAGGCCAGGTTGAGTTGACTTTGGGCCTCTAGTGTGGTAGAGGAGTTCATAATCCTGAAAAAGGAGGAGGGGAGATGAAGAAGCCCCACAAGGTGATGACCGGTCCGCGGGACGGGGAGGTGAGGTGTCTGAACTGTTTCGCGCGGTTCAGGCCCTTGCCAGTGGGCACGGAGAGGGCCACCTGTCCCAACTGTGGTATGGAATGGCGGATCTCCTGGCCCTATCCGAGGACGGCCAAGATCCGCGGCCCCGTGTGGGAGAAATTCCCCAAGTGAAGGGAGGAGGAGACCATGCCCCTTAAGAGGAAGATCGCCTACATCGACCTATCCACAGGTGAGGTCCAGACCAAACCCATCCCCATAGAGATGAGAAAGAGGTTCATCGGGGGAAGGGGCCTTGACGCCTATCTGCTGTACAACCACTGCCCGGAGGGATGTGACCCCTTCGGCCCCGAGAACCCCCTGATCGTCAGCGCGGGGATCGTGGCTGGGTGCCTGGCCTCGGCCTCGGCCCGTACCCATGTAATGGCCAAGTCGCCCCTCACCGGAGCCCTGGGGTCGGCCAATATGGGGGGGTTCTTCGCCCCGGAGCTGGCCTGGGCAGGGTTTCACCACCTGGTGATCAAGGGCAAGGCTGAAAAGCCCGTTTATCTCTTCATCAATGACGGCCAGATCGAGATCCGGGACGCCTCGAGGATCTGGGGGCAGAACGTCTACGACGCCCAGGAGATGATCAGGGAGGAACTCCGGGACCCGGAGGTCCAGGTGATGGTCATCGGCCCCGCCGGTGAGAAGCTGGTGAGGTTCGCCAACGTGATGAACGGGCACAAAAACGCCGGGGGGCGCACAGGGATGGGGGCGGTGATGGGCTCCAAGAACCTCAAGGCCATCGCCGTGAGGGGCACTTTGGACCTGGAGATCGCCTACCCCAGGGAGGCCCTCGAATACAACAAGAAGCTGATAGACATGGTCATAAGCTCCAAGGTCTCCCAGACCATGCAGCGCTGGGGGACCATGTTCATCTACGGGGTGACCAACACCACGGGCCTGATCCGCACTCGCAACTTCCAGAAGAACCAGCTCGTGGGCGGCGAGGACATCGAGTGCGAAAACATCGACCGGGTCTCCATAGGCACCGCCGGCTGCTTCGGCTGTCAGGTCCACTGCCGCCATCGCTACATCATCAAGGACGGTCCCTACGCCGGGACCTACGCCGAGGGGCCGGAGTACACCAGCCAAGGGGCCTGGGGGACGGAGCCGGAAATCAACGATATGGAGTCGGTCCTGGTGGGGAACCACCTGGTCAACTATTACGGCCTGGACACCCTCGAGACCGGAAGCATGATCGCCTGGGCTATGGAGCTCTACGAGAAGGGGATCCTCACGGACGAGGACACCGGCGGCATAAAGCTCGAGTTCGGCAACAAGGAGGCCCTCTGGGAGATGATCCACA
>CAZGDM010000076.1:1620-7167 GCA_964525275.1 uncultured Thermodesulfobacteriota bacterium | reverse complement strand
AGCCTCGAATGCCTCTCAAATTCCCTGATCGCCCCCCTTTCGTAGGCCTCTCTAACCGCCGGGTTCTCGGGGTCAGGCAAGACGATATAACCTCTCCGCTTAAGCTCGATCGCCCTTTCTATCGTCTTCACCTTTATCTCGCCGCCTATGCTCTTGGCCCCCTGTCCCCATTTGAGTTCGATCGTCTCGAGGTTATGTTTACTTGCGATATATTCGGGAACGCCAAGCCTTGTGTCTTCAACATTTGCCTGAATGAGTATCTCCCCATATCCCTCATGAAACCTTCTGTATATCTCTATCCTGCGATCCATCTCAGGCGATTTCTTCACTTTTCCCGCTGAATCAAGCTCAAGTTCAGGATCGACACCACATACATTTTCGCCACATACAATCGTAATGCCCGAAATAGCAGCGCCTACCGCAAAATGTTCCCAGTTCCTGCGAGCTATCTCGGTGGACCCCAGGGCTCCCGTGAAGATGGGAAGGAGCATCTTGACTTTCTTCTCCCATCCATACTCTGTAGTGGTGTCAACATTCGAAAAGATCGCCTCGTCAGGACCCACTTCGCCTTCCAAGCCCTTTGCCCCTCTCGCATAGCCCTGGATGCTTAAGTGCGAGTAGTCCACGGGGTAGTCCTTGTCCGCTCCTGCAGTTATCTCCCCAAAGGGCTGGGGGTACAACACCTCCCTTCCTCTGAATGACGCCAGCCAGACCTCGCATTGCCCTTTACAGCCGTCAACGCACCTCGAGCAAAGCCCGGACATCGGAACGACGTTCCTTGAGCGATTGGCTGTCCCTGTTGCATCGTTAGCATTCGGTCTTCTTAGATTTCCCATCTTACCCTTACCCTCCTTAGAGTTCTTTTATATGAATTGCCTTAAATCTATCCCCATCTCCTTGCCGTATGCTCCCCTCATATCCCAAAGGACGATCCTTCGCATATCCCAGAAGTCCGGGAGGGTGCTTAGGGCATAATTATCGCCCTGCATCCGCCCCTTAGGCGGGGATCGAAGGTGGTGGCGAACAGCCTTTCGGCTAAGACAACGCCGTAATCCCTCGGCTGTTTGGCAACGACACACGCCTCTACGGTTTTCGAGCTTCCTCCAAGACACCAAAGGCAGCCAAGAACTCCTTTTCCTGCTTTGTTAGGTAAACGGCAGCTGTTTTCCTTTTTACCAGGGAGGATAGCCCCTTGTCAACCCTCCTGTGGGGCAAGGGTGTATGGGCTGACTGACCTTGCAGGAAGGCTGGGGGAGGTTTATCCTGTAGTGTGAGTCCCCTCCGAGGAGGGGGCTTTTTGTAGGAAAAGGGATGAAGCGTTTAAAAAGAAAGGCCCTTGAAGCCCTGGAACGAAGGTTCCTCGAGGGGATAGGGGAACCTGAAGAGGGGGGTTTTGTGCCCTCGCCCTTCCAGAAGAGGGGGTTGGAGGCGCTCTTGAAGGGCAAGGACGTGGTCGTCGTGGCCCCTACGGGAAGCGGCAAGACCTGGATTGCCATCGAGGCCATAGAGCGATTCCTCGCTGAGGGGAAGGAATGCTGGTACACCACCCCTCTCAAGGCCCTATCCAATCAGAAGTTCGACGACTTCAGGGATCGTTTCGGAAGCGAAAGGGTGGGGTTGTTGACCGGAGAGCGTCGGGAAAACCCCTCGGCCCCCCTCATCGTTGCCACCACGGAGGTCTTGAGGAACGCCCTCTACCGGGGGGATCGGGCCCCTGACTTCGTGGTTTTGGACGAGGCCCATTACCTGGGTGACGAGGACAGGGGCACGACCTGGGAAGAGGTCATCATCCTCTCCCCCGAGGAGACCCAGCTGTTGCTCCTTTCAGCCACCATCTCCAACGTCAGGGAGCTCGCCGGGTGGATGAAGGAGGTGCGGGGAGTGACCCCGCGAGTCGTGCGGGCTGAGGAAAGGCCCGTACCGCTGCGTTACGGTTTCTTGGCTCCAAGGGGGCAGGTCCTGCCCCTCGAACCCCGGATTGCTGCTACCGTGGGCCTGCGTTCTGGGAGGCGTACCTCACCCGAGAGGATCTTGGATCTACTGGAAGAGAAGGAACTGTTGCCCGTCATCTGGTTTCTCCCCCGCCGGAGGGACTGTGACAGGGTGGCGGGACGTTTTCGCTCCTCGACTTGGAGGGGACGAGAAGAGCGACTGCAGGTCTTCCGGGAGGTGGCAAAGGAGGATCCGTACCTATGGAGCCATCCTCTGCTGGAAGCCCTGATTGACGGAGGAGTGGCAGCCCATCATGCAGGACATCTTACCGGCTGGAAGGTCGCGGTGGAGAGGATGCTGGCCCGGGGACTTCTGCGAGCGGTCTTCGCTACCACGACCCTTGCAGCTGGGCTCGATGTGCCGGCCAGGACGGTAATCCTGACCTCTTTGGGCAACGGAGATCATCCCCTGACGGCCCTGGAGTTTCAACAGATGACCGGAAGGGCGGGACGTCGGGGAAAGGACCGGGTGGGATTCGTAGTCCTTTTGGCGAGGTCGCGAAAGGACCTTTTCGAGGGGCTGGAGCTGGCCAAGGCCGAGCCAGAACCCCTCAGATCGTCCTTCAGGCTCCAGTATTACCAGATCCTCAACCTCCTGGACCGTTACCCCCTGGAGGAGGCTACAGGGGTGCTGCGGCGGAGCTTCCTCCTTTACCAAATACGCTCCGGCCGTAAAAGAGAGCGGGTCCAACGGGCCATGCTCAGGCAGTTCAGGAGACGGGCGGATCTGCTCAGGGAACTGGGCTACGTAGACAACTCCTACGGAGTCACAGAGACCGGCAAATGGGGGCTCTTTCTGCGGCACGAGTTCTCCTTGGTTATGGCGGAGGTCGTCCGCCGGGGTCTCTACAGGGACCTCGACCCCTCGGCCCTCGCTTCGTGGGTGGGGGCTTTGGCGACGGAGAGGTCCCCGAGGAACCTCCTTATGCCGGTGGACTTGAGACCTCTGGCCGGGGTGGTCTTCGAGCTGGAGGGGTTGGAAAGGAAGATGAACATTCCACCCATGGGGGCAGCGGACCTATTCCAACCCCACGGTGCCCCTTCCGAGGCCAGGAGGAGGGCTGCCGCCATCAGGGCGTGGACCGAAGGGATGGAATGGAGGGAACTGGTCTACGAGGCGGAGATGGAAGAGGGGGATATGCAGCGTCTCATGCTCCAAACCGCCGAACTCCTGAGGGAGATGGAGGACCTTCCCTTGGACATATCCCCCCTTGCCCGAGAAGCAAGGCTCCTCATTACGCGTCCGCCAGTGGTATCATAGCCCGCATGGAGATATTGTCCGAAGCTGCCCAGATCCTCAAGGACAGACTGGGAAGTCATTACGAGGAGCTGACGTTAAAGCGCCTGGTCACGGGGCTCTTCTTCACCGGGGTGGAGCTCTCCGATGGCTCAGGGGGCCTTTGCTTCACCCCTGTAAAGGAGATCCCCGAGGCGGTCTGCTGCCCTACCTCGGCGGGAAGGGTATTTGACCCCCGGCGGACAAAGGGCATGATGGTCGAAGAGGTCTTAAAGGCCCTATCCTCATCTGAGCCCATAAAGGTGGCAGTGGCCTTAGCTACGCTTAACGCCCTTCACGCCTCATGCCTCCGGAGGGGACTCAAAGGGGACTATCAGCTGGAGGTGGGAGTTGACGCCCAGGAAAGGATCGACCTTCATTCGGACAGGCCTGTAGCCGTCGTGGGGGCGCTGGTGCCGGTGCTAAAGGCCCTCAAGGCGAGGGGTGGAAGGTGGTGGGTGATCGAGAAAGACCCCAGGACCCTTAAGGGCGAGGAGCTCCGGCATTTCGTCCCGGCGGATAGGGCCCGGGAAGTGATCCCCCGAGCAGAGGTCCTCGTGGTCACGGGGGCGACGCTGGTGAATCACACCTTAGAGGGGATCCTCGAGATGGCCCAACCCGGGGCCGAGGTAGCGGTGATCGGCCCCACGGTGAGCTTCACCCCCGAACCGCTCTTAGAGAGGGGGGTCACGGTCGCTGGCGGCGTCCTGGTGAAGGACGCAGAGGGGTTGCTTGAGGTGCTTGCTGCCGGCGGCTCTGGATATCACTTCTACGGGGAGCTCGCCGAGCGGATCGTTATGAGGAGGTGAGAATGGGCAAGCCCAGGGTCTTCGTAACCACAAGGCTCTTTCCCGAAGCGGAGGAAGTCCTGAGGCAGGAGGCGGAGCCCATCTTCTGGGAAGGAGAACCCCCACGACCTTCAGAACTGAAGGAGATGGTCCGCGACGTAGAAGGGCTTCTCGTCATGCTCAACGACAGGGTGGATCGGGAGGTGATGGCCCAGGCCCCGCACCTCAAGGTCATCGCCAATATGGCCGCAGGGCTCGACAACATAGACATTGAGGAGGCCACAAGACGCCGGATCGTCGTAACCCACACTCCGGGGATCCTCACCGAGGCCACCGCCGATTTAGGCTGGGCCCTGCTCATGGCCACGGCAAGGCTCATCCCCCAGGGACACCAATTCGTAAAGGAAGGGGGCTTTAAAGGCTGGAGGTGCCATCTCCTTCTGGGGAAGGACCTCGTGGGGAAGACCCTGGGGATCTACGGGATGGGGCGGATCGGGACAGCCGTGGCCCGTAGGGCCAAGGGCTTCGGAATGGAGGTGATCTATCACAACCGCAAACCGAATCCGGAGGCCGAAAGGGCCACTGGCGCAAGGTATGTCTCCTTCGGGGAACTGCTTGAGCGGAGCGACTTCCTGGTGATCACCGCCCCCCTTAACCCGCAGACCCGCGGGCGTTTTGGCCTCGAGGAATTCCGCAAGATGAGGAGGGACGCCATCCTGATCAACATAGGCCGGGGACCCATCGTAAAGGAGGGGGAGCTGGTCCAAGCCCTCAAGGAGGGGTTGATCTGGGGAGCAGGTCTCGATGTCTACGAGCGAGAACCGAAGGTCCATGAGGGGCTCTTAGGACTTGATCGCGTGGTGCTTCTGCCCCATATCGGCTCCGCCACCTGGGAGACCCGCTCCCGCATGGCCCTTCAGGCCGCCCAGGACCTGGTGAGGGTGCTGAAGGGGGAGAAACCCACCCATTCCCCAAACTGGGATCTGATCCAGAGCAACCAGCCTTAAATCCTCCAGTCCACCTTCCTCTGAGATCCCCTTTCTTCAAGGTCTCCACAAGGTAATCCCTTCTATTCCCTCAAAGTCTCTGTCTGCTGAGGCGAGGTGGACAATTCTTTTCCTTTCCATCACAGCCAGATGTAAGGCATCGGCAGTGAGTAAACCCCACCGTCTCGATAGATGGATGGCTCTGTGGATATCCTCTTCGGTAAGTCCGCTTACTCTGAGCCCTCCCGCCTTCAAAGTCTCAATGTACTGCTGGTAGCGAAAAAGCAGGAGGAATATCTCCTCCTTCTTTTCTTCGTCCTTCAGGAGGGATTTCACGTCCTGCAAGGTGACCCGGGTGAGAAAATTTGAGGCTTGCTGAATCAGGAGTTTGAGGAACACCTCTTCCAGCATCAGAAGTGAGGTGTAAGCCCTGATGGTTCCCCTTTCAACCCGCTGGAGAAATCTGACGGAGCTCTCGTTCAGGTCGAAGGCGTGATGAAGGAAGA
>CAZGDM010000076.1:0-1520 GCA_964525275.1 uncultured Thermodesulfobacteriota bacterium | reverse complement strand
AAGAACTGCCCAAGATCATGGTGCGGTAAGAGATTTCAAATGGCCCTCTATAAACTTTCGGACCTCCTCGGCAGGTCTGATCACCCCGTAATGACCCTCACAAAGGATGTCCGCTTCAAGGATTACGAGCTTCTGCAAGGATTTCTTGGCGGCTTCAAGATCTGAACCAATTTCTTCGAGGTAAGGGCCGTGGATGTCCTGACCGAAGAGGATTTTACTTCCCTCGATTTCGAGCACTACCGCCATACTTCCGGGCGTATGGCCTGGGATATGGAGACAGAGGAGCTCTTTTCCACCCACCGATAAGCGATGACCATCTTCCGTCACCTTCAGATCTACCTGACAGGGCTCGTAATCCACGCCGTAGAAGAACGCCCCGATCCTCTCTAACCCTTCCTCGATGGCCGGGGCATCTAACTCGTGGGCCACCACTTTAGCCCCTCCCTCCCTTAGACGGCGAAGTCCCCCAATATGGTCTATATGGGCGTGAGTGGCGATGACGTACTTCAGATTGCAAGGATCAAGGCCTAAAGAACGCACATTGGCAAGGATCAAATCGGCGCTTCCCCTGCAAACGCCCGAATCAATCAAGGCCAATTCCCCTTCGGCGTGGATTAAGTAAATACAGCAATCCCGCGAATCGGTCAGGCCAGGGCCTCCCACCATGAAGACATCATCCTTTATCGCGAAAGGGGCCGTCATCGCCTAACCTAAGGCTACATCCAAAGCCATCATCACAGCAAAGCCTAACATGGCTCCGGTGGTGGCAAGGTCGGCATTTCCCCCTCGCTGGGCTTCTGGGATTACCTCCTCCACCACGACGAAGATCATCGCCCCGGCGGCAAAGCTCAAGGCGTAGGGCAAAAGGGGAAGGGCAATCATCACGAGCGCGGCCCCTATCACCCCGGCTGCAGGCTCCACGGCCCCGGAGAGCTGGCCCAGGAAGAAACTCTTTGCAGGAGATAATCCCTCCCTTCTCAGGGGCATGGACACCGCTATCCCTTCGGGGAAGTTCTGGATACCGATACCCAGGGCTAAGGCCATGGCTCCGCTCAAAGTAGCCATTGGCAGCTTCGCAGCTAAAGCACCGAAGGCCACCCCTACAGCTAACCCCTCAGGGATGTTATGAAGGGTTACCGCCAGCACCAAAAGCACTGCCCTGTGCCACGAAGTCTTCAACCCCTCGGCCTCCTCCATCGGGAAACCCAAATGAAGGTGGGGCAAAAGGCGATCCAACGCGCGCAAAAAGGCACCTCCTGCGAGAAAGCCCGCTACCGCCGGCACCCAACTACCCGTCATCTCTATAGCCGGGGCCAGAAGGGACCAGAAGCTCGCCGCTATCATCACTCCCGCGGCGAAGCCCAGCATGGCGTCGAGCAACCTCCGAGAGGGCTCCCTCCTGAGGAAGACCGCTGTAGCCCCAAGGGCCGTCAGCGCCCAAGTGAAAAGAGTGGCCAGGAGGGCTTGGAGGACCGGGTGGAGTTCGCGAAATCCCTCGACCATAAACGATCTTTGCTCAG
>CAZGDM010000075.1:0-7681 GCA_964525275.1 uncultured Thermodesulfobacteriota bacterium | reverse complement strand
ACCCTGGCGGGGTCGAACTTCAGCCCGGCGTCCCCCAGGGCGGCCATGATCCTGCCCCAGTTGGGGTCCCGGCCGAAGAGGGCCGTCTTGACCAGGGGGGAGTGGGCGATGCGGTAGGCAGCCCTGCGGGCCTCGGCAGAGGTCCGGGCCCCTGAGATCACGATCTCCACCACCATGGTGGCCCCTTCTCCGTCCCTAACTATGTCAAGAGCAAGCCCCTGGCACACCTCTCCAAGCGCCCTCCCGAAGGATTCAAGGTCCCCCCCCTTGAGCTCCCCTCTCAAGCCATTGGCCAGGATGAAAACCGTGTCGTTAGTGCTCTGCTCCCCGTCTACGGTGATCCTGTTGAAGCTCTCCGAAACCGCATCGCGGAGCATCCCCTTGAGCTCTTGGGGGTTGAGGCCCGCATCGGTGACGATGAAGGCCAGCATGGTAGCAAGGTCTGGCCTTATCATCCCGGCCCCTTTGGCGATGCCGAGGATCGTAACCTCCCCCCTTGAAGTCGAGAGGGTTGCCCAGCGCAGTTTGGGACGCGTATCGGTGGTCATGATCGCGCGGGCCGCCTCCTCAAACCCCTGGGGAAAGAGCTTCCCGACCAGATCCGGCACGGCCCCCTCGATCCGTTCGATGGGGAGGGGCTCTCCGATGACCCCGGTTGAGGCCACCAAGATCTCCCCTTCAGGGACCTCCAGGGCACGGGCCACTGCCCGGGCCATGCGCCGGGCATCTTCGAGGCCCCGAGGGCCGGTACAGGCATTGGCACAGCCGCTGTTGGCGACTATCGCCCTTGCCCTCCCCTTCCTCAGGACCCTGCGGCTGTAGATCACCGGGGCGGCCTTGACCCGGTTGCTGGTGAAGAGGCCAGCGGCTGTTGCGGGACGGTCCGAGACTATCAAGGCGAGGTCAGGACCTTCCGCCTTTATGCCGCCGGCGACACCTGCAGCCCTGAAACCTTCTGGGATCTTCATCTACCGCAGCAGTGCTTGTACTTCTTACCGCTGCCGCAGGGGCAGGGGTCGTTGCGGCCGATCTTGCGTCCCTTCCGCCGCACTGGGGTGCGGCGCTGGGGCCTGGTGACCTCCTCAGCCGTAGGGGCAGCCGGCGGTGGGGGAGCACCGCCGTGGATGAGGAAGACCCTCTGGCCCAGAGCCCGCTCCAGGGGAGGCACCTCCTCTTCCTTGGCCACCTGCACCGCGAAGAGTTTGCTTACGGCGTCCTCTTTGGCCCGCTGAAGCATCTCCACGAACATCTGGTAGCCCTCTCGTTTGTACTCCACCAGCGGGTCCTTCTGAGCGTAGCCCCTCAGGCCTATCCCCTCTTTGAGGTAATCGATGTTCAGCAGGTGGTCCTTCCAGTGGCTGTCTATGGTCTGAAGTAGCAGGAACTTCTCCAGGTCCCTCATGAGTTCGGGACCGAGCATCCGCTCCTTCTCCTCGTAAAAGGCCCGGGCCTTCTGCAGCAGGAGCTGCCGGAGCTCCTCCTGCTTCATCTGAAGGACCTCCTCCCCCAGCTCCAGAGGGAAGGAGAACTGCCGCCGGAAGGCCTCCTTCAGGCCCTCCAGATCCCATTCCTCGGGGTAGCTCTTGGGGTCGGTGTACGCCTCGATCAGGCCATCGACCACCTCCTCGATCATCTCCAGGACCAGCTCCCGAAGTCCCTCTCCCTTCAGGATCTGTCTTCTGAGGGAGTAGACCACCTCCCTCTGCTGGTTCATCACGTCGTCGTACTCCAGGAGGTGTTTTCGTATCTCGAAGTTATGGGCTTCCACCCGCTTCTGGGCGCTCTCGATGGCTTTGGTCACCAGGGGATGCTCAATGGGCTCGCCGTCATCCACGCCCAGTTTGTCCATGATGCGGCTTATGCGGTCCGAGCCGAAGATCCTCAAAAGATCGTCCTCCAGGGAGAGGTAGAAGCGCGATGAACCCGGGTCTCCCTGGCGCCCAGCCCTTCCCCGGAGCTGGTTGTCTATACGGCGGGACTCGTGCCGCTCTGTTCCGATGACGTGAAGCCCCCCGAGTTTGACCACCTCCTCCTTCTCACGGTTGGTGATCTCGAGGGCCTTCTTGTAGGCCTCCTGATACTCCTTCTCATCTGCCCCCTCCCCCACCATCTTCTTGGCCAGAAACTTGGGGTTGCCGCCGAGCAGGATGTCCGTCCCGCGGCCAGCCATGTTGGTGGAGATGGTGACGGCGCCGAGCCTTCCGGCCTGGGCGATGATCTCGGCCTCCTTGGCGTGGTGCTTGGCGTTGAGCACGTGGTGGGGAATGCCGCGACGCTTGAGCATCTGGCTCAGGCGCTCGGACTTCTCGATGGAGACCGTGCCCACCAGCACCGGGCGCCCCTTCTTGTGCAGCTCCTCTATCTCCCTGACCACCGCCTGGAACTTCTCCTTCTCGGTCTTGTAGATCACATCCGGGTAGTTGGTGCGGATCAGAGGGCGATTGGTGGGGATCACCACCACATCGAGGTTGTAGATCTTCTTGAACTCCACCGCCTCGGTGTCCGCGGTCCCCGTCATCCCGGCCAGCTTCTTGTACATCCGGAAGTAGTTCTGGAAGGTGATGGTGGCCAAGGTCTGGTTTTCGCTTTCGATCCTCACCCCCTCCTTGGCCTCGATGGCCTGATGGAGCCCATCGGACCAGCGCCTGCCGGGCATCAAGCGCCCGGTGAACTCGTCGACGATGATCACCTTGCCGTCCTTCACCACGTAGTCACGGTCGCGCTTGAAGAGGTGATGAGCCCTCAGGGCCTGATGTACATGGTGGATCAGGTCGATGTGGCGGGGGTCGTAAAGGTTGTCCACCCCCAAGAGCTCCTCCACCCGTGCCACTCCCTCCTCGGTCAGGGCCACGGTGTGGGCCTTCTCGTCCACGGTGAAGTGGACGTCTTTCTTGAGATGAGGGATGATCCGGTTGATGTGGTAGTACTTCTCCGTGGACTCCTCTGCGGGCCCCGATATGATCAAGGGCGTCCGGGCCTCATCGATGAGGATGGAATCCACCTCATCGACGATGGCGTAAAACAGCTCCCGCTGTACGCAATCCTCCAGGGAGAACTTCATGTTGTCCCGCAGGTAGTCGAAGCCGAATTCGTTGTTGGTGCCGTAAGTGATGTCGGCCTGGTAAGAGCGCTTCCGCTCGTCGTCATCCATATCGTGGACGATCACCCCCACCTCGAGGCCCAGAAAGCGGTAGATGGCCCCCATCCACTCGGCGTCGCGCCTGGCCAGGTAGTCGTTGACCGTTACGATGTGGACCCCGCGGCCCAACAGCGCGTTGAGGTAGGCCGGCATGGTGGCGACGAGGGTCTTGCCCTCACCTGTGGCCATCTCGGCGATCTTCCCCTCGTGAAGGACGATGCCCCCTATCAACTGCACGTCGAAGGGCCTCTCCCCCAAGGTCCTCCTGGCCACCTCTCTCACCACGGCGAAGGCCTCGGGGAGCAACTCATCCAGGCTCTCCCCTCGCTCTATCCGCTCCTTGAACTCCCCGGTCTTGGCCCTCAAGCGATGATCGGGCAGGGCCATCATTTGGGGTTCGAGGGCGTTGATGCGTTCTACGATGGGCTTAATGCGGCGGAGTTCCCTCTCGTTTTTGGTCCCCACCACCTTTTTCAAAAGCGAGCCGATCATCACCCCTCCTCCGTAACAGAGGTTCAGGAGATTAAGTATACACCTCGACCTTCAGCTTTGCACCTTCGGCAGCAGATCAGTTGAGGATGTAATGCCGGGGGTTGACCGGTCTGCCGTTGAGGCGCACCTCGTAGTGAAGGTGGGGGCCGGTGGAACGACCGCTGTTGCCCATCAAGGCTATCTTCTGGCCTCGCTTCACCTTTTGTCCCACCTTCACCAAGACCTTGTGAAGATGGCCGTAGATGGTGGTGATGCCGTAGCCGTGGCTGATCTTCATGGAGAGACCTAACCTTCGGTCCTTCCAGATGCGGGCCACTACCCCGTCAGCCGGGGCGATGATGGGGGTACCTATGCGGTTTGAGATGTCGAGGCCGTGGTGGAACTGGCGCAGTCCGGTGAAGGGGTCCCGCCTGTAACCGAACCCTGAACTGACCCACCCCTTTGCCGGCCATATGGAGGGGGTGCAGCTCAGCTGATGTCTCTTTTCGCGCAGGGCGGAGTAAAGCTCCTCGAAACTCTTGCGCTGGACCTCCGCCTCGCGGATGAGGTCATCCAACACCCTCTTGTCAAGGGCCTTCTTCACCGGCTCGAAGGACTCCCCCTCTTCTGCCCCTCCCACCGCGAAGATCTCCTCACCCCCTGGCTCGAGGTTGGCCATGATGCGCAAACGCCTGTCGAACTCCCTCAAGGTGGCCAGTTCCTTACTGAGCTTTTCGAGACGGTCTCCGTAGGTGCGCGTGCGCCGTTCGAGCTCCGCCTTCACCTCCTGCAGTTCCCTCTGCTGTCTCAAGTAGTCGGAGGCCAGGAAAGGGAGAAACCCCAAAGCTGCAAAGGAGATAAGGATTAGGGGGACGAAAAACACCACGACGAAGCGTGGCAGGCGAAACTTGACGGGTTGGAGGTCTTTGCGAAAGATCCAGACGGTATATTTCACACTCCCACCCCCCCTCTGGATACTAAATTTCAAGACGCATGTCAAGGAGCTTTTCCGCTTCGTACCCCCTGTGCCTTAGGGCCTTTGCGACCTTGGCCATCAGGTCGAGCCCTCTCCTTCGACCCCTGAGGAAGGCGGGAGAACGGAAACGGGGCGTCCAATGTCCCCCGGACAGCTCATCGGTGACGACCAGGAGCCCCCCTACCTCCACCCCCGATGCCCTCCCCCAGGTGAAGAGGGCCGCCGTCTCCATCTCCACCCCCAGGCATCCCATCTCAGCGTAACGCTCGACCTTCCTGGAGGTCTCCCGGTATATGGCATCGGTCGTCCAGACCATTCCTTTCCGAAAGGATACCCCCTCTTCCCGAAGGACCCTCTCGATCGCTGCCGACAACCCATCAGAAGCCGTGGCCTCCTCGCCCTCAGGCAGATAGTGAAAAGAGGTGCCCTCCTCCCTTATCGCCTTTGTAGGAAGGATGATCTCCCCAGCCCGCACCTCCTCCCGGAGGGAGCCACAGTAACCGAAGAAGAGGAAGACCTCCCCACCGAAGGCCCTAAGCTCCTCCGCGAGGGCGACGACGTTTGGGCCACCAAAGGGAGAAAGGGCCACCGTTATCCCCTGAGAGGTGTACAGTTTGCGATAAGGTCTCCAAGCGTACTGGGGCTTGGCCCTGAGTTTCCGAGCCATCCCTCGAAGGTCCGCCCCTGTGACCACTATAACCGCCACCTCTCCAACCCGCAGGGCCTCCTCCCGGAGGCCACCGAAGGTCAAGGCTCTGACCATCCCTTCGGGCCTTACGACGGGACTTCCTTCGGGGTCGTAAAACTCCATTCAGTGAAGCGGCGGGGGGCCTTCCTTAGAGCGGAGGCGTTCGAGCTCCCTCTTGATGCGCCTAAGCTCCCATTTGAGTCTGAAGTTGCTGACGAGGCCGCCGAGCCCCCCGATGATCACCCCCGAGAAGAAACAGAAAAGCACCACCACGTAAAGTGGCACCTTCAAGGACTCGGTCAGGCCCCAGTAGCGTATCTCCACAGGGAGGTCGTTTTGCATGGAAAAGGTCAGGGCGAAGAAGAACAACAGCCCCACGAAGAGGACTTTGATCAGGGTCATCTCCCATCTCCCCTTCGCTGGAAGAGAGGCCACAGTCTCTCATAGGTCCGCTCCAGGTGCTCGGGGATAACCCTCGTGGAGCCGATCACCGGCATGTAATTCGTATCCCCCTCCCAGCGAGGCACGATGTGAAAGTGCAGATGGTCGGCCACTCCGGCCCCGGCCACCTTCCCAAGGTTGGCACCGAGGTTGAACCCGTCGGGGGAGAAGGCCTCCTTCAGGATCTGGATACAACGTTGCAGCACCGACATTATGTCTTGGGCCTCCTCAGGACTGAGGGACTCGAGCAACCCCGTATGGCGATACGGGGCCACCATGAGATGACCGTTGTTGTAAGGATAACGGTTCATCACCACGAAACAGTGCTCCGATCTGTAGAGGACCAGATGGGACTTTAGGTCGGAGGAGGAGGCACAGCGACAGAAGATACAGCCGTCCTCCTTCTTCGAGAGGATGTATTCCATACGCCACGGCGCCCATAGTACCTCCATATCCCCCCCTTCAGCCATCCTCGCCCTTTAGGGCCTCCCTCAGGAGCTTGTTGACCAGTTGAGGGTTGGCCTTGCCTCTTGTGGCCTTCATCACTTGCCCCACGAAGAAACCGAGGAGTTTCTCCTTTCCCTTACGGTATTCAAATACCTCCTTGGGGTGATCGCGGAGCACTTGATCCACCACCGTCTTGAGGACCCCTTCGTCCGTTATCTGCTCAAGCCCCTTCTCCCTGACGATCTCACGGGCACCCCTTCCCGTGCGGAACATCTCCTCGAAGACCCCCTTGGCGATCTTGCCGCTGATGGTGCCGTCTTTGATGAGGCCGAGGAGCTCTGCAAGCCCTTCCGGGGGCACGGGGCAATCCTCCGGCTCTTTCCCCGCCTCGTTCAGCAGCCGCAGCAATTCCCCCATCACCCAGTTGCTCACCTGCTTTGGCTCGGGGAAGAGCTCCACACAACGTTCGTAGTAATCGGCCAAGGCCTTAGAGGCTGTGAGCACCCCCGCGTCGTACTCCGGGATACCGTACTGCCTGACGAAGCGCTCCTTCCGCTCCAGCGGCAACTCCGGAAGGCTCTGCCGCACCTCCTCTATCCACTCCTCGGAGATGACGAGGGGGACCAGATCGGGATCGGGGAAGTAGCGGTAGTCGTGGGCCTCTTCCTTGCCACGCATGGGCACCGTAACCCCCCGTTGGGGGTCCCAGAGCCTCGTCTCCTGGACCACCTCTCGGCCCTCCTCGATGACCCTCTTCTGCCTCTCTATCTCGTAACTCAGGGCACGCTCCACGTGGCGAAAGGAGTTCATGTTCTTGACCTCGGTCCTCGTCCCGAAGACCTTTGACCCCTTGGGCCTGATGGATACGTTGGCATCACACCTGAGACTCCCCTTTTCCATATCGCCATCGCAGATCTCCAGGTACCGGAGGATCGCCCTCAACATCTTGAGGTACTCCACCGCCTCCTTGGGGGTGCGGATATCGGGTTCTGATACTATCTCCAGCAAGGGGACCCCCGTGCGGTTGAAGTCCACATAGCTCCAGGGCTCCCTTTCGTCGTGGACGAGCTTCCCCGCGTCCTCCTCCATATGGATCCTGATAAGGCCTATACGTTTCTTACCCCCATCCTCCGTGGGGATCTCGATCCACCCTCCTGTGGCAATGGGCAGCTCGTACTGGGATATCTGATAGCCTTTGGGCAGGTCAGGGTAGAAGTAGTTTTTGCGGGCGAAGAGGCTGAAGGAGGCTATCTTGCAATGGGTCGCCAGGGCCAATTTCAAGGCGAATTCCACGGCCCGGCGGTTCAACACCGGAAGCGACCCTGGCATTCCGGTGCAGACAGGACAGGTTTGAGTATTGGGCTCTGCCCCGAAGGTGGTGGGACACCCGCAGAAGATCTTACTGGAGGTGAGCAACTGTGCGTGTACCTCAAGCCCTATGACCGCTTCGTATTCCATCTCCCCTGGCGAAGCTTAAGGTAAAAGGGGAGGCGGCGTCAAGCTTCTGTATTGCATAGGT
>CAZGDM010000074.1:0-7699 GCA_964525275.1 uncultured Thermodesulfobacteriota bacterium | reverse complement strand
CGGAAGGGGAAAAGACCTTGTGCCCTCCTTCTCAAGTTGACAAGGAAACATAGATGGTATACAACTTTCCCCGTTCTCAACGGCTTGGGAAAACCCGAGGAAAGGAGGGGAGACGATGGAGATTAGAAAAATAGGGGTTCTGGGGGCCGGCACCATGGGCAACGGCATCGCCCAAGTGTGTGCCCAGGCCAGCTTTGAGGTGGTGATGAGGGATATAGCCGATGAGTTCGTCCAAAGGGGGCTGAAGAATATCGAGGCCTTTCTCTCCAAAGGTGTCGAGAAGGGGAAGATCACAGAGGAAGAGAAGAAGGCCACCCTCGGGCGGATCAAGGGCACGACGGATATGGCGGAACTGAAGGACGTGGACTTCGTCATCGAGGCGGTCATCGAGGACATAGACCTCAAGAAAAGGGTCTTTAAGGAGCTGGACGAGCTGACCCGTCCGGAGGTCATCTTGGCGACCAACACCTCTTCCCTCTCCATAACCGAGATCGCCACCGCCACCAAGAGGCCTGACAAGGTAGTGGGGATGCACTTTTTCAACCCCGTCCCCTTGATGAGACTGGTGGAGGTCATCAAGGGCTTGGAGACAAGCGATGACACGGTGAAGGTTACATGGGAGCTGGCTGAGAAACTGGGTAAGACCCCCGTACTGGTGAAGAAGGACACCCCTGGTTTCATCGTCAACCGGATAATGATGCCCCAGCTCATGGAGGCCATAAGAATATACGAAGAGGGAATCGCCTCTATGGAGGACATCGACAAGGCGGTTAAGCTCGGTCTCAACTACCCCATGGGGCCCTTCGAGCTGATGGACTTGACGGGTTTGGATATCGCCTATTTCGTCAACGAGTACTTCCGCAGGGAGCTCCCTCAGGAGTTGAAGCACGTCACCCCTCATGCCCTGAAGGCCAGGGTAAAGGCCAACAAACTCGGCCGTAAGACGGGGGAGGGGTGGTATAAATACGGGAAGTGAAGGGAGGGTCATGGGCTACGAGACGCTAATTCTGGAGATAAAGGAAGGGGTGGCCTTGGTAACCCTCAACCGTCCGCCTTACAACCCCCTGAGTCCTATCCTGTATAGGGAACTCTTCCTGCTCTGCGAGGAGTTAGAAAGGGACAAAGACGCCAAGGTGGCGGTTTTCACAGGGGGGGGTAAGGCCTTCTCTACGGGGCTCGACGTGAAGGAGGTGGAGGGGAAGTCCTCCGTCCAGATGCGCGAGATAGTGGACTTGGCGCGGAAGGCCTACTGCGGGGTGGAAAGGCTTCGCATGCCGACCATTGCGGCCATCAGAGGAATGGCTTTGGGGGGCGGAATGGAACTCGCCCTATGCTGCGATTTCCGCTTCGCCTCGGAGGACGCTCGCTTCGGTCAGCCCGAGATAAACCTCGGGATCATCCCCGGAGGAGGAGCCACCCAGCGGTTGCCGAGGCTGATAGGCCCTTCAAGGGCCAAGGAACTGCTCTTCACAGGGGAGGTGATCGGCGCCAGGAGAGCCCTGGAGCTCGGCCTCGTGGACCGGGTGGTCCCAGACCAAAACCTCATGGACGAGGTGATGTCCTTCGCCAGGCAGTTGGCTTCCAAGCCTCGCGTAGCGCTGGAGGCCCTGAAGGTAGCGATCAGCCGGGGGATGGAGATGCCCTTGGAAGCGGCTCTCGTCTTCGAGGGGGAATGCTTCCTCCAAGCCTATACCTCGGAGGACGGACGAGAAGGGCTCAGGGCCTTTATGGAGAAGAGAAAGCCCGAATTCAAAGACAGATAGGGAGGGAAGAGATGGCTAGACGGGCCTGTATCATCGCCGGTGGAATGTGTAAGTGGGGAGTCAGGGAGGCCTCGCTGGTGGATATGGCCCAGGAGGCCGCCAAGGATTGCCTGGAGGATATCCCCGGTCTCAAACCAAAGGACATCGACGGGTTCTTCTTCGCCACCTCCTATGCGGGCAGGTGTTCCTTCCAGGTCAATACTGCTCCAGTAATAGCAGAAAGGGTGGGGATCAAGCCCACCTCCATCTGTGCCAGGGTGGATGTTCTCTGTGCGGGAGGGAGCACCGCCATCCTGCTCGCCAAGGGACTGGTGGAGAGTGGGATGGCGGACATCGTGATGGTCGCTGGAGGCGAAAAGCTCTACACCCCCCAGAAGTGGGAGGTCTTTTACAGCGAGCTCGCCTCCATAGACCACGATTGGGACGCCCCCAACGGGTTGGGATTGCCGCCTCCCTTTTTCGCCCTCACCGCCAAGGAACATATGAAGCGCTACGGGACCACGAAGGAACAGCTTGCATGGGTCTCAGTGGTCAATTACAACTACGGTGCCGAAAATCCCAAGGCCCAGTTCCAGAAGAAGCTCACTCTGGAGGAGGCCCTTGGGGCACCGCCGGTGGTGCCGCCGCTGACGCTCTATGACTGCTGTCCTATTACCGATGGGGCAGCAGCGGTCATCGTCGCCGAGGAGTCGCGGGCCAAAGACCTCACTGACAGGCCTTTGGTCTACATCCGGGGCGGAGCTCAGGCGTCACTACACAGCGTTTCCGCCAACTGGCCAGGGGAACACCTGGCCGACTGGGCCCACCTGAGGGTGGCGGCTAAGAGGGCCTATGAGAGCGCCAAGGTCGGCCCTGATGACATCGATGTGGCCCAGACCCACGATTGTTTCAGCATCTCCGAGGTCATCGAGGTGGAAGAGCTCGGCTTCTGCAAGAAGGGAGAGGGGGGGGCTTTTATCGAGTCAGGGCAGACCAAAATAGGGGGAAAAGTGCCCATTAATACAGACGGGGGGCTCCTGTCCTGTGGGCATCCTTTCGGCGCCACCGGGATCCGTCAGGCCATAGAGATCATGAGACAGCTACAGGGCCGGGCCCGTTTCCAGGTAGAGGGAGCTGAAATCGCCCTCACCCACAACCTCAGCGGTCTGAACGTGGAACACACCATCGTGATCTACGGCCGTGAGCCTGTGAAATAGGAGGTGATGAGATGGCCGTATTGGGGATACCAATTCTCGAGGACAAGTACCCGGTAACCATGGACATGTGGCCTCTGGAGGCCAAGGAGTTCAACCGGGTCCACCAGTTCTACGAGAACCTTAAGGCGGGCAAGTTCACCACCACCAGGTGCCGCACCTGCGGACATGTGGCCTACCCTCCGCGGGTCATCTGTCCGGAATGCTACTCCGAGGACCTGGAGTGGATTGAACTGCCCAAGAGGGGGAAGGTCCTTACCTTCACCGAAGAGGTTAGGGGGGTCCCCCTTGGCTTCGAATCACCGCTGATTCACGCCTGGATCGATTTGGGAGAGGGAAGCCCTATCAAAAGGATCCTCAGCCGAATAATCAACTGCCCGGTGGGAAAGCTCAAGGAGGGCAGTGAGGTACAGCTAGTGGTCTTCGAAGTCCCTTCCCATCCCATTGAGCTGAAAAAGGACACCAAATGGGTGGAACGGGTCTTCTTCGCCTTTGAACCGGTGGAAAAATAGTCGAGAGGACATGGTGTATGGAGGTGGCCCCTTGGGGGCCGTCTTTTTTATGCAAGTTCGATCCTCTCCTCTACTTCATATGTGAGGCCCACCATGAGGGTCAGGTAATCCCTCAGGTGGCGGGTAATGAGGAAGTTCTCCCTCACGAATTGGCGAGCCTTACGGCCCATCGCCGAGAGGATTTCCCGGTGATGCAGGAGGTACCTGATCCTGAGGGCTGCCCCTTCCGGAGTATTGACGCGGAAACCCGTATGGTGGTTGATCACCTGGAGTTTTATCCCCCCGGTGTCGCCTCCGATCACCGGCTTCCCCTTCCACATCGCCTCGGTCACCGTAAGGCCGAATCCCTCCCGAAGGGACTTCTGCAACACCACTTCTGCGCCGCGCTGCAGGGCGTTAATCGTGCGGTCGGCCTCAGGGGGAAGATACAGGACATGAATATCGGGGTCATCCCTTGCGGCCAACCTCACTTCCTCAAGGACGGCCTCCCCCTCGGGATCGTCCGCAGCACCGCCTCCAGCCAAGACGAGCTGAAGGGGAGGTATGAATTTCTTCGCCAGACGATACGCCTGTATCACCCCCAAGGGGTCCTTGAAACGGTCAAAACGTGACACCTGCAGGATCACCGGCCGTCCGAGGTCGATCCCGAACCCATTGTACACCTCTTTCACTTCGGTTTCGGTGAGCTCGCGATTTTTCTCACTAAGGGGATCGATACTTGGGGGAATAATGTACAGGGGATGGGGCAGGGGCTGGGCGAACTGAGCAATGGAGAAGATGCTTGCGTCATATTGCATCACGAACTTCCGCAGGTACTTCCAGAGGGGTCTCCAAGGACGGCTGATATCTATATGGCACCGCCATATCCACTTGCCCTTTCGGCCTGGGCAGAAGGAGAGCATCGCCGCAGGTTGAGGATCGTGGATTATGACCACGTCCGCGTCCTCCAACACCCGCCGGAAGGCAGAGGCGTTTTCTGCGTTTACCGCCTCGTAGTGCCTTAAGGCGCTCTCGCTGAGCCCCATAGGTGTCCCCTGGAGGGCGTTGTGGAAGGATTTGGTGCAACGGAAGAAATCTTCGTCGCCCTCTATAACAAGCCACGATGCCTCTATACCCAATTCGTTCATAAGGGGAACCAGCCTGCCGAGGATCTCCGCCACTCCCCCACCAGTACGGGTGGAGTTGACGTGCACCACCTTGATCCCCTTGAGGAGGCGGGCGAGCTGTCGGAGGTGCTCGATGACGTCGCCCCCGGCTACCTCTGCGTATCGCTCGAGCCTACCCATTGCCCCGTTCCGAAATGGCGGTGAAAGAGCCGGCTGAGCTTCTCCTTCAACTCAGCAAGGGTGGTGAAATAGGGATCGATGGCGGCTATCTCCTCGCACAGAGCCTCATACTTGGGAGCGAAGCCACAAAGCCACGCCCGGAAATCGTCGATCCCCTCTGGCGTCCTCCTGCGGGCGTCCACGAAATGGTAAAAGAGGCTTCCCACTGACAACTCCGGCAAGGCTTCCGCCAGTTCCTCCGGGTGGTGGAGCCTCCGGTGTGTGTCGAAGACCACGATCTGCGAACGGATAAAGTGGAACTCCTCTCCAGGTCTAGCCCAGGGGGGTTGTTCCAGCTCATAAAGCCTTTCCTCAATTATCTCCACGAGCTCCTCGCGCAGGGCCTCAATGTCGGGGAAATCAGTGGGATCTACCACGGCCAGCCGCTCTGCCAAAACCGGATCGTGTAGTTCGTGTCTAACCCAGGCGGCGAAGTCGTTGTTGAACTCGGGTTCTTCAAACCGGCTGTGCAATAGTCCACCCCAGAAGTGGTAATAGATACTACCCGGGTGGATTTTGGCGATGCCCTCCCGCAGCTCCCTGAGGTTCTGGGCCTGAACCCCGGTGGCGATGGCGATGAGGGTACAGTCTTTGACTTCAAAGGGTCTCATCCGCGCCTTCATCGCAACGCACCAACTCCTCCAAAAGCTCCCTCACTTGGGTGTGGGAGAGGATGTTGAAGCGGGCCTGCGAGGGACTGAGCCCCACCCTGATGGAGTAAGCCCACTGGGGGAGGACCGCGAAGATGTCCTCATCGGTCCAGTCATCCCCCACTGCGAAGATGAAATCCCAACATCCTTCTAACCACCTCAAGGCTGCCCGTCCTTTGTTTATGCTCGTGTCCTTCACCTCGAGGACTTTGCTCCCTTCCAGAACCCCGAGGTTTAGGTTGGCCGTTAGGGTCAGAAGTTCATCCTTCAACTCCCTCGCCCTTATTTCGGCGAGTTCTGGATCAGCCCGGCGATAGTGCCATACCAAGGAAAAATCCTTTTCCTCTATGAAACTGCCCGGTGTGCGATCGGTGTAAAACTCGAGAATAGGCCTTATCTCCTCCTTCCAACTGTCCTCCAAAGGCAGGGCTGCCTGCCATTCCCCCTCCTTTATCCAAGCCCCATGTTCAGCCACCAAAGATACCGGTAGGGAACCAAACCATCGCTCCAAAGTTCCTCGGTCTCTCCCACTGATGATCACCACTTCGTTGCCCCGCTGGACGCCGAGTTTCCTCAGGACTTCGAGGAGCTCAGGGGGAGGAGCAGCCATCTCCGGGCGGGAGGAAAAGGGTACAAGGGTACCGTCGTAATCGAGGAAGAGGAGCCTCCTTTTAGCACCGCGATAATCCTCGAGGAGCTTGGCCCTTAAAGCGGGGGTGAGGAGCTTGGTCTCTCGCTCACGACTCAAGGCCTTGACCTTGTCCAGAGAGTCAAGGAAGTCCTTGGCCCACCTTTTGACCGTGTAACGACGGAGCCTCCGCTGCATTGCCCTGTTTCTCTCCACCTGCTCCTCAATGGGCATGGTAAGGGCACGCTCCAAAGCTTCGATCAGCTCGTCTTCGTTGTTGGGATTGACCAACAGCGCCTCGCCGAGCTCTGTGGCGGCTCCAGCCATCTCGCTCAGGATGAGGACTCCCGTGCCATCGACCCTGGAGGCGAGGTATTCCTTGGCGATCAGGTTCATACCGTCCCTCAAAGGGGTTACCAGGGCCACGTCAGCCAGACGATAAAGGGCGTTGAGCACGGGGAAGTGGAGCAATCGATAGAGGTACCAAATGGGGTTCCAGCCGATGGTCCCGTACTCCCCATTGACCCTTCCCACAAGCTCATCGACCTCCCGTTTCAGGAGGCGGTAGTGCTCCACCTGGGTCCGGGATGGGACAGCCACTAAGATCAACGTCACCTTTTCCCGGTACTCGGGCCTTTTGCCCAGAAAACGGGCGAAGGCCTCTATTCGCTGAAGGATCCCTTTGGTGTAATCCAGGCGATCGATGGACAGGATGACTTGCCTCGGCCCCAAACGCCCTTGGAGGCGGGCCACCTCCCTCTTCACCTTCGGATCGTCCGCGGCTTGGGCGAACCGTTCATAGTCTATTCCCATGGGGAAGGCATCCACCCTTACAACCCGATCCTCCGTCTGAAGGGTCCCCAGGGTATGCTCGTAGCCGAGAAGCCTCCTTACAGAGGCGAGGAAGTGGCGGGCGTAGTCATAGGTGTGAAAACCTAGAAGATCGGCTCCCATGAGCCCTTCCAACAGCTCCTTCCGCCACGGCAGGAGGCGAAAGATCTCGAACGAGGGAAAGGGTATGTGGAGGAAGAAACCTATGGTGGCCCTGGGGACCTCCTCTCGCAAAAGCTTTGGCAAGAGCATCAGATGGTAATCGTGAATCCAGATGATGTCACCCTCCTGGACCTCTTCAAGTACCGCTTTACAGAAGGCGGCGTTGACACGTTTGTAAGATTCAAAATGCTCCCTGCGATAGAAGGCGTGTTGGGTGAAATAGTGGAAAAGGGGCCAAAGGGTGTGATTGCAAAAACCGTGATAGAAAGTCTCTACCTCACGCTGGGATAAAAAGACGGGTTTGCAGCGGAACTCCTCCCATAACCTCTCCGTGAGATCCCCTACCTCCCCGTCCTCAATCCTCTCCGAGGCAATTCCAGGCCACCCAATCCACACGCTGTTGTAGCTTTGGTAAAAAGAGCCTAGGCCGGTGGCCAGTCCTCCTACGCTCGGCTGGAGGTGAAACTTCTTCCTGCGCTTCTCTACGATTACGGGAAGGCGATTGGATACGATGAGCAGCCTGCGCAAGATCCCCCCTTTTTAAAAAGGTTAACACAAAGGGCGAGAAAAGTTCAGGGGAGATATTACTGAGGATGGGGTGTAAACCTAAATGGTGCCTGGAGCGGGCCTCGAAC
>CAZGDM010000073.1:0-7725 GCA_964525275.1 uncultured Thermodesulfobacteriota bacterium | reverse complement strand
TGTACTCCAGGATGTAGTGGCTTCCGATGTTCGAGGTCATGATGATCACCGTGTTGGTGAAATCGACGGTACGGCCGTGGCTGTCGGTGAGGCGGCCGTCATCGAGGATCTGAAGCAGCACGTTGAATACATCGTGGTGAGCCTTTTCGATCTCGTCGAAGAGCACCACGGAGTAGGGCCTTCTGCGGACCGCCTCGGTGAGTTGTCCTCCCTCCTCGTAGCCCACGTAGCCCGGAGGGGCACCTATCAGGCGGCTCACCGCGTGCTTCTCCATGTACTCGGACATGTCGATGCGGACCATGTTCTTCTCGTCGTCAAAGAGCGCTTCGGCGAGCGCCCTGGCAAGCTCGGTCTTCCCCACACCAGTGGGACCGAGGAAGATGAAACTGCCGATGGGGCGGTTGGGGTCCTTGATGCCTGCACGGGCCCTCAAGACTGCCTGAGCCACGGCGCTTACCGCCTCGTCCTGCCCCACTACGCGCTTGTGAAGCTCCTCTTCAAGTCGCAGCAACTTCTCCCTCTCGCTCTGAAGGAGCCTCGATACCGGGATACCCGTCCACTGGCTCACCACCTTGGCGATGTCCTCCTCGTCCACCTCTTCCTTCAAGAGCCTCTGGCCACGGGCCTCGAGCTTCCCCTCTTCCTCTTTGAGCCTTCGCTCGAGCTCCACCAGCCTACCGTACTTCAACTCCGCGGCCCGGTTGAGGTCGTAATTGCGCTCCGCCACTTCGATTTCGTGCTTGACCTCCTCTATCTCCTTCCTCAGGGCGCGGATGCGAGAGATGGCCTCCTTTTCCATCTCCCACTGAGCCCGAAGCTCGTCCACCCTCGACTTCAGCTCCGCAAGCTCCTTCTCAAGCCGCTCCAGGCGCTTGCGGCTCACTGGATCGGTTTCGCGCTTCAAGGCCTCGCGTTCGATCTCGAGCTGCATCACCCTGCGGGTCAGCTCGTCGAGCTCTGCGGGCATGGAGTCGATCTCCGTGCGGAGTCTCGCCGCGGCCTCGTCCACCAGGTCTATGGCCTTGTCGGGCAGGTACCGATCGGTGATATAGCGGTGGCTCAGGACCGCTGCGGCCACCAGCGCCGAGTCCTTTATCCTCACGCCGTGATGGACCTCGTAGCGCTCCTTGAGCCCCCTGAGGATGGAGATGGTCTGCTGCACCGTGGGCTCGTCCACGTAGACGGGCTGAAACCGCCTCTCAAGGGCCGCGTCCTTCTCGATGTACTTACGGTACTCGTCCACAGTAGTTGCGCCGATACAGTGAAGCTCCCCGCGGGCGAGCATGGGTTTCAGGAGATTGGAGGCATCCACCGCCCCCTCTGCGGCCCCTGCCCCCACCACGGTGTGAAGCTCGTCGATGAAGAGGATGATCTGGCCTTCGGACTCCTGGATCTCCTTCAAGACCGCCTTGAGCCTCTCCTCGAACTCACCCCTGTACTTGGCCCCGGCGATGAGGGCCCCCATGTCGAGGGCCACGATCCTCTTGTCCTTGAGGCCCTCGGGGACATCCCCCCTCACGATCCTCTGGGCAAGCCCTTCGACGATGGCCGTCTTACCCACCCCGGGGTCTCCGATGAGCACGGGGTTGTTCTTGGTGCGGCGGGACAGGATCTGGATGACCCTGCGGATCTCCTCGTCGCGGCCGATCACGGGGTCGAGTTTTCCCTGCCTGGCCAGCTGCGTGAGATCTCGTCCGAAGCGCTCCAGGGCCTGGTAGGTATCCTCCGGAGTGGGGCTTGTGACGCGCTGGCTGCCACGGATCCTCTTTAGGGTCTCCATGAAGCGCTCACGATCCACCCCCATCTCCCTCAGGAGCCTGCCGCAGGCCCCTTCATCATCCAGCATGGCCAAAAGCAGGTGTTCCACGCTTATGTACTCGTCTTTGAACTTCCTGGCCTCCTCCTCTGCCCGCGCCAGCACCCTGTGGAAGCGCTGCGAGACGTAGAGCTGCCCTCCGGTGGCCCCCCTCACGCTGGGAAGCGACTTGAGGTAGCTCTCGAGGCGCTGCCTGAGGATCCTGAGGTCCACCCCCATGGCCTCGAAGAGCCTCGGGGCGAGGCCTTCGGGCTGTTCCAAGAGCGCCTCCAACAGGTGTTCGGGCTCGACCTGCTGATGGCCATAGCGAGCCGCTATGACCTGGCAATTGTGAAGGGCCTCCTGTACCTTCTGTGTATATCTATCCACCTGCATGGTTCCTTACCTCCGTCTAAAGATCATTTGGGGCGGCCTCAAGGCCGCCCCCTGTGCCGTTACTTCTCCTCGTACTCGGCGTCTATCACCTCATCCCCACCGCCACCGGAGCCGCTGCCTGAAGACTGCTGGCCCCCTGAGGTCTGGCCATAGGTGCCGGTGGCCTGCTGGTAGGCAGCGGTGGAGATGGAGTAAGCCGCCTGCTGCAGGTCGTTCATCAGCTGCCTCAGCCTCTGGGCATCGGGGGACTCCTCCTTGCAGAGCTTGCGGATCTCCTCGATCAACTGCTCGCACTTTGCCTTCTCCTGAACAGGTACCTTGTCCCCCAGATCCCTCAGCTGCTTCTCCACCTGGTAGGCCAGGGTGTCGGCCTGGTTTTTGAGCTCCACCAGGTCGCGGCGCTTGCGGTCCTCCTCGGCGTGGGCCTCGGCCTCCTTGATCATGCGATCAATCTCCTCCTTGGAGAGGCTGGTGGAGCCAGTGATGGTGACCTTCTGCTCCTTACCCGTCGCCTTGTCCCTGGCCGTTACGTGCAGGATGCCGTTGGCGTCGATGTCAAAGGTGACCTCTATCTGGGGCACCCCCCTGGGGGCAGGCGGTATACCCTCCAGACGGAACCGGCCCAGGGTGCGGTTGTCCCTGGCCATGGGTCGCTCACCTTGCAGCACGTGGATGTCCACTGCGGTCTGGTTGTCCTCGGCGGTGGTGAAGATCTCGGTCCTGCGGACGGGGATGGTGGTGTTGCGCTCGATGATCTTGGTCATCACCCCGCCCAAGGTCTCCACCCCGAGGCTCAAGGGCACCACATCCAGAAGCAGTATATCCTTGTAACCGCCCGTGAGCACCGCGGCCTGAATGGCGGCACCCACAGCCACCACCTCATCGGGGTTGACGCCCTGACAGGGCTCCTTGCCGATGATCTCCTTCACCAACTGCTGGACCGCCGGAATCCTCGTCGAACCACCCACAAGGACCACCTCGTTTATGTCCTTGGGGGTGAGCTTGGCATCCTCCAGGGCCTGGAACACCGGCCCTTTCAGCCGCTCAATCAGGTCCTTTACCAGGGCCTCGAATTTGGCCCTGGTGAGGGTCATGTTGAGGTGCTTGGGCCCGGAGGCATCTGCAGTGATGAAGGGCAGGTTGATCTGAGTCTCAAGGAGTGTGGAGAGCTCGCACTTCGCCTTCTCCGCGGCCTCATAGAGACGCTGAAGGGCCTGAGGGTCCTTCCTCAGATCTATGCCGTGCTCCTTCATGAACTCGTCGGCCAGCCAGTCCACGATCCGCTTGTCCAGGTCATCACCCCCGAGGTGGGTGTCCCCGGCTGTGGCCCTCACCTCGATCACGCCCTCACCCACCTCCAGGATCGACACATCGAAGGTCCCACCGCCGAAATCGAAGACGAGGATGGTCTCGTTGGTCTTCTTGTCGAGCCCATAGGCCAAAGAGGCCGCGGTGGGCTCGTTTATGATCCGGAGCACGTTCAATCCAGCGATCGTCCCCGCGTCCTTGGTGGCCTGACGCTGGGCGTCGTTGAAGTAGGCGGGGACGGTTATCACCACATCGGTCACCTTTTCCCCGAGGTACTTGGAGGCATCCTCCACGAGCTTCCTCAGGATCATGGCCGAGATTTCCTCGGGGGCGTAAAGTTTTCCCATTACCTCCACACGCACTGCGTTATTGGGACCGGGTACCACCTTGTAGGGGACGCGCTTGATCTCCTCCTGGACTTCGTCGTAGCGGCGGCCCATGAACCGCTTGATGGAGAAGATAGTGTTCTCCGGGTTCAAGATGGCCTGCCGCTTGGCGATCTGCCCCACCAGACGCTGGCCGTCCTTGGTGAAGGCGACCACCGAGGGAGTGAGGCGAGATCCCTCCGCGTTGGGGATCACAGTCCACTTGTCCCCCTCCATTACAGCCACTACCGAGTTGGTGGTACCCAGATCGATTCCTATCGCCTTCTTAGCCATTGCAGCCACCTCCTTGATTCGTTCTCAACAGAACTTTAACCATCCGTGGGACCGTTTCAAGCTCACCGTTCGAGGGCTTCCCTCATCTCTCTCAACAACTGTGCCGGGTTCTTTATGGGATAGTTGAGGGCGGTGAGCACTTCGGAGACATCGCGATCCTTTACCTTGAGCCCCTTGAGCCTGTCCAGGAGTTCCTCCTTTCCCACGGGGAAGTCCAGCCCCTTTATCCTCCTCAGGACCTCCGTGGGCCAGAATATCCCCAGCGCCTCGGACCCCTGCAGGACGAGCTCCACAAACAGAGTCAAGTTGTCCCTACCTTCCTTCACTTCCTTGTAGGCGAGCTTCGCCAACCCCCCCGCCGTGTGGGCCTTTAGGCTTTTGTCCTCGAGTTCCCCCTCCAGCTTCTTGATCACCAAGTCGGGATCGGCGCGGAGTATGTTCCTAACGGTTTGGCGTGTAAGGCCCAAAAACTGGGCGATGTCGTCCTCGGTCTTCATAAATTCCTCACTCAAGACCACGGCGTAGGCAGCCTCCAAGAGGCTTGGAAGCCACGTGAGGTTTCTGTACTCCACCAGCTTTCTCGGCCCTCCGAGGATTTCAAGGGCTTTGAGAAAGACCCTCATGGCCATCGCATCCGGATCGACACGCTTCATCTCCTCGGGCCCCAGAACCACCATTTCCCAATCACCTCCTTTCCCTTCTGAGGGTGCTCAGGGTAGGACCTATCCGAACGAGTCCCTCCTCTGTTATCTCCATAAGGTGGGTGCTGGTGTCGTGGCCACACATACGGCAACCATCTATCCTGAACAGCCTCACAGTCTCCCCGATGGGTAAACCGTAAAGGCGCTCATCGTAGGTGCTGGATATGAGCTTCTTGGACACGACCAAAGTGCCGTCGACGATGTGGCTCACCGCATATCCCCCTGCAGCCTCCGCCGATAGCTCCTCGTGACCGGATCGCTTCTGGGAAACCAATAGGGCCGTCTGGTACCACTTCTTCAAGAAGTTGAATAACGCCCTCACCACTTGTCGCGCCATCATCTCTCTGGCCTCGAAGAGCCCCGTGACCGAGTCGATAACGGTGGCACGGACTTTGTACGTCTTGATGGCGTGGGCCAAGGTGCCGAAAAGGGCCGGCAACTCCTCCCGGAGAGGGGAATGGCTTGCCGCATCGATGATTACAAGCCTATCCTCCACCTCATCGTATTTTATGCCCATGGCCTGAGCCCTGACCTTGAGGCCAGCGGCCAGAAAGGCCGCGGGGGTCTCCACAGTGACGAAGGCCACGGGGCGTCCCTCCGAGGCCTGCTTGAGGGCGAACTGCTCGACCATGAGGCTCTTGCCGGTGTCGGAGATGCCCGTGATGTTCATCACGCTCCCCTCGGGCACCCCTCCCAGGGGCCGGCGCTTGGGCCCCTTCGTGGTGAGCCGGGTGATGAAGAAGAGCTCATCGAGCCCCTCCACCCCGGACGGAATCCCGCGCAGCTCAGGGGCCCCTCTGCCAGCGTCCTTGAGGGTGGATATGGCCTCCTCCACGACCCTGTAATCCCTCTCCATGGCACCGAAAAACTAATCATCTTTCCACTTGAAACAAGAAAGAGATCTTGTCCTTGTGACGAAAGGGTGATAAGTTACAAAAAGACAAAAAGATGAAGCCAAAAACAGGAGAGAAGGACCTTTCGGAGATCTACCGGGCTGCCTTTGAGAACACCGGTACCGCCATGGTAGTCCTCGAGGAGGACGGAACCGCACTCTTGGTCAATCAGGCCTTCGAACGCCTGAGCGGCTTCAAAAGGGAAGAGGTCGAGGGAAAGAAGCGATGGGAGGAGTTCGTAGCCCCGGAGGACCTCGAGCGAATGAGGGAGTATCGCAGGTTGCGTATGAAGGACCCGAGGCTTGCTCCGAGGAAATACGAGTTTCACTTCGTCGACCGCTCGGGCGAGGAAAGGCCCGTCTTGGCCACGGTGGAACGCATCCCCGGCACGGGGCGTATAGTGGCATCCCTCCTCGACGTCACCCCTTTTAAAGAGCTCCAGGCCGCCCTTGAGGAATCGGAGACACGCTATTGGGCCCTTGTGGAGGCGTCGCGGGACGCCATTCTGTTGCTCGACCCGCAACGCCACATCATCACCTGCAACGCCGCTTTTGAGGAGCTCTTCGGCTGGAGGAGGGATGAACTGGTGGGACAGTCGGTGAGGATCATCCACCCCTCCGAGGAAAGCTTCCGGGAGATGGGGGAACGGGCTTACCCGGACATCGAGCGATACGGGTTCTTTCGGACGGAATGGACCCTCAAGCGGAGAGACGGATCTCTGATCCCCGTGGAGACCGTGACCTCCGCCCTCAGAAGGCCGAACGGCACCCCCGCAGGGTATGTGGCGGTGATAAGGGACATCTCCGAACGGAAGCGATTACAGGAGCAGGCCGAACGCGTCCAGCGCTTGGAGGCCTTGGGACAGTTGGCAGGGGGAATCGCCCACGACTTCGGCAACGTCCTGACCTCCATTGGGGGGTTTGTCGAAATGGCCTTGAAGAAACTCCCCGAGGGGGACCCCCTGAGGAAGTTCCTGGAGCCCATAAGGCAGTCCGCCCAGGGGGCTGTGGGGCTCATAAGGAAGCTGCTCTTCTTCGGAAGGCAACAGCCCATCCAGCGCGTCCCCCTCGACCTCAACCAGTCGATCGAGGAGACCGTGGAAGTCCTCTCGCGGCTCCTCGGGGAGGATATCTCCTTGGAGCTACAATTGGAGCCGAGGTTGTGGGCCGTCGAAGGGGATCCCTCGGCCATCAGACAGGTCATCACCAACCTCTTGGTCAACGCCAGGGATGCCATGCCCGAAGGGGGCAAGATCACCATCAAGACGGAAAACGTCCACGTCGACGAACGACGTTCCAAGGAACATCGGGAAGCCCGGTCAGGGGATTTCGTCCGCCTGTCGGTGGAAGATACAGGGGTGGGGATGGAAAAGGAGGTGATGGACCGCATCTTCGAACCCTTCTTCACCACCAAGGAAGCGGGCCGGGGCACCGGTCTGGGGCTCTCGGTGGTCTACGGGATAGTGAAGGAACACGGAGGGTGGATAGAGGTGGAGAGCACCCCGGGTCGCGGCTCCCTCTTCACGGTCTACTTCCCCTCGAGGGGCACTACGGTCCACGAAGGGGTAGAGGGGGGGCCCTCTGAGGAATTCAAAGGGAAGGGGGAGAAGGTCCTCGTAGTCGAGGACGAAGAAGGGGTGAGGCGTTTCACCGCCGTGGCGCTCAAAGAGAGGGGTTACGAAGTGGTGGAAGCCTCCTGCGGGGAGGAGGCCCTTGAGCTCTTCGATCGCGAAGGGGGCGAGTTCGACCTGCTGTTTACCGATGTGGTGCTTCCCGATCTGAGCGGCGTCGAGGTCGCCCGGAGGTTGCTCGAGAGGAAGCCGGAGCTCAAGGTAATCCTCACAAGCGGTTATGTTGGAGAGAAGGCACGCTGGCAGGAGATAAAGGAAAAGGGCTTCAGGCTTTTGCACAAGCCCTATTCCCTCAGCGACCTCCTGAGAACCGTAAAAGAAGCCCTCAAGAAGACCTGATCCT
>CAZGDM010000072.1:0-7763 GCA_964525275.1 uncultured Thermodesulfobacteriota bacterium | reverse complement strand
CGGCCGTGCCGATCCTCACCCCTCCGGGGTTGAGGGTGGCGTCTGAGCGCCCGTAAATGATCGCCCCTCCGGTGGGGGTTATCTGGACGTAGTCTCCGTGACGCCACACTCCTGGGAACACGTCGAAGTAGGCGCTGCGGTATTTTTCGCCCTTTTCGTCCCTCCAGAAGTAAAGGGGCATGGAAGGGGAGGGGGCCAGGCAGACCAGTTCTCCGGGCCTGTCAAGGAGGGGTTTCCCCTCGTTGTCAAAGACCGCTACCTTCATCCCCAAGGTCCTGCACTGAAGTTCCCCCGCATATACCGGACCCATGGGGTTCCCGGCGAAGAAACAGCCGTTGATATCCGTTCCGCCTGAGATGGAAGATAAGCAGACATCGGACTTTATGTCTCTGTAGACGTACTCGAAGCTCTCCACCGAAAGGGGAGACCCCGTGGAGAGGATGGCCCTCAAGGGTTCCAGTTTGAACCGCTCTTTGGGCTTGACCCCTGCCTCCTCTATGGCAGCGAGGTACCGAGCACTGGTTCCGAAGACCGTTATCCCCAGTTCCTCAGCCATCTCCCAGAGGACCTCAGGGGTGGGGTGAAAGGGTGAGCCGTCGTAAAGCACCACCGTTGCCCCCACCGCCAGGGAGCTCACCAGCCAGTTCCACATCATCCATCCGCAGGTGGTGTAGTAGAAGATGACGTCGGGTCGCTTAAGGTCGGTATGGAGCATGAGCTCTTTGAGGTGGTTGATCAGGACTCCTCCTGCACTCTGGACCATGCACTTGGGTAGTCCTGTGGTGCCCGAACTGAACATGATGTAAAGGGGGTGCTCAAAGGGGAGCTGTACAAACTCCACCTCCTCAGCCCCCGTTCCTTTGAACTCGTCGTACATCACCGCTTTGGGCACCCCCCCTGGATCGCCCTTTCCGGCATAGGGGACGATGACCACCCGTTTGAGGGAGGGGAGCTCCTCGACGATCTCCCTAACTCGCTCCATGGTGTCGAAGGCCTTGCCCTTGTAGTAATAGCCGTCCGCGGCGAAAAGCACCTTTGGCTCTATCTGTCCGAAGCGATCGAGTACCCCCTTCCTCCCGAAATCGGGGGAACAGGAGGACCATATGGCCCCCAGGCTCGTGGCCGCTAACATTGCTATAACGGTCTCGGGCATGTTGGGCATGAAGCCGGAGACCCTGTCCCCCGGCCTCACCCCCGTCTGCTTTGAGGGCCTTCTGGAGGGAGGCCACCTCCCGGAAGAGCTCCGCGAAGGTCATCTTCCTGACCGGCTGTCCTTCCCCCTTAAAGATGAGGGCCGTTTGCTCATCGCGGTACCTGAGGAGGTTCTCAGCGAAGTTGAGCTCTGCCCCGACGAACCACCTGGCCCCTGGCATCTTCCCAAGATCATCCACCACCACCTCGTAGGGTTTGGAGTGGATGATGGAGGAGAAATCCCAGAAATCTGCCCAGAACTGAGGGATGTGGTCCACCGACCACTGATAGAGCTCCTGGTAATTGCTGAGGACGAGGCCGTGACGCCGATTGACGAACTCCATGAACTTCCACATATTGGTTTCCTTTATCCGCTCCCTTGACGGCTCCCAAAGACGATCTCCCAAGGCCATCTTTCACCCTCCTTTGAGTTGGGCGTCGAGGAAGGAGGAGATTAAACGGGCGACCTCTTTCCCCTTTTCCCGATGAACCATGTGTCCCGCCCCTTCCACCAACCGCAATTCCGCCCCTCTGATCCCCCTCTGGAGTTCCCGGGAGAGATCCGGAGGGGTCATCACGTCCCTTTCCCCGCAGACGATTAGGGTGGGGAGGGATATGTCCCCCAGATCCTCCCTTGCCGAGTAGAGGTCACAGGCCAGCATGTCCTGATAAAGGACCGCTTGCCCGCTTTGCCAGAACATCTCCTTCGTCTCGTCCAGCAGCTCTTGAGGGGCGCCTTTGGGGAAGGACCAGCGGGCCATGAGCTCGATCCCTCGGGGGAAATCGCTCTTCAACATCGACAACAAACGGGGGTTGACCCTCAAACGTGCTCCCGTCCCCACCAAGACCAAAGCCGCTACCCTTTTGCTGAAAGGGGCGGTCTTCAAGGCTATGGCCCCTCCCATGGAGTGGCCGACCAGGGTAACCCCTCGGAGATCGGCCGCCTCGAGGAACTCGAGGACCCGCGAGCTATAATCCTCTATCCGCGGGCAAGGTATGTAGGAGGAAAGCCCGTGTCCGGGGAGGTCGAGGACGTAAAGGGTGTAACCTTCGGTCAAGACGGGGAAGAGCTCTTTCCAGATCTCGGCCCTGTTTCCAGCCCCGTGGATGAGGACCACCGGCGGCCCCTTCCCCCCCACGAGGTAGGAGAGGATGCCGCCCGTGAGCCTGAGGGAATACCTCTCCATAACTGGGGGAAAATTATAAAACCATTTTTTAGAAATTCGCAAGGAAAAATTCTTCTTGACTATGGCATCGTGGGAAATTAGAGAAATGATTGAGGGTCATGGAAGGAGGAGGCTATAAGGACTTTGAAGCGACGGTCCTCTTTTGTCCCTACTGCAAAGAGCCCATGCCGGTGAAAAAGAAACTCCTGTTGATTCTGCCCGAGGGCGAAAAATACGATTACCTCTGCACGAGATGTGGCCGGCCCATAGGGGGCAAATTGCAGGAGGACAGAGAGAGGATCGTCAGGCCTTAGAGGGGGCCTTTGTCGAAGAGGGTCGAGATCATAGCCATAGGGCGGGAGATCCTGAGGGGTCAGACCCTTGACACCAACTCCCATTGGTTGGCTCGAAGGATCACCGCCTTAGGGGCGCAGGTGGGGAGGATTTCTGTGCCCGATGACGAGGTGGGGGCCATTGCAAGGGAGATCCGCAGGGCCTTGGAGGATGGGGCCGAAGTGGTGATCACCACAGGGGGGATGGGTCCCACATTCGACGACAAGACCTTGGAAGGAGTTGCCCAGGCCTTCGGCCTTACCTTGGAACTCAACCCTTGGGCCTTGGAGTTCGTGAGAAAGCGGTACAGGGAGTTTTACGAACAGGGCTTCGTCGACTCCCCTGACCTCACCCCGGAGAGGGAGAAGATGGCCAGGCTCCCTCGGGGGGCAGTGCCCCTGTCAAACCCCGTGGGAGCTGCCCCAGGGGTGATGCTACAGGTTCAAGGGGCAACGGTCTTCTGTCTCCCCGGTGTCCCCAGGGAGATGAGGCCCCAGTTCGAGGAGGAGGTCCTGCCACGGCTAAGGGACATATTGGGGGCCGGGGTTTACCTTGAGGAAGAGGTGGAAACGGGCCTCAAAGACGAATCGGTCCTCGCCCAAGTTGTAGAACGAGTGATGAAGACGGTCCCAGGGGTCTACCTCAAGTCCAAGCCCACCCGTTTTGGGAGGGATGTGCGACTCAAGGTGGTGCTGTCGGCCGCCGGGACACGGGAGGCGGAAGTGAAGGAACGGATGTCACGGGCAAAGGCCCTCCTTTTGAAAGCCATCTCCTGAGCATTCCTCCCACTCGTACATCAAGATGGCGCAGGTGGCGATGGCCGCGGTCTCGGTGCGCAGGATCCTCCCCCCAAGGGTGCAGGGGATGAAACCGGCCCTTTTGGCCCGTTCGACTTCTCCCTCCTCCCAACCCCCCTCAGGTCCCACCATGAGGGCGACGCTCCGTGGGGGAGGGGACCTGCGTATTATCGAAGCCAAAGGGCGCCCTTTTCCCTCGTAGAGGATGAGTTTCAATTCCAAGCCTTCGCTCCGAGCCAGGACCTCTTCGAAGGAGCAATAGGGGGCCACAAAGGGCAGATATGCCCTGCGACACTGCTTGGTGGCCCTTAGGGCTACGTGGGGCCACCGGTGGGCCTTGGGCTGGCGAGCCTCTCGTTCCTCCAGGGCTATCGATTTCAAAGATTTGAAAGGGACGATCACCCTGGCGCCCAGCTCCGTAGCCTTTTGAATGATCAATTCCATCCTTTCCCGATCGGGCAATGCCTGAAGGAGCCACAGATCGAAAGGGGGCTCCGTGGGCCTTTCGAGTTCCTCGAAGACGTAGAGCTTGGCCTTCCCCTCGGATATCTCCACCACCCGCGCCCTGAACTCCCTTCCATGCGGGTCCACCACGGTAACGGCCTCTCCCAGGCGGGGTTCCCGCATGAGGAGCGCTTGAAAGGAAGGGCCTTCGAGGGTCACCTCTGCTCCCTTTTTGAGGGGTCCGGGCGAAAGGATGACCCGAGGACCTGGTATCTCAAAGGTCATCGCTGCGAAAGAAATCGCGGAGGAAGTCCTCGAAGTGACGTCCCGCCAGGGCGTGCATGCCCCAAGCGTAAAAATGGTCGCATCCCTCGATGACCTTCAACACCTTTGGTTCCGGCAGATGGGAGAAGAAGGCCTTGAGCTCCTCCAGAGGACAGACGAAGTCCCTATCCCCTGTTACGATGAGTTTGGGCCTTCTATAATCCATCAAGGAAGCGAAGTCCCCCATGGAAAGGGGAGGGGAGATCAAAGCAAGACCCGTCACCCTGTCGTCCTCCGGGGCGACGGAGGAGGCCACTTGGGCCCCGAAGGAATAGCCAGCCACTATCACAGGGCCCTTCCTCCCGAGGCCTTCCAGCAGATCAAGAGCACCTTCCAGATCCCTCCGTTCCCCGATGCCCTCGCCGAAGGTCCCCTCGCTCCCGCCTGTGCCGCGAAAATTGAACCTGAGGGTGGAAAAGGAGGCCTTAGAAGCGGCCTTCTTCAGTGCTTCGACTACCGGGTTGTGCATCTCACCACCGTAAAGGGGGTGGGGATGGAGGATGACAACCCACCCCCTCTCTCCCTTCTCGTCTATCAGGCCATGGAGCCTTAAGCCGTCCCTTGAGGGGAAGGTGATCTCCCGCTCAGCCATCCTCCGATTCCTCGTAGGGCTTGGCCTCGTCGATGAGCATCACGGGGATGCCGTCTTCGATGGGGTAGAGGAGACGGCAAGCCCTACAGACCAGGCCCTCTTCGTCCTTGAGGACGAGTTCGCCCTTGCACTTGGGGCAGACCAATATCTCCAGTAGCTCTTTGGAGATGGCCATCCTTTCCTCCTTTGCCTCACGGATCATGATCCAGTACACGGCCTCTAAGAGGTCCCTCGCTACGAAATCGGGCTTGTGACCCCAGCGCCAACGGCGCCATGTCTCCTGCCCATAGCCCGTGAGCACCAGGACACCCTTTCCCCCCACGGAGGCGATTGCCCCCACATCTGCCTCCCTATCACCTATCATGTAGGACCTCTTCAGGTCTATCTCATAGCGCTCCGCTGCCTCAAGTAGCAACCCCGGTCGTGGCTTTCGGCACATACAATCTTCTTCAGGGGCATGGGGGCAGATGAAGAGATCGTCAAGGCCCACCCCGTAAAGGGAGAGGAGCTCAGCCATCCTCCGGTTTACTGCCTCCACTTCCTTGAGTCCGAAGTAACCCCTACCTACCCCTGATTGGTTGCTCACCCCGATGATCAAAAACCCCATCTCCTTGATGACCTTCAGGGCCTCCGGGGCGCCCGGGATGAGTTCCACCTCCTCGGGGTCCGATATGAAGGTCTTTTCCTCGATGACGGTTCCGTCCCGATCCAGAAACACAGCCCGCTTCATTCCCGAGTCCTGAGCTCCGCCAGCCTTTGGGCCAGGCGGAGGATATACGATCTGCCTTTTTCCCCTTCCTCGAGTCTTTCAAGCCATCTTTGGGGGATGGCCTCCAATCCCCAGTAGGCCCCGGCCACTGCCCCCGCCATTGCCCCGATGGTGTCGGTGTCGCCACCCGCGTTTACAGCTACGATAACCGCCTCTTCGAAGGAAGAAGTCAGGAGGAAAGCGGCTATGGCCGCAGGGACCGCTCCCAAGGCGCTCACGTCACAGGGGAAGGAGGAGGCGATGAGGGACGCCTTCTCCAGAGTATCCTTTGGCTTAGGTAAGGAGGCGATCCTCAGTATCTCCTCCGCCATCCGCGGGGATAGGACCTTTGTCTCAGAGGCGATCCTCTGGAGGAGGTCTTCTTCCCTGAGGGGTTCCCTTTCAAGGCCTTTTTCGGTGGCCGTAGCCACGGTCAAGGCCTGGGCCAAAGCCCCTGCAATTCCATCGGGATGCTTATGGGTTATGGTGGCACTGAGGATCGCTGCTTTACGGAGTTCCTCCCCCCTGTCGAAATAGAAAAACCCTATGGGGGCGATCCTCATGGCGGCCCCGTTCCCCCAGCTATCGGTCCCCACCTCGTCCCATGGGAGGCCTTGACGAAGGCGTTCCATCACCCCGTAGATCCTGGCTCCGTATCCCCTCCAAGGGTGGAAGTTGTCGAGGAATTTTTTCGAGGCCAAGGCGGGGTCGAAATCCGGGGACTCGACGAGGGCCTCCATCAGGCCGATCATCATCTCCGTGTCATCGGTATAGCGGCCGTCCTCGATCTCCTCGAGGACCCCGAACCGCCTCTTGATCGCCTCGTGAGGCCATCCCTCCACCCTACGCCCCAGGGCGTCTCCGACCGCAGTGCCGAGGGCAGATCCGGCAAAGGCCCTGAAGTAGCGTTCCTTCACATCCTTATCACCACATCGTAAGTGGCGATGGAGACCTTTCCTGCGAGGCCCTCCTTCCAGAGGAGATCTGCCACCTTTGCTTTGGTGTGGGCAGGGACCATCAAGATGAGCTTTGGGCCCAAGCCGGCCAGCTCCTTCCAACGCCTCGCCTGTTCCGGTCCCAGGGTGTCCTCCGTCTCCACCTCCATAAGGGCCAGGGTCATGCCATGGCTGGCCAAGATGAGGTCTGGATAATGGCCCTTGAATTCGTACCGGTTTTCGCCTACGTTGGCCTTGATTTCTTTGTAGTCCCTGCTGAGTCTCCTCTCCAGATACGAGACCATCCAGTCGTGAAAAAAATCTCTTTCCATCCCTTCACCCTTTTCAAAAATCGAGCGGTTTGGCCAGGATCTCTCGGATCTTTATGGCGAAGAAACGGTTGGAGGAATTGGCACGGATTACGGCGGCTGTATCGGCCCCTCGGTTTGTACCCGCCACCGCCACGACGTCATCGAAGGGGATGAGGCCAGCGTCGGCGGCCATGGCGACGATCTCCACACAGACCTTCATCCCCTGTCCGAACAGCCTCAGGGCGTTGGCGACCAGGGCCTGCTGACTGTAACCCGGAAGGCCCCTTATGGCTGTCCCCAGGTTTCTGAGGACCATCGTCCCTGTGTAGACCACGCCTCCGAGGGTTTCTATCTGGCGTCGTTTATCCGGGTCGAATTGGTCCTCCCCCTCCTCCCGGAAGCCGACGTTGTGGGTCACCACCACCAGTTTGATCCCCTTCCCGCGGACCATCTCGGCAGCCATGAGGCCCGTGTCCCCGTAAGTCGAGGCCACGACCATGTGATCTATCCCCCTTGATTCTGCTGCCTCGATGGCTATCCTCAGCGTCTCCTGGGTGTTATCCCTGCCTGCTTGATCAAAATATCGGGTCATAGTTAACCTCCACCTTCTTGCCTAGTCTCCACCACCACATCCAAAGGTGAGGTCGTCTGCGGATCTCCTCGGTGACCATCTCTCGGACCAGATCCATGTCCACCTTCGGTAAGGGGGGGCGGATTTCCCCTACTACCACTCCCTTGGGTCCCTCGCCGACGAAGAAGGGGACCACCGGGGTCCCCAAAGACGAGGCCCACAAGGGAATGGCCTTCTTGAGGGCCTCGGAGCGCCTCCTTGAAGAGAGGAACAATAGGTACTGATCCACCAAATACGTGACCACCTCTCCGTGCTGCAGAGCCGTTTTGACCCGCACCGCCGCCCCTTCGG
>CAZGDM010000071.1:0-7869 GCA_964525275.1 uncultured Thermodesulfobacteriota bacterium | reverse complement strand
TGTAGGCCATTTCGATGAGGATCTTATAGGAGAGAAGCAGGTCAGTCAAGGAGGTTGACAACTTTCGTCAACAGGTGTTACAGAGGCGTTGGCGAAATGGAAAAAGATATACCGCTCGAAAAGCGGATCATCTTCGCCCTCGATGTGGGCGAGCGCCAAGAGGCCGAGGATTGGGTGAAGAGGTTGGAGCCCCACTTGAGGTTCTTCAAGGTGGGGCTCCAGCTCTTTTTGGCGTGTGGCTTCGGGATCGTGGAGTGGATCCTGGAGCGAGGTTCGGAGGTCATGCTCGACCTGAAGCTCTTCGACGTCCCCGCCACCGTGGAGCGGGCCATGGAGCAGATCCGCGGCAGAGGCATCACCTTCACCACCGTCCACGGAAACGATGAGATCCTGCGGGCTGCCGTCAGGGCGAAGGGGGATGTGAAGGTCCTGGCCGTCACGGTCCTCACCAGCTTGGACGAGGCGGATCTCAGGGACCTGGGATTTCTGTGCTCGGCCGAGGAATTGGTGCTATCCAGGGCGAGGAGGGCCCTGCAACTCGGCTGCGATGGGGTAATTTCCTCAGGTCTTGAGGTGCCGCTTCTGCGGAGGGAGCTGGGGGAGGCCTTCTACGTGGTCACCCCTGGAATCCGTCCCGTGGTCAATCGCGAGGTCCACGACCAAAAAAGGGTGGTCGGCGTAAAGGAGGCCTTCCTGTGGGGGGCAGATCACATCGTGGTGGGGCGGCCTATTCGCCTCTCTCCGGATCCCGAAAAGACGGTGGTCCAAATGTTGCAGGAGGCTGAAGAGGCCTTAGGAGAACGCAAGACTTCTTGATTTTTATTTGACCTTTGTTCGATAATAAGGTCACATAACGAGGAGGTCTGGGATGATCGTCAAATGTGAAGCATGTGGTACCAGGTATAGGCTGGACGATGAAAGGGTGAAGCCCGGGGGGGTGAAGGTGAGGTGTTCACGTTGTGGTCACGTCTTCACCCTCTATCCAGAGGTCCCCAAAGTTGAAGCCCCTCCCGTGGAGGAAGCTCCTCCTGAGCCCGAGAGGGCTCCCCCAGAGGAGCCGGCGAAAGACGAGGCCCTTAGCCCCGAGCTTCAGGAGGAGATTTTCCCCTTCGCGGAGGAGTCAGAAGCGGCCCTGGAGATCGCCGAGGAAAGGGGAGGGCCCAAATTACTGGTGGTGCTGTTGGCGGTGCTCCTCGGCCTTTTGGCCTTCGTTCTCGTCTTCATGAACCGCGAGCGGATCCCGTTCGTCAAGAAGCTCTTCAGCAAGGTCACCCAGGTTATGGAGGTGAAGGAACACCTCTTCCCCCTTTCCCATCTGAAGGGGTATCGTCTGGTGGTTCAGGGTAAGGAGGTCTTCGTTGTAGAGGGGCGGGTGATCAATCGATCCAAGGACCCCCGTCGCTGGGTCAAACTTCAAGGGAAGCTCCTCGATCGAAGCGGCAGGGTCGTCGCAACGGGGGTCGGCTTCTCCGGCAGGTATCTGCCCCGGGGTGAAATAGAGGGAATGGCCCTGCCGCTGCTCGAGGATTTTTCCAGACGGCGCCAGCCATCGGGGGTCGCGCCCCTCGCCCCGGGGGACTCGGCCCCCTTCACCATCCTCTTCGTATCCCCCCCTTCCGGGGCTACGGACTTCCAGGTGGAGGTCCTTGAGGCCCCAAGCCTTTGACCCCCTCTAAGGGATATTTCGCCAAGATAGCCTCGAAAAAAGCAGCCTCTTCCAACTTTCCCCGCTTGCGGAAGCCGTTGATGAGGACGGAAGCCTTCCGATGAAGTTCCTCCAGGGTCAGACGTCGCCATTCAGGCTGCAGACCGGGGTCCCGTAGTCTTTTGACAAGGGCCCTCACGCGCCAGATGTCGTTTCCCCAGCGCTTGGAGAGCTGATCGGAGTGGCCACCGCGTTTGATAATGAGCTTTTCGGGGAGAAAGAAGATGGGGTGTCTCGAAGCGATCCTCAACCAAAGGTCGTAGTCCTCGCAGACCGGCAGCCTCTCGTCAAACCCCCCTACCTCATCCCACAGCTTGCGATGTATCAGTACCGATGAGGGGCTGACGATGCAGAGGGGAAGACACTGGGGGTAGATCCAGCCGGAGTATTTGGCGTGCTTTTTCTTAGGATTGACCCTCCGGCCTCTGCGGATCCAGATCTCGTCGGTGTAAGAGATGAGGGCCCCGGGGTTCTCCGCTGTGAATTCGAGTTGCCTTTCGAGCTTCTTAGGCAACCATAGGTCGTCTGAGTCGAGGAAGGCGATCCACTCTCCGCAAGAGGCCTCCACCCCGCGGTTCCTGGCGGCGGAAGGCCCCTGATTTTCCTGATAGATGTAGCGGATACGCCCACCGAACTCCCGTTCGAGCATCTCCCAGGTGCCGTCCGTGGAGCCGTCGTCCACCACGATCAGCTCCAGGTCCTGGAAGGTCTGCTCGAGGACCGATTGCACAGCCTCCCTTAAGAACTCCTTGCGGTTGTAGGTGGGGATAATGACGGAGACGAAGGGCATCAATGAAATTCTACCCTTCTGATGTTTTTTGACAAACGGGGCAATTTTGGGCGGTGCTTTTCGCCCTTGTCCGCAGGGGACCTTCTTCACGCTGCTTAGGCCTTATCCCCTCCTTTTTGGGGATCTTCGGCCTGGTGATGGTCCTGCTTCAAGGGGCGCCTATGCGGCCTTAAAGACCGAAGGGGAACTTCAGGCCCGATCAAGGGCCATGGCGCTTAAGCTCTCCTGGGCCTTCCTCATCCTCTTCTTCCTGAGCCTGCTCTTCACTGCGGTAGTGCTCCCCGAGGCCTTCGGGCGTGGGTTGGCCTGGCTTTTGGGGGCGGCGGCCCTCGTCCTCTGGTTCCTCATGTTTCGGGCGCTCAAAGCCCAGCAGGACGGCAGGGCTACCACTTGACGTATTTGGGCAGGAAGGTCGCCAACTGGGGGAAGACCATCACCAAGACGATGGTGAGGACGTGTCCTATGGCCAAGAGGACCGCCCCCCTGAAGATGGTCTCAAGGGGGACGTGGGGTACGAGCCCCTTCACCACATAGACGTTGACCCCAACGGGTGGGGTTACCACACCCACCTGGGTGACCAGCACTATGACGACTCCAAACCATATGGGGTCGAAGCCGAGTTCTACGACCACAGGGTAGATGATGGGGACGGTCAATATGACCAGGGCCATGGTGTCGATGAAGCAACCCGCTATAAGATAGACCAGGATGATGAGGGCCATGATCGTCCACGGCGAGACCTTAAGGGCCTTTATCCCCTCTACCAGGAGGAAGGGTATCCTGGTGATGGCCAGGAAATGGCCGAAGACTGTTGCCCCGGCGATGAGGAAGAAGATCATGCACGATATCTCCACCCCCTCCACGGTGGCCTGCCAGAAGTCCCTCCAGGAGAGGCTCCTCCTGAGGAGTCCCATGGCCAGGGCCCCTATAGCCCCGATGCTTCCGGCCTGAGTGGGCGTAAACCATCCGGCGAATAACCCCCCCATGGTCACTCCGAAAAGGACGATGGCCTCCCAGACCTCCCCCAGGGCCCTCAATTTTGTCACCCATGAGGTGGTCTTTCCGGCAGGGCCCCAGCTCGGCTTAAGGTAACAGAGGACGAGGACAATGGCCGAAAAGAACCCCGCCAGGGCCAGCCCAGGCAATATCCCCGCTATGAAGAGCTTCCCGATGGACTGTTCGGTGAGGATCCCGTAGACGATGAAGATGGTGCTTGGGGGTATGAGGATCCCCAGGGTGGCCGAGCTGGCGATGCAGCCCGTGGCCAGGGCGTCGTCGTAATTGTAACGCTTCATCTCGGGATAGGCGATCTTTCCAATGGTGGCAGCACTGGCGGTGGATGAGCCACATACCGCGGCAAATCCCGCAGAGGCCATAACCGTGGTTATAGCGAGACCTCCCCTGAGTTGGCCGAAGACGTCATAAGCCGCCTTGTAAAGCCTTCCACTTATGCCGGATGCAAAGGCATAAGTGCCCATCAGGACGAAGGTGGGAATGACGGTAAGGGGATAGGAGTTGAAGGTTACGAAGAGGTCGCGAACCAGAATCTTCGACCCTGCGCTGGGGGAGGCGAGGTAACAATAGCCAACCCAGCCCACAAAGGCCAGGGCGAAGGCCACCGGCATCCTCAGGACGAACAGCAGGAGCAGGACACCTATCCCGATGAGGCCTATCAGGACCGGATCCATCTAAAGCCGTCCCTTCAAGGACCGCACCAGCTCTCTGGCGAGGAGGAAGAACATCAAGAGACCAGAGAGGCCAAGGGCATGGGCAAAGGGGAAGAGGGGTATCCTGGTCGTCCCCGTGACCTCTCCAGCTACCCTCAGGGATTCCCCGTAGAGGAAGCCCTCCCACGCCACCACGGCGAAAAGGACCGTTCCCAAGAAGGAGACGAAGACGATAACCGCCCTCCGTGCCCGGGGGGGCAGCTTGGCCACGAAGATCTCCACCTGTACATGTCGTCCGGAGAGAAAGGCCCTGGCCCCGGATAGCGAAATAGCCACCACCTGGGCCAGGGCCACAAACTCATAAGCGCCTCGCAGAGGGCTGTGAAAGACCTTAGACAGGATGACGTCTAAGAACGTCACCCCGATCATGAAGACAATAGCAACCCCTGCTACGGCGAGAACCCCCTTTGCCAGACGGTCTACCATCACCCCCGAGCTTCAGAAGGCCTCCCTCATCTCCTTGGGGCCTGTGGCCGACTTGATGCGCCACTGAATCTGCCTCTTCGTCCAGTAGTTTATGCGGTCCTTGATGAAGGAGACCATCCCCTCCAGTTCGTCCCTCTTGTACCCTTTTTTCGCAAGGAAGTCCAGGTATTTGTCCACCACCGGTCTGACGGCCTTCTTCCATCTTTCAAGTTCTTGGGGGGACAGGGAGACGAACTTCACTCCCTTCTTCTTGGCCTCCTCAACCCCCAAGAAGTCCGCCATGTTCCAAAGGAGGGCCATCCTTTCTCCGAACTCCGCCGAGGTCCTCTCCATGATCACCTTGATATCGGTGGGGAGGCTATCCCACTTCTCCTTGTTCATCACCACGTAGAAGGTGTAGAAGTTGGTGGCCTCTGAACAGAGGGTGACGTACTTTACCACATCTGCGAGCCGGAAGGACTTCAGGACCTCCATCGAGATCAACACGCCGTCAATTACCCCACGGGCCAAGGCTTCATAGGCTTCGTTCATGGGCACTGGCTTGGCCGTGGCACCGAGGGCCTCCACCACCTGTCCTATGCGTCCAGGCCCCCTGATGGTGAGACCCCGGAGGTCCTCCAGTTTGTAAACGGGTTTGTTCCTGAGGAGTAATTGATTGGGCGTGCAGGTGACGAACCAGAGCACGTGCACCTTTTCCCACTCCTTTGGCCTGTAACGCAGGTAGAAGTCGTTGGCCACATGGGATCCCACCCACCCGCTGGGATAGCCAAGGGGGAGGTCCAGGATCTCGGTTATGGGGAACCTGCCCACCGTGTACTCGATATGAGAAAAGCCGATATCAGCGATTCCCTGCACCACTCCATCGTAGACCTTCGTGGCCTTCAGCAGCGATCCCCCCCCGAAGAAGTCGATCTTCACTTTACCGTTTGTCCTCTCCGCCACCGTAGCGCAGAACTCCTCCAGGAGTTTGGACTGGGCGGCTGCCGTGGGGAAGTAGGACGCAAACCTTAGCCTGATGGTACCCCCATAGGCTGCTGTGGCCGTTAAAAAGACCCCTAAAATCAGACATAAAACCGCCTTCTTCATCCCCCACCTCCTCTCAAGTTTTTGAAACTCTTATTCCTCCCTTATGACCCTTTTCGCCTTATGTTCGAACCGCGGGAGGGTGCCCATCTCCACCACTTCTACCTCCGGGGTTATGCCGATGCGGTACTTCACCTCGCTGATGAAGGACTGGATCTTGACCTTCATCTCCTCTTCCGGGATCCCCTCCCTGCTCGGCTCTACCCTGATCTTCAACCTCTTCCCGCTCCCCTTCTTGGGGACGACTATCTGGTACTCCGTGGAGAAGACGTCCACCGCCCGGATGAAGTTCTCCAGGGCAGAGGGGAAGATGTTGACCCCTGCGTAGTGGAACATGTCGTCCGCCCGCCCCAGGATTCCGCCTTCCATCCGCACGAAGGTGCGTCCGCACTCACAGCGATCGTAGTTGAGCTTCACCAAGTCCCCGGTCCTGTAGCGCAAAAGGGGCATGCTCTCCGTGCAGAGATTGGACAGCACCAGTTCTCCCACCTCGCCGGGTCCGAGGTTTTCCCCGGTGTCGGGGTCGATGACCTCCGGGATGAACATGCTCTCTATGATGTGGGTCCCCTTCTGGCAGACGCACTCGAAGCCGAAGTTGCTGATTTCACAGCCCCCTACGTCGTCATAACACTTCGCTCCCCACGCGGTCTCGATGAACTTCTTGGTCTCGGGGACCTGGGCCCCTGGCTCGCCGGCCACTATGACCATCCTGACCTTTGAGTCGGCCAGGTTTACCCCCATCCTCTTGGCCACCTCAGCCAGGTAGATGATGTAGGTAGGGGTTCCGCACACTACCGTCGCCCCGAACTCGAAGATGTTCCTTATCCGATCCTCTGAACTCTGCCCCCCTCCCGGGACGATGAGGACACCGAAGTGCTCACAGGCCGCTTGCAACCCCCACCACGCCAAATAGAGGCCGTAGCTGAAGGGGACGAAGAGAATATCCGACTTTTCCATCCCGTATCCGTATAGGTAGTACATGAACTGTTCGGGATACCATTTGAACCAATCGTTTTTGTTGAGCAGGGATCTCACCGGTGTCCCCGTGGTTCCTGAAGTTTGAAAGACCCTCACTCCTTCCTCGGGCGGGATGCAGAGAAAATCGCCCCAGAGGGGGTTCTGCTCCTGGCTCTTTCTCAGCTCCTCCTTTGTGGTGAAGGGGACCTTTTTGAGGTCCGACAGGTCCTTTATGTCCTCTGGCTTGACCCCTGCTTCGTCGAACTTCCTCTTGTAGGCCGGGCTTCTCTCGTAGACGTACCGCATCTGTTTTCTGAAGAGGTCAAGTTGCAGCTCTTCAATCTTCTCCCGGGGGGCCGTCTCCAGATCTGGTTTATACATCTTTATTTCCATGGGCCTTCCTCCCTAACGACCGCGTTTTTTCGCCTCCAACGCCTCGAGCACCTTCTCGGGCGTTAGGGGCAGGCTGTAGATCCTGGCCCCTATGGCATCGGCCACGGCGTTGGCTATGGCCGCGATCACCGCCGCCCTCGCCCCTTCGCCCACCTCCTTACCCCCGAAGGGTCCCTTCGGTTCAAAGGTGCCTGTGGGGATGTGGACGAACTCGGGGACCTCGTAGACCCCTGGGATCTTATAGTCTTCGAAGGAGGGGTTCACGATGCGGCCCTCCTCGGTCACGATCTCTTCAAACAACGCATCCCCCACCCCCATGACCACCTGGCTCAAGAGCTGTCCATGTACATTGGCCGGGTTGATGGGTTGGCCGCAGTCGTCGGCTATGGTGACCCGCTCCACCTTCACCCTGCCCGTTTCGGGATCGACCTCCACCTCCGCCACCGCCACGGTGAAACCGTAGGCATCGGTGAAGCGACCGGCACCCTTGGTCAAACTGGGGTAGAACTCCACCTCCGGCACCGGCTTACAGAAGCCCTTTCCGATGATAGGGTCCCCGTTGTGCTTCTGGATGTTGTAGCGCACCGCCTCGGCGAAGCTCACGCCCTTTTGAGGGTTCCCTTTATGGAAGATGCGGCCTTTCTCCAACTGGAGGGAGCTGACCTCCACATTCAGCATTTCAGAGGCGACCTGAAGGAGCTGCCTTTTGGCGTCTTCAGCCGCCCTCCTCACGGCCTCCCCCGATACGTAGACCCCTCCGCTCAAGAAGCCACCGAGGTCGATGGGGC
>CAZGDM010000070.1:0-8028 GCA_964525275.1 uncultured Thermodesulfobacteriota bacterium | reverse complement strand
GGGGCCTGGATCTTCGCCTCGGCCAGGGGGCTGGAGGGGGCGGCCTTGGGGCGGGTGCTGCTCGGCGCAGGGATGGCGGCCAACCTCATGGGCTCCATGAAGCTTTTCACCACCTGGTTTTCACCGAGGGAGTTCGCCACACTGTCCGGGCTGATTATCGCCCTCGGGACCATAGGGAACATGGTGGCAGCCACCCCGTTGGCCTTGCTGGTGGAGACTGTGGGATGGCGGTGGTCCTTCGCCATTATCGGGGTCCTTACGGCCCTTTTGGGCATCGTTTTTTACGCTTTTGTGCGGGAGGGGCCATATGGCACCGTCCGGGACCGGAAAGAGGACGCCCTTTCCATCTTTGAAATGGCACGAACCCTCTTGGGCCGAAGGGATTACTGGATCATCTCCTTGAGCACCTTCCTGCGTTACGGGATCTTCGTGGCCATCCAGGGACTTTGGGTAGGCCCCTACCTGATGGAGGTGATGGGGCTGTCGGCGGTCCAAGCGGGCAACCTCCTCCTGATACTGAACGTAGGTCTCATCATCGGCTCACCCCTGAGCGGATGGATTTCGGATCGGGTCCTCTCCTCACGCAAGAAGGTCGTGATGGCGGGACTGGTGGGAATGGGGCTGTCGCTTTTAGTCCTGGCCATGGGCTGGGCCAGCGGCAACTCCTCCTTCTTGGCGGGAGTCCTCTTCACCTTCGGTCTCTCGGCAGGGGCTGGCATCGTGATGTACGCCCACATCAAAGAGCTCATGCCCAAGGAGATGACGGGGGTGGCTTTGACGGGGGTCAACCTTTTCACCATGCTCGGCGGTGGATTCTTCCTACACTTCATGGGATGGGTCCTTGAACAGTTAGGAGGACGACAAACCCTTCCCCCTGAGGCCTACAGAACGACCTTCCTCCTCGGGGTAGCAGGGATTATGAGTGCCTTTTGCCTTTACCTCTTTACGAAGGAGGAAACCCCACCTCGCTTCCTTGACCTTCTCCAAAGCCATTGACAATATTAGGTGCGAATGGAGAGGCTCAATGAGTTTCAAGAGCGTTTGGGTTATTCCTTTCGTCGCTTGGAGCTCCTACAAGAAGCCCTCACCCACCGTTCTTACGGGAAACCCGATAATGAGCGGTTGGAATTTTTAGGGGATTCGGTGATCGAACTCGTGGTGAGCCATCTCCTATTTGAGACCTTTCCGGAACAGAGGGAGGGAGAACTTTCCAAGATGCGATCTTCCCTTGTGAAGGAAGAAGCCCTTGCTGAGGTGGCGAGGAGGATAAACCTCGGCCGTTTCATCCTCCTTGGCAAGGGGGAAGAAACCACTGGCGGTAGGAACAAGGACTCCATCCTCGCAGGGGCATTGGAGGCCGTCTTGGCCGCTGTATACCTCGATGGGGGCTTCGAGGAGGCCTTCCGCGTCGTCAAAGAGCTGTTTGATGACGCGGTGAGGGGGATGGCCGAGACTTGGAGGGACCGGGACTTCAAGACCCGCCTTCAGGAATACACCCAGGCCCGCTTCAAGGAGGTGCCCCAGTACAAGGTGGTACAGGAGCGAGGTCCAGAACACGATAAGATCTTCCAAGTGGTGGTAACAGTCAGGGGGAGGATATGGGGTAGGGGAAGCGGCAGGAGCAAAAAGGAGGCCGAACAGCGGGCTGCAGAGGAGGCGTTGAGGAAGCTTGATGAAGGGGCGTAGGACCGTAATCCCGATCTTTATCCCCCACCAAGGATGCCCCCATCGGTGCATCTATTGTGACCAGAGGCGTACCGCTTCGGCAAAGGACCGCCTACCTTCACCAGAGGAGATCGCCGAAGAAGTGAGGCGATGGCTCAGAGAACGGAGGAAAAGGGGGGCGGAAGAAGTCCAGGTGGCCTTTTACGGTGGCAGCTTCACGGCCCTCCCCCTTGAGGTTCAGGAAGAACTCCTCAAAGCCGTGATGCCTTACGTCGGAGAGGGGGTGGACTCCCTTCGTCTTTCCACCAGACCTGACGCTCTCTCCCCCCAAGGGTTGAAATTGCTAAAGGAGCACGCCGTGCGGACGGTAGAGCTCGGGGTCCAGTCCCTGCATCCAGAGGTGCTGAAACTGAGTAGGAGGGGTTACACCCCTGAAAGGGCAGAGGAAGCAGTGCTGATGCTGAAAGCATGGGGTTTCGAAGTGGGGGTGCAGCTCATGCTCGGCCTTCCCGGAGACACCAGGGGGCGTTTCATGGAAACCGTCTCCAGGACCATCGCCCTCGGCCCCCATTTCGTCCGCCTCTACCCCACATTGGTAATCCGCGGGACGGCCCTTGAGCGTTGGTACAAGGAGGGGAAATATCGCCCCCTTGTCCTTGAAGAGGCAATCCTGTGGACAGCGGAGGCCTTGAGGGAATTTGAGGGGCACGGCGTGCGGGTGGTGCGGATGGGGCTGCAACCCACCCCGGAGCTGGAGAGATCGGTCGTGGCAGGCCCTTACCATCCCGCCTTTGGCCAATTGGTGAGGTCCAGGCTTGCCTTCGAAAAGGCCTTGCACCTCCTGAAGAAGAGTGGCCTCAAGAGGGCGGTGTTGAAGGCCCATCCTCGGGGGATCCCTGAGCTGTGTGGCCAGAAGGGGGAAAACCTGTCAAAACTGCGGAAGGCCCTCTCCATGGAGGAGTTGAGGGTCAAGGCGGATCCGTCCCTCGGGGAGGGAGAACTGGTAGCGGAAGCGGCATGAAGAGGGCCGCAGGCCTTCTCCTGTTGCTGGCTACCGCATGGGCTTGCGCCCCGCCACCAAAGGGACTTCCGCCTCCCTACCCTCCTCCACCTCCACCGAGGGTGAAGAGGGTCGAATACGGCTGGGCTTCCTGGTACGGGGGGGAGTTTCACGGCAGAAGGACCGCGAGCGGAGAAATCTACAACATGTACGACCTCACTGCTGCCCACCGTACCCTCCCCATGGGGACCCGGGTGATGGTTACCCACCTGAGGAAGGGACGCTCCGTAGTGGTGACCATCAACGACAGGGGGCCCTTTGTCAAGGGGAGGATCATCGACCTTTCCTACGCCGCCGCCAAGGTCCTCGATATGTTGGAAGAAGGAGTAGCGTGGGTGAGGGTGGAGGTGATCTCCTGGCCCGGTGAACACCTACCCGCGGCAGGTACCTTCACGGTACAAGTCGGCTCCTTCTCCCAGTGGATCAATGCCTTAAGGCTGAAGGAGGAACTAAGCTGTCACTTCAAAGGGGTTCGCATCGTCCCCCTCGACCTCGGCCCGAGGCGTTATTGGAGGGTCAGAATCGGTTCCTTCCCGTCCCGCCAAGAGGCAGCCTCCATGGCCCAGAGGTTGGCCCGTAAGGGCTACGATGTGATCGTAATGCCGGAAAATCAATGAGATAATGGCTGCTTATTCATGCCATCAACATTTTTTGCCCGCTTGACAAAAAAATTCCTTTGAAAGTAGATTGTGAACAATGGAACTTTAGGGGAAGGGGGTGGAGTGATGAGAAAGAAGTTATTCCTCTTTTGGGTCCTTTCCTTTTTCCTCATCCCTCAGGTGGAGTTTTCAGGGGCCAGTCCCAGGGTGGTGACCATCGATGTGAAGATGGACAAGCCGATCTTTGCGGGGGAGTGCATCGAGTGCCATGAGGAGGATGTAGACCCCGCCAAGTACGCTGATTCGGTCCACGGGGCCAACGCCTGCACCAGCTGCCATGAGGACATCATCGACCTTGAGAAACACGCCGAGGGGAAGTACATTCCCCTGCCCCCCAAATGCGGCAAGTGTCACAAGAAGGAGACGAGGGAATACCATTCCAGCGTCCATTTCATTCGCGAAAAGTTCACCTGCATCGATTGTCACGAGGACATCCACTATCTGCAGCCGTGGCGGGGGATGAAGGTGAGGATCATCGAAAAATGCACCTCCTGCCATGAAGAGGAGAACTACGTCATAAGCGGTCACGCCCAAGCGGTGCTGAAGGGAAACAACGACTCCGCGGTCTGCTCGGACTGCCATGGTCTGCACGACACGAGGGTGCTGCACACCGCTGGCAGGAAGTACCCTGTAGAGGCGCGTCAGTTTTACACCCGGGCCTGTTACAAGTGCCACGCGGACAAGGAGTTGATGAAGAGGAACAACCTCACCACCATCGCCGTGGAGACATACGAACACAGCGTCCACGGTAAAATCCAGAAGCTGGGATATCCGGCTGCCGGTTGCGCGGACTGCCATACCTCCCACAACATCCTCCCCAAGGACGACCCCAGGTCCACCATTCATCCCAAAAACCTCGTGAAGGTCTGCTCCCGTTGTCACGAAGGGGTCAACGCCAACTTCATTAAGTTCATCGCCCATCCCGACCTGCGCAATTGGAAGAAGTACCCACAGCTCTTCTGGGCGACGGTGCTCATGACGACGTTGCTGATAGTGGTGTTGCTCTTCTTCTGGGGCCACACCTTCCTCTGGTGGAGGAAGGCCTACTGGGAAAAGCAAAGGCTCCTGGCCGAAGGACACCTGATCTCCGACAAGCTCGCCCACATAGAGAACCCCGGTGAGACCTACGTCAGATTCAAAGTCAGGGATAGGGTCCTTCACCTCATCGGGATCTTCTCCTTCTTCGGCTTGGCCTCCACGGGACTGCCACTGAAGTTCCCCGACGCCCCCTGGTCTCGCTTCCTCCTGAGCTATATAGGCGGCGTCCCCTCCGCAGTGCTCATCCACAGGATTTGCGCCTTCGTGCTCATCGTGATCTTCCTCGTCATCCTCGCTTACTGCTTCCATTTCATCTTCCTCAACAGGAACGCTGGCAGTAGCTGGAAGGAGCGGCTCTTCGGTCCTTATTCGCTTCTGCCGAGGAAGAAGGACTGGGACGACTTCGTCAACATGGTTAAGTGGTTTGTCGACCAGGGCCCACCGCCGAAGTTCGATCACTGGACCTATTGGGAGAAGTTCGACTTCCTTGCCGTCTTCTGGGGAATGGCCGCCATCGGCATATCTGGAATCATCATGTGGTGGCCCCACGTAACGACCAAATTCCTGCCCGGCTGGGTGATAAACGTGGCTCGTGTGGTACATTCGGAAGAGGCCCTGCTGGCCATAGGCTTCATCTTCACCGTGCACTTCTTCAATACCCACTTCATCCCCACGAAGTGGCCCATGAATTACTCGATCTTCACGGGCCGCATCTACAAGTGGGAGTTCATCGAAGAGAGGCCCTTGGAGTATGAGCGCCTCGCCAAGGAAGGCAAATTGGAGCGCTTGAAGGCCCCCTTCCCCAACATCCTCGCCAACTTCTTCTCTGGGGCGGTCGGCCTCAGCGCCCTGCTCATAGGGCTCCTCACGGTGATCCTGATAATCTGGGCCTTTTTCGAGTAAGGAAAAGGCTCCCTGTAGAAAAGGGCCCCTTTTGGGGCCCTTTTCTCGCTCAGTCCTCATAACCGAGGATCATGGCCTTGAAATGGGCGAAAAAGGTATGCCCCAGGGTGGAGAGATAGAGGTGGACGATCAAGAAGGCCCCGAAGATGTAGGCCACGATGATATGGACTGCATCAACCACCCTCACACCCCCCACGGCCTCGATTATGGGCCTAAAGGTCTGCATATCCCACAATAGCAGCCCTGTGATGATCTGCAGGGGCAACATGAAGAACATGATTCCAAAGTAGGCCGTCTTCTGAAGCGGATTGAACTTGGCCTGAGGAGTGGGGTGAAAGGGATGGGGGTCACCGAAAAAGTAACGCACGAAGTAATAGTTCGCGTATTCGGGGATGTCGACCAGGTCTTTTTTGGAGGGGATGTACTGCCTCACCAGCTCCCCCTTCAGGATGTAGAGAAAATACCAGATCAAAAAATCGAACAACACCAAGAAACCGAAGAAGTTGTGTAGGCGTACAGCGCTCTTCAAGGAGGGAAAGAGGACGAATACATCCGGAAAGCGGATTTGCAAACCGGTCACCACCAGCATCACAATGGAGATGCCGTGGATCCAGTGGCAGATCCGCACCCAGAGGGGTTGAAGTATCTCATGTCCCTTGGTCATGATTACCTCCTTCAGTGCCCGCCATTGCGGCGCTTCCTAGCCCTTATGGTGAGGATCCGGAGAAAGCTGTGCAACGCCACGAAGGCCACCGAGCCGAAGATGAAGACGACGCCGATGATATCAAGCCATTTGTAGCCGATCTTGCGGACGAGATAAAACAGTTCGGCGATGTCCTTTTTCGAGATGCGGCTTTCGCCGAGGAGGTAAAAGTCGCTGGTGACTGGGATGGGATGAATACCCACCAGGATCTCCTTGTCCACCTCCACCGTCCTCACCCCCAGCTTCTCGGGCAGTTCGAGAACCACTTTCGAGTAGAAGGCCGCCCGCGACGAGTGGCATACGGCGCACTCCTTGGCACCGGTTCCCTTATCCGTGTAATTGTGAGATGGCCTGAGGACCAGTACGTTGACGCCGAAATCTATCCTCTGCCATCTCTTGCCCTTCTTCTCGTTGAGGAAGTTTAGCAGTTTCAAGAATTCCAAAACCTCCCGGACCTCGAGCAGACCGTCGCCGTTGCGATCTATGGTGGCAAGCAGATCCGGGCTGTCCACATCCATCAGCTCGGCTAGGTCTTCATAGGAAAGGCGTTGCTCTCCCTTTTTTTCCAGACCGCGGATGTAAAACACGATGCCCTTTTCCGCCTGCGGGGAGTGGCACATGGTGCACTCCAGGTAACGGAAGTGCACCTCCTTTTGGGGCAACCAGTCGTGGGCCTTTTCGACATCGAGATGGCATTTCTCACAGATGGCCCTCCGTTCGGCAGCCGTCAATTGGGAAAAGGGCACAGCGGAATGGGGATCGTGACAGCCATAGCAGATCTTCTTGCTCACCTTGTAATGGAGGCTCTTTTGGTACTCCTCCATTATGTCCTCATGGCATTTTTCACACACGGGCTCACCGAGGGGCTTGACTTGAAAGCCCTCGCCCACGCGCAGGACCCTCAAATCGGCGTGACAGTCGATGCACTCCACCCCGTTTTGCCCGTGCACGGTGCGATAATAGTAGTCCTTGGCCGGTATAGATGGGATCTTCGCCAAGATGGCCCTATCCATCTTCAGGGAGACCCATTGCCCATCCTTTGGCACACGAAGCAACACATGGGCGTAAAACGGCGCCTCTGATGTGTGACACATGGTGCAGTCCTTGATGTGCTCCACCTCATCCGTGTAGTTGTGATAGGGCTCTAAAACGAGGACCTCCTCCCTCAGGCGGGGTCTCTTTACCCCCTTGTCCTTAAGGAGATCGAGGAAACTGTTCACCTCGTCGACTTCCACCACCCCATCCCCATCGGAGTCGAGGACGGCTTCCAAATCCCGCCCCCCGAGGAAGGACTTCAGTTCCTTGAAGGTCAAGGGCCGCCTGTCACCCTTAGGTCCTTCGGCGGTGATGAAGAAGGCGATGGCCTTAACCGCTTTGGGGGAGTGACAGACGGTGCACTCGAGGTACTCGAGATGGTGGGCTTGCTGGGGGAGCCACTCGTGCTTCACCCCCTTATGGCATTGTAGACATATGGAGATGCGTTCTTTAACGGAGAGCTGCCTGAAGGTGCGGGTGTAATGGGGATTATGGCATTCATAACACAGCCTCTCGCTCACCTGCGCGTGCTTGCTCTTCTGGTATTGCTCCACCACCTCTTCATGGCAGGCCCCACAATCTACCGCCCCCATGTACTGGGGATGGGGCAATTCCTCGATCTCGGTGTGGCAGTCGACGCACTCCAACTCCCCATGAACGGACGCTTCAAAGCGATCGGCATCCACAAAGAGGCTTATCTTCCCCTTCCTAACCTCCTTCTTGCCCGGGGTCGGAATCACCAGCTCCAATCGCTCCTCCTCGCTCATCTCCAAGATATCGCGGCTACCATGACACTCCAGGCACTCATCCCTCTCGATGGCGTAAGAGGCCACTAAGCCCAAAGACAAAAAGAGGAGGGCCACGCAAAGCCCTCCCGTTCCCTTCGTCAGCTTCTTCATGACCCACCCTCCTTGTGATTTTTTTAACGTACTCGCCCCTTTGTGTCAAGTGACAAGGAGATTTTG
>CAZGDM010000069.1:0-8182 GCA_964525275.1 uncultured Thermodesulfobacteriota bacterium | reverse complement strand
AACATGGAGAACAACTCCAACCCCTGGGGCATCGGGATGCACACCCGGGCCGACTGGGCCAAGGAGCTGGGGATAAAGACCCTTGCCGAAGACAAAGAGGTCGAATACCTCTTCTACGTAGGCTGTGCCGGATCCTTCGACGACTTGAACAAGAAGGTGGCTGCAGCGGTGGCCAAACTGATGGAGGCAGCGGGTCTTTCTTTCGGGATCCTCGGGGTGGAGGAGGGCTGCTGCGGCGATTCGGCCCGCAGGCTTGGCAACGAATACCTCTTCCAGATCATCGCCCAGCAGAACATAGAGACCATGAAGAACTACGGGGTGCGGAAGATCGTCACCATGTGCCCCCACTGCTATAACACCCTTAAGAACGAATACCCTCAGTTCGGCGGTGATTTCGAGGTCTACCACTATACGGAGCTTTTCAGTCGCTTGATCGCAGAGGGTAAACTCCAGTTGAAGAAGAAGCTGGAGCTCGATGCCACTTACCACGACAGCTGTTACTTGGGGCGGTATAACGGCCTCTATGAAGAGCCGCGGCAGATCCTGAGGGCCCTGTCCACTGGGGACCTCAAAGAGATGGAGCGCTCCAGGGCTCGGAGCTTCTGCTGTGGTGGAGGCGGCGGTCGTTTCTGGATGGAGGAGCACCTCGGTTCGCGGATCAACCATGCCCGGTTTGAAGACGTGCAGAAGGCCGGTGCCCGTTTGGTGGTCACCTCCTGTCCCTTCTGCCTCACCATGATGAGCGACGCCATCAAGGAGAAGGGCCTCGAGGAGTCCTACGAAGCCCGGGATCTGGCGGAGCTGCTCCGGGAGGCGGTGGGTGTATGAACTCGTGGTCAAGGGGGGGTTTGCAGCCGCCCACAACCTGAGGCACTATCGCGGCAGGTGTGAGGCCCTTCACGGCCATAACTACCGGGTGGAGGTCTACGTCCGGGCTGAGGAATTGGGGGAGGGGGGGATGGTGTTGGATTTCGGGGAACTGAAGGCCCTGCTGGGGGAGGTCCTCGCCACCCTCGACCACCGTTACCTCAATGAACTGCCCCCCTTCAAGGAGCAGGAGCCTTCCTCGGAGAACATCGCCAGGTTCATCTTCGAAGAGCTCGAAGGCCGCCTACCCTCCGGTGTAGAGCTTTACAAGGTCACCGTCTGGGAGTCCGAGGAAGCTGGGGCGAGCTATCTGAAAGCGGCATGAAGGACGTCCAGAACCAGAGGGACCACCGCAACATCGAGATCCAAAAGGTGGGGGTCAAGGGGGTCCGCTACCCCATAACGGTCCTCGACAAGACCCAAGGTTATCAGCACACCGTGGCCACTGTGGACATGTACGTCAACCTCCCCCGCCAGTTCAAGGGGACCCATATGAGCCGTTTCGTGGAGATCCTCAATAAGTACCGGGGCAAGATAGGTCTCAAAGAGTTGAGGCTCATCCTTGAGGAGATGAAGAAGAGGTTGAGGGCTGAAAGCGCCCACGTGGAGATCGAATTCCCCTATTTCGTCGAGAAGCAGGCACCGGTTACAGGGGCAAAGGGCTTGATGGAGTATGTGTGTCGCTTCTATGGCTCCAGCGACCACTCGGACATCGATCTCTGCCTCGAGGTCAACGTACCCATAAGCACCGTATGTCCCTGTTCCAAGGAGATCAGCGACCACGGGGCCCATAACCAGCGAGGGGTGGTGAGGGTCAAGGTCCGTTTTAAAAAGCTCGTGTGGATCGAAGACTTGATCGAGATCGTGGAGAAGTCGGCGAGCTGTGACCTCTACTCCATCCTCAAGCGACCCGACGAGAAACACGTCACCGAGAGGGCCTACGAGAACCCGATGTTCGTGGAGGACGTGGTCCGGGAGGTGGCCACCAAGCTGACCTCAGATCCCAACATCACCTGGTTCTCGGTGGAGGCAGAGAACTTCGAGTCCATCCATAACCACAACGCCTACGCCTTCGTAGAGAGCAACTCCCTTAGGGAAGTCCCCTGAAGGGGCGTAGGGGGTCCTCAGGAGAGGCGGCCATCCGGTGGGCGGCCTCCCGGAGGCGTTCGGCCATCCTGAGGAATTCCTCTCGCGATCGGAAGCGGAAGTGGACGGTGAATTCCTCTCCCTCGAAGGACGGAGGGGGGCGTAAGACCCCGTGCGGGAGGTCTAACGAGGAACAGAAGTCCTCGAAGGACGTCTCCAACGCTGTAAACCTGGGGTAGCGCCTCTTGCGGAGCCAGCGCCTAAAGGCTTCAAGCCGTTCAGGGCGTGGCCGTTCAGGGTTATCCCAGATATCCTTCCCCTCCTTGAGGATTTCGCCGATGCTCCGTCCCTCCCTCGAGGCCAGATCCCTAAGGGCCCTGAGGATCTCCCTGAGTTTGTTCTCCCCGGGGCGCAGCGACAAGATCATGGGAGCGAGAGTTTCGAACTCCTGACGGTTGAAGTGGCTGAGCTCAGAGGCTAAAGGGAAGGAGATGCCTGCCTCCACCAGGAAGATCTGGAGGTCGGGGGGGAGCTGGAGGATGGCCTTTAGGTTCAGATATAGGGCCATCCTCGGTCCAAGGCCCAGTAGGGGAAGCCACTTGGGGATCACCTCCTCCCGCGGAACCCGCGCATTCTCAAGGCGTTCGACGGCCCTGGCCTTCTCAACGAGGTTCAACCCCTGGGGTAGGTTGTGGGCGATGGCCAAGCGAGCTGCACGGTCAGGGGTGAATTCCCTCGGGAGGACCCTGGCCTCTGCTTCTTCCTCCCCCAGGGCCTCAAGGGCCATGATCCTCTTCAGGCCGCAGACCAGTTCCCACCCTTCTTTCCCCTCCCTCAGCAACAGGGGTTCAAGTTGCCCCACCTCCCTCAAGGAGGCCTCGAGGGGGGAGAGGTCGGGGTGGAAGGTGGGGCTATAGCGTTCCCTTGAGGCTATGTCCGCGAGGGCGACCTTCAACTCCTCCTCTTCACGCTCCAGAGGGCGGCCTTGCCGGGGAAGACCGCGGCCTCCCCGAGCTCCTCCTCAATCCTCAGGAGCTGGTTGTACTTGGCGATCCTGTCGGTCCGGGAGGCGGAGCCGGTCTTGATCTGTCCGGCGTTGACCGCCACGGAGAAATCGGCGATGGTGGTGTCTTCCGTCTCCCCCGAGCGGTGGGAGACGATGGCGGTATACCCCGCGCGTTTTGCCACCTCAACCGTGGCCAGGGTCTCGGTAAGGGTGCCGATCTGGTTGAGCTTGATGAGGATTGAGTTGGCCACCCCGCGGTCTATCCCCTGCCGCAGCCGGGCCACGTTGGTCACGAAGAGGTCGTCCCCTACGAGCTGTATCCTGTTGCCCAGGCGCTCGGTGAGCTGCTGCCAGCCATCCCAGTCATCCTCGGCCAGGCCGTCCTCGATGGAACATATGGGATAGCGCTCGATCAGCTCCTCGTAGAAGGAAACGAGTTCAGGAGCCTTCATCGAGCGTCCCTCGGCCTGCAGGTGGTACTTGCCGTCTTTGTAGAGCTCGCTGGCGGCCACGTCCAGGGCTATGGCCACATCCTCCCCCGGCCTGTAGCCGGCCCTCTTTATAGCCTCCACTATCACCTTCAGGGCCTCCTCGTTGGACTCGAGATCCGGGGCGAAGCCCCCTTCATCGCCCACCGCGGTGTTGAGCCCCCTTTCTTTGAGCACGGCCTTCAGATGGTGGAACACCTCCACACCCATCCGCAGGGCCTCGCTGAAGCTCTTCCCTCCCCAGGGCACCACCATGAACTCCTGGATGTCCACGTTGTTGTCCGCATGCTTTCCACCGTTCAGGATGTTCATCAGGGGTACGGGTAGCTGATGGGCGAAGGGACCACCTATGTAGCGCCACAGGGGCAGTCCCAGGAAGTCAGCTGCTGCCTTGGCACAGGCGAGCGAAACCCCCAGAATGGCGTTGGCTCCGAGGTTGGATTTGTCCGGGGTGCCGTCCAGCTCTATGAGGGTGCGGTCCACGATCATCTGGTCGAGGGCGTCCATGCCGACGATCTCAGGAGCGATCTTATCATTGACGTTGGCTACGGCACGCCGTACCCCTTTACCGAGGTAGCGCTTGGGATCGCCGTCCCGCAGCTCGAGGGCCTCATGTCCCCCTGTAGAGGCCCCGGAGGGGACGGCTGCCCTCCCCATGGCACCCCCCTCCAAGAGGACATCAACCTCGACCGTCGGATTTCCCCGGGAATCAAGGATCTCCCGGGCTAGGACTTCGACGATAGTCGACATCTCTCACCCTCCTTCCTCGAGGACCTTCGTCCCCAAGTAGATGTAGTGAAGCCCTGACACGCAGGTCAGGACGGCCACAATGCCGATAAAAAGGGGTTTCAAGGGCTCCAAGGATGGGAAGATCCCCCTGGAGAGCACCAGGGCCACCAACACCACTTGGCTGACCGTGGTGGCCTTGCTCAAGGGGGTCGGCTTCGCCACGGGGTTAAAGGACGCCATCACCAGGATGGCGAATCCCAGGAGGATCAGGAGATCCCTGGCGATAACCGTCACCGCCAACCACAGCGGAAGCTCCCCCTTTGCTCCGAGGACTACGAAGGCCGAGGAGAGCAGCAGTTTGTCCGCCACCGGATCGAGGTAGGCCCCGAGTTTCGTCTGTTGCCCGAGGAGGCGTGCTGCGAGGCCGTCCAGGGCGTCGGTGATCCCTGCAGCCAAAAAGGCACCGAAGGCCCCGTTGCGCTGGTTGTAGAGCAGCAGGATGAGGAAGACTGGGATCAACAGGATGCGGAAGATGGTAAGGGCGTTGGGGAGGTTCATCCCTCAAGGTCCCCCTTCCAGAGGTCTTTGAAAGTGGTCAGTTCGGGTACGAAGGAGAGCTCCACCACACCGGTGGGGCCATTGCGCTGCTTTCCGATGATCACCTCGGCGATCCCTTTTTTGTCGGAGTTGGGGTTGTAGACCTCATCGCGGTAGAGGAACAGGATGAGGTCCGCGTCCTGCTCTATGGCGCCTGACTCCCGGAGATCCGCGAGTTGAGGCCTCCTGCCTGGGCGGTCCTCCGCCCGACGGGAGAGCTGGCTTATGGCGATGATGGGTATTTGCAGTTCCTTGGCCAGGGCCTTCAGCGACCGGGATATCTCCGAGATCTCCTGCTCCCTGCGCTCGGCGCTGCTTCGGCCTCTCATCAACTGGAGATAGTCGATGATTATGAGGCCGAGGTCCATTTCCCCCTTGAGCCTCCGGGCCTTGGCCCGGAGCTCCAGGACGGACAATGCCGGGGTATCGTCGATCACGATGGGGGCGTCGGCGAGGGTGCCGGCGGCCATGGTCAGCCTTTGAAGATCCCCCTCGGAGAGGAAGCCGCTTCGGACCTTGGAGGCGCTCACCTTGGCCTCCGCGCAGAGCATCCGCAGGGCAAGCTGTTCCTTGGACATCTCCATGGAGAAGATGGCCGTGGGGACCTTGGCCTCTACCGCGGCGTACTGGGCGATGTTCAGGCAAAAGGCGGTCTTCCCCATGGAGGGACGCCCGGCCACGATGATGAGGTCCGAAGGCTGAAAGCCCGCTGTCTTTCGGTCCAGGTCCTTGAAGCCGGAGGGCACCCCTGTAATGAGCTCCTTCTTTTCGTAGAGGCGTTCAATGGTCCGAAAGGCCTCCTTTAGAACTTCCTTCATGGGGTAAAAGGAAGGCCTGATCCTGAACTGGGAGATCCCGAAGATCACCTGCTCGGCCCGATCCAGCAGCTCCTCTATGTCCTGTCCTTCGCGGTAGCATTCGGCGGCGATCTCAGTTGCCGCCCCGATCAACCTCCGCAGCAACGCCTTTTCCTTGACGATCTTGGCGTAGTGGGCGACGTTGGCCGCGGTGGGTACCGCGTCGGCGAGCTGCGCCAAATAGGACGCCCCTCCGGCCTTCTCCAGGGTCTTGGAGCGTTTGAGCTCGTTGGTGAGGGTGATGAGGTCGAGGGGCTCCCCTCGCTCGAAAAGCGAGATCATCGCTTCGTAGATCTTCTGATGGGCCTCCCGGTAAAAGTCCTCGGGCCTCAACAGCTCTAAGACCCGGTGAAGGGCGTCGTTATCGATGATGATCCCGCCTAAGACCGACTGTTCAGCCTCTAAACTGTGGGGGGGTACCTTGGGGGAAGGGGCCTCCCCGGCCATGCCCTCATTCCTCTTTCTCCACCCAGAGTTTGAGGGTCGCGGTAACCTCCGGATGGAGTTTTATGGGCACGGTGTAGGCCCCTGTGACCTTGATGGGCTCGGGCAGTTCGATCCTCTTGCGATCCACCTCTATCCCCATCTCCTTAAGGGCCTCCTCGATGTCCGCTGAGGTGACCGCGCCGAAGAGCTTTCCCTCTGCCCCTGCTGGTCTACGGATGGTGCAGGTGATCTCGCCTATCCGTGCCGCCAGCTCCCGGGCGCGCTCCAACTCCCTGGCGGATCGCCGTTCAAGCTGCCTCCTCCGTTCCTCGAGGGCCTTGAGGTTTTCCTTCGTGGCGGCTTGGGCCAGACCCTTCGGAATGAGGTAGTTGCGGGCATAACCGTCCTTTACCTTCACTACCTCCCCAGCCCTCCCGAGGTGGGGTACGTCCTCCACGAGGATGACTTCCATGGCGGACCTCCTACTCGGGGATCACAGTGAAGGGCAGGAGGGCCACATGTCGTGCCCTCTTTATCGCCCTGGTGAGCTGGCGCTGGTGCTTGGCACAGTTGCCGGAGATCCTCCTGGGGATGATTTTGGCCCGCTCGCTCAAGAAGCCCTTGAGCAGCTCGTAGTTTTTGTAGTCGATCACCAGAGAGGGATCGGCACAGAAACGGCAGAACTTCTTCCTCGGGTAATATCTCGGTTTGGGCCTGGCCATGTTTACCTCCTATCCTGTAATCAGCGATATCCGCTGAGCTATCACGCCTATTTCCTTATGTCTCCCGACCTCGTCTTCCCATTTCCGCTCGAAGAGTCCCCCTTCCACGAAGACGTTGCTCCCCTCCTTCACCCCTTTGGCCCATCTCTCTCCCGCCTCTCCCAGGGCCATCACTTCCACCTCCAATTCCCTTCCTCCGATCTCCCTTAATCCAGGGGGCGACGGCATCTTCAAGGTGAAGAAAACCACTGTCCTACCTCTTTGGGTGTAGCGCACCTCTGGGCCGGAGGCGATCTTGCCGGCGAGGATCACCCTGTTGAGGTAGAACAAGCCTTTTCCTCCCCTTTTGCCGGTGGGATGCCGTCCTCGAGCCTCAGGGTGAGGTACCTCAGGACGTCTTCCCTCAACTCGAGGTTCCTTTCGTACTCCGCTGTAAAGCCCGCCTTGGCGCGGAAATAGAGGAGGAAGTAGTACGCCTTGGTCTTTTTCTTGATGGGGTAAGCGAGATCCCTCAGCCCCCATTCCTCAACCCTCACCACTTCGCCTCCGGCAGAGGTGATCATCTTCTTCAAATCTTCGATGACCCCCTTCGCCTCTTCAGGGTTGAGGTCGGGGGAGATGAGAACCATCGACTCGTAATCTCTCATCCTTTTACCTCCTCTCGGCCTTAATTCAGCCCTGATCCATCAGGGCAAGGAGGCTATTATTCCCTCGCCAACCCGGCTATATAATTCCGATTCACCCTGACCCTGACCTTATCGGCCAGCTCGAGGGTTATGACGTTACCGTCAATATTCACAATAGTCCCGTAAAGCCCCCCAGCTGTGAGGACCTTGTCCCCCCTCTTGAGGTTTTCGAGGAGCTTACGGTGTTCCTTCGCCCGTTTCTGCTGAGGCCGGATCAGTATAAAGTAAAAGATGGCGAAAAGCAATATCAAGGGCAGAAGGGCGGCAAATCCTCCGCCCCCTCCACCTCCTTGTCCCTGGGGGGCCATGGCATGGGCGATCTCCAAGAGCATAACTACCCTCCTCTCTTTGGTGCAGAGAAGATACCACGGAGGTCCTTTGACCTCAAGCCCAGGAGGGATAGGTACCGGGTTTTAGGCGAAAGGGGGGAAGGTGAGCAGTTTTGGGTTGACCTTTCTCAGCAGGGCTTCCAGAAGCACCACCGGGAACTGGAGGATGTGGCTGCTCAGAAGTCCCCCTGATCTTTCCCTGAGGACTTATAAAGGTGTCCTGTCACCCTGAACCCTATTCCCCCGCCGTAGATCTCAAGGATAAGGTGGGCAACCTCTACCGTGCCCGTCCCTCCTTCCTCAGCGGGGTACCGATGTATATACCTATGCACCTGTGGACCAACCGTCTATGTCAACATGCACTCATCACCGGGACCTCCTCCCTCATC
>CAZGDM010000068.1:1347-8499 GCA_964525275.1 uncultured Thermodesulfobacteriota bacterium | reverse complement strand
TTGGGCCAGGGTGAAGACGGGGCCGTCCTTGCAGACGTAGCGTCCCCCGATATTGCAGCGCCCGCAGAGGCCGATGCCGCACTTCATGCGGCGCTCAAGGGTTGTGACTATCTGATCATCGGCGAACCCGAGCTCCGTGAGGGCCTGAAGCGTAAACCTGATCATGATGGGAGGGCCGCAGGTGATGGCGACCTTTCCCTCAGGCGAAGGGGCGAGCTCCTTGAGCACGTTCGGCACAAGGCCCACTCTGCCCTCCCATTCGGGGAACTCCCTGTCCACAGTGAGCACAAGCTCAAGATCCTCCCTCTTTTCCCATTCTTTCAGCTCTTCCTTGTAACAGAGATCCCGGGGGCTTCTGGCCCCGTAGAGCAGGGTGATGTGGCCGTAATCGGAGCGATTATCGAGCATGAAGAGAAGGAGCGTTCTCAGGGGCGCCATACCGATACCCCCCCCGATGAAGAGGATGTCCTTCCCCTTCATCCCCTCGTAGGGGAACCAATTCCCCAGAGGTCCCCTGACCCCGACCTTGTCCCCTGGGCGGAGCTCGTGGATCTTGGTGGTCACCTCCCCGACCTTCATCACGCTGAACTGGAGGTATTCGGTGCGGGTAGGGGGGGAGTTGATGACGAAAGTGGCCTCTCCGACGCCGAAGACCGAAAGCTGCGCCACCTGTCCAGGCTCGAAACGGAAGGCCTCCCTCTCCGAGGGGTCGTCGATGACCACCCGCAAGGTCTTGATGTTGGGGGTCTCCTCTATGACTTCCTTCACAGTGGCTATATAGGGCAGAAAGGGGTTTCGGCTCATCCCTCTGCGTACTCCTTGAGTTCCCTCAGTATCTCCCTTACATCCATGCCCACAGGGCAGTACTTGATACAGCGGCCGCATCCCGTGCAGCCGTAAGTGCCGTAGTTTGACGGATGATAGCTGAACTTGTGGCCGATCCGGTTGCGGTAGCGCTCGGCTTTGGTGGGCCGGGGGTTGTGCCCCGAGGCCTCGAGTGTGTAGTGGTAGAACATACAGGCATCCCAGCTCCGGAGCCTTTCGGCACCCTCAGGGGTCCTCTCATCGGTGATGTTGAAACAGTAGCAGGTGGGGCAGAGGAAGGTACAGGCCCCGCAGCTTATGCACTTGGCCGTGACCTTGCGCCAGAAGTCCGAGGTGAAACTCTCGAGGAACTTTTCGGGGATCCCTGAAAGGTCAACTACGGGGTCGAGCTTTACCGCCTTCTTCCGTTCCTCCCCTTTTTCGATCTGTTCCCCTGAGGCCTCGACGAAGGCCTCGTCCCGGAGGACCTCGGCACCCCTTTCGGTCACCGCTTGGGCGAGCCATCCGCCTTCTATCGGAAGAAGGGTCACATCGGACCCCTTCTCCTCCAAGGGGCCCCCTCCCACAGTGGTGCAGAAGCAGGTCCCCTCTGGTTCCGTGCAGAGCACGGTGAGGATGGTCGTTTCACGACGCCTGACGCTGTAATAGGGGTCCTCCTCCCCGAAGACTTGGTCGAAGACCTCAAAGCCCCTCACATCGCAGGGCCTTGCCCCGAAGATGACCGAGGGTCCCTGAGGCATCACCTCCTCTATCTTGAGTTCCTCCTTTTCGTAAATCCGCAAAAGGGTCTCTGAGCGCGGAAAGAGCACGTGTTTTGGTGGCTCTGTCCCCTGGCGATCAAGCCTCACCTTCTCTCCCTCCCTCCACGGACGCCACAAGACAACCCCTGGAGCAGCCTCCACGGGCACCCAGACCCGGGCCCCCTCCGAAAGCCTCTTGAGCAATCCCTCCAGTGCCCCTTCCTCGAGAAACTTCACTCCGTCCTTCACCACTGCCGCTCCTCGATCTTGGGCTCGGAGACCTGGTAGGTCAGAAGCGGCGGCCTCACGCCCTCCTTCACCCCTGCCTCATAGTCGAAAAGTTCCTTCAATTCCTTGTTCACCTTGGCCCTGATCCTGAGAAGCGGTATTCCCATGGGGCAGGCCCGCTCGCATTCACCGCAGCCCGTACAGCGGCCCGCCAGGTGCAAGACATGAAGCATCTGCCACATCCACTTTTCCTTCACCCCGTCCCTCAGGGGGATCCAGTGGGGATCGCGGGCCTCAGCGGCACAGAAGTCCTGACAGACACAGAGGGGGCATGCGTTTCTGCAGGCATAACAGCGGATGCAGCGCTCAAGCTCCTTCCTCCAGTACGCGAGCCTCTCGCGAGGGGGGAGCTCCTCGAGCTCTGAGACCTGCTCCAGGAGCCCTTCTCCCTGTCCTTTGGGTTCCACGGGATCTTTAGCCAGAAAGTCATAGATCACAGGGGTGGGATAGGGACAGCCCCGGCACTTGTCCTGAAGTACCTCTTCGAGCCCGAGGGACACCTCCCCTCGGTCCGTCTTTACCGTGAACCCGTCTCCCTGCCAAGTCACCTCTTTCACCCGGTAGATGTCCACCTTTTGGGCGACCTTTCTCAGATCGATCACGCCGTCACAGGGAATTCCGAAGATATAGACCTCCTCCCTCTTGATGAGTCCCTCGTTGAGCAGCTGAAGCACACTCCTCGAATCACACCCCTTGACCACCACCCCCACCCGTTTCCCCCTCAGCTCGTAGAGGTAGGTCGCCAGGTTGTGGACACAGAGGGGGTTCCAGATGAGGCGGTCTACTTCTTCGGGCTTCTGGATGAAGACCGGGGTGGCGTGAAGGGGATCGTAACCCTCCCCGTACCCTATGACCAGGTCGAGCTCTTCGAGCTTCTCCCTTACCGCATCCCTGAACCTATCGATCACCCTCTTCCTCCCATCCCTCGAAGGGCCCGAGACGGTGGATCTCCTCCGTGAACTCAGTGGCCACCTTCTGCCACCGCTGCCCCTCTGAGGAGGAGACCCAGGTGTACTCGAACCGCCCGGGCTCGATCCCCATGAAGGGAAGGAGCCTCTTCAACAGCTCGAGCCTCCTTCTGGCGTAGTAGTTCCCCTCTACATAGTGGCAATCCCCGGGATGACAGCCCGAAACCAGCACCCCGTCAGCCCCCTCGGCGAAGGCCTTCACCACCAGAAGCGGGTTCACCCGGCCCGAACAGGGGACCCTCAAGACCCTGAGGTCAGTGGGGTACTGAAGCCGCGACACCCCGGCGGTGTCCGCCCCGCCGTAGGAGCACCAGTTGCAAAGGAAACCTACTATGCGGCGCTCTCTCTTTGCCATCCCAGACTCAGTCCCTCAACCTCTCGGAGGATCTGCTGATCCGTGAAGTTCTGAAGCTGTATCGCCCCTGTGGGACAGGTGGCGGTGCATAGGCCACAGCCCCCGCAGACCGTCTCCACCACATGGGCCACCACCTTCTTCCAGGGGGTCTCCTTCTCTTCGATGGCCCCGTAAGGGCACACATCCCTGCATTTGAAACATCCTATGCATCTCAGCTCCTTCACCCGGGCCACCTGGGGATCGGACTCGAGCTGGTCCTTGGAAAGCAGCGCCATCGCCTTTCCCGCGGCGGCGCTTCCCTGGGCCACCGAGGCGGGGATGTCTTTGGGGCCCTGGCAGCATCCCGCAAGGTATATCCCCCCGCTCATGGTCTCCACAGGGGCAAGCTTCGGGTGAAGCTCCGTAAAAAATCCGTATTGGTCCCGAGATAGCCCCAAGAGCTGAGCGATCCTGTCGCCCTCCTTCGGGGCCACGACACCCGTGGCAAGGACCACCAGATCGGCCTCCATCTCTATGGGTTCCCCGCTCAGGGTGTCGGTGCCGAAGACCATTAGTCGGCCATCCTCCTCATAGATCCTGGCCACACGGCCCCGGATGTAGATGGCCCCGTACTCCTCCTGGGCCCTTCTGACGAACTCCTCATAGCCCTTGGCCGGAGCCCTGATGTCCATGTAGAAGATCACCGCCTGGGCATCCGGGATGTGCTCCTTGAGCAGGATGGCCTGCTTCGCCGTGTACATGCAACAGATCCCCGAGCAGTAGGGGACCCCTCGCTCCGCGTCCCTCGATCCCACGCACTGGATGAAGACCACCCGCTTGGGTTCCGTGAAATCCGAGGGCCTTACGATGTGCCCCCTGGTAGGACCCGAGGGGTTGACCATCCGCTCGAAGTGAAGCCCCGTGATCACGTCTTTCAGGCGCCCTGCGCCGTACTCCCCGTAAAGGGATGGATCGAAAAGGTCGAAGCCCGTGGCCACCACGATGGCCCCGAACCGCTCCTCGATCACCTCGTCCTTCTGGGTGTAATCTACCGCCTGAACCGGGCAGACCTTCTCGCATACCGAGCAGAGCCCCGTGGTGAAGTGACCGCAGACCTCTGGGTCTATTACCGGCACGTTGGGGATCGCCTGAGGGAAGGGCTTGTAGACGGCCTTCCGCTCTCCGAGGCCCAGATCCCATTCGCTCGGGGCGTAAGTGGGGCAGCGCTCAATGCAGAGGCCACAGCCGGTGCACTTCGACTCATCGATGAAACGGGCCCGCTTTCTGATCCGGACCTCGAAGTTGCCGACATAGCCCTTGACCTCCTCCAGCTCTGCATAGGTGAGGAGCCTGATGTTGGGGTTCTGGGATGCCTCCAGCATCCTCGGCGTCAGTATTCAGGCCGAGCAGTCGAGGGTCGGGAAGGTCTTGTCAAGTTGCGCCATCTTGCCGCCGATGGACGGCTCTCGCTCAAGGAGCGTCACCTCGTAGCCCGCTTGGGCCACGTCGAGTGCCGCCTGGATCCCGGCGATCCCTCCCCCGATCACCAGGGCCCGCTTCTCCACAGGCACCAGGATGGGTTCTAAGGGTTGAAGCTCCCGGGCCTTGGAGATGGCCATCCTGACCAGGTCGATGGCCTTCTGGGTCGCAAGCTCAGGCTCCGACTGATGGACCCAGGAGGCGTGCTCCCGGATGTTTACCATGGCGAGGAGATAGGGGTTGAGCCCTCCCTCCTTCAACGCCCGCCGGAAGGTGGGTTCGTGCATCCTCGGTGAGCATGCAGCGACCACCACCCGGTCAAGGCCGTGCTTCTGGATGCTCTCCTTTATCAGCCCCTGGCCAGGTTCAGAGCACATGTATTGGTAAGTGGTGGAGAAGACCACCCCAGGTTCCTTCCGAACCTCCTCGGCCACCCGCTCAACGTCTATTACGGAGGCGATGTTAACCCCACAGTGGCAGACGAAGACTCCTATATGCGCCATCCCTCTATCACCCCCTTGGCCTCGAGCACCGGCCGCGGGTCCACCATGTGGCGATCAAGCCCCAGTTCCTTGGGTCCCTTTCCCATGGCCAGGCCCACCAGTTGACTGATGTAGATTACAGGGACCCCGAGATCGCCCTGTCTGGTGTCCAGGTTTACCTGACAGAGGGGACAGGCCGCAACGATCAGGTCCGCCCCTCGTTTTTTTGCCCCGAGGACGATCCTGGAGACCAGTTCCTTGGTCTTTGAGGTGTCCGTCACCCCGGCCGAGGCCCCACAACAGCAGGTCTTCTGCGGCCACTCGATCGGCTCCGCCCCGATCCTCCTCGAGACTTCCTCCATCTTCGTCGGGTTTTCGGGGTCCGGTTCGTCGGTCACCACCTTGGGCGGCCGCAATAGCAGACATCCGTAATAACAGGCCACCTTGAGGCCGTTGAGGAGCTTCACCGGCTTGAAGTCCTCGGAGATCTCCTTGTGAAGCATATCCACCAGATGCACCACCTGGACCTCGAGCTTCGGTTCCTCCCCCAGCGCTTCCTTTATCCGCTGCCGCTTCTGGGGGTCCTCCCTCAGGGTCCAGAGGGCGATCCTGAAGCGGTTGTAGCAGGCGGCACAGGGGGCCATGATGACGCTGAGCCCCGCGGCGGCGGCCCGGTTGATGTTCCTCTGACAGAGGGCCAAGGACAGTTCCTCCCCCATCCAGTGGGCCGGAGATGCCCCGCAGCAGTTCCAGTCATCAAGCTCCCTGAGTTCGAGCCCGAGGCTCCAGCAGACCTCCCTCACCGAGAGGTCGTATTCCTTGGAGGAGCCGTGAAGGGCACACCCCGGGTAGTATCCGTAGACCATCAGCCCTCCCCTCGCTTTTGGCCGAGGACGGCGAAGATCTTCTCAAGTTCCCCCTTCCCCTCGATGCGATCGGGGGAGAAAGAGATCCTTCCCTTCTGCAGCAGCTTCAAAGCCAGCCCTGCGTCTTTAAAGGGGTTCAGGGTGCGCAGGTTGTATTTGGCCCCGAGCAACGGCTCCCAGAGCCTGCCGTAGTTCTTCACCTGCTCGAGAAAGACCTGGGCGAAGACCGCTGCTCCCTCCCTGGGAAAGACCCCCTTGCTCAACCCCAGTTGCCTCACCCCGTCCATGACCCGGGCCACATCTATCCCCTGGGGACAGCGGGCCGTGCACGTCTCACACGACACACATACCCAGGCCGACTCCACAGCCCCCGACAGATCTCCCAACTGTAAGAGACGCATGATCTTATGGGGTGGCTGCTCCATCTCGGAGGCCATGGGGCACCCTGCAGTGCACTTGCCACATTGATAGCACCGGAAGGGATCCTCATTGACCAGCTCCCTTACGGCCTTTCTCAACTCCTCACTTCTCTGCGGCTCCCAACGCATCCTTGACCCTGCGGCTGTCCTCGGGCGAAAGCTCCCTTATGACCCGATCCCCTATCTTGATGAAACCGTTCTCTATGCGGATGAATCCCGTGGGGCAGAGGTAGGCGCACCCTCCGCATCCTATGCAGACCTCAGAGGGCTCCTCGAAGGGGGTTGCCACCATCCTCTTCGGCCCCCGGCTTACAAAGCTTATGGCATGGGCTCCAGAGATCTCCTCGCAGCACCTTACGCATAGCCCGCATAAGATACAGCCCTCGTCCTCAAGGGGGAAGCGCGGCTCCTTGACCCCCATCTTCGCTGCCAGCTCCCTGATGGCTGGCACGTTGGGGCAGCGGGCAAGCAGTAGCTCCATTACCCCACGCCGCGCCTTACGGACCCGCTCGTTATCAGTCCACACTGTAAGGCCCTCTTCCACCGGAAAGAGGCAGGAGACCACCAGGCGGCGTCTGCCCCGCTGCTCTACCTCCACCACGCACAGACGACAGGCCCCGTAGGGGCTGAGGGCAGGGTGGTAGCAGAGGGTGGGGATCTCTATACCCACGCGCCTTGCGGCTTCGAGGACCGTCTCCCCTTCAAAGGCCCCTACGCGCCTTCCGTCTATGGTCAGGGTGATCATCTCCTC
>CAZGDM010000068.1:0-1247 GCA_964525275.1 uncultured Thermodesulfobacteriota bacterium | reverse complement strand
CTCCTCACCACCGCCCCTTCGGGGCAGACCTCATAGCACGCCCCACACCTCACACATTTCTCCGGATCGATCCTGTGGGGCTGCTTCTTCTCACCGGTGATCGCCTCAGCGGGGCACTCCCTCTTGCAGCGTCCACAGCCTATACACTTTTCCTCGTCGATGGAGTACTGAACGAGGGCCCTGCAGACCCCGGCAGGACACCGCTTCTCGTAGATGTGGGCCTCGTATTCGTCCCTGAAGTACTTGAGGGTGGAGAGCACCGGGTTGGGGGCCGTGGTGCCGAGGCCGCAAAGGGCCGTCTCCTTGAGGAGGTTCCCCAGGTCCTCCAGGATCTCCAGGTGTTCCGGCTTCCCCCGTCCCTCGGTGATCTCGGTGAGGATATGGTGCATTCTCTTTATCCCCTCACGACAGGGGACGCATTTGCCGCAGGACTCCTCCTTGAGGAAGCCCAAAAAGTACTTGGCCACATCGACCATGCAGGTGTCCTCGTCCATGACGATCATGCCCCCGGAGCCCATCATGGAGCCCACGGCCGTCAGGGCGTCGAAATCCACGGGCAGATCGAGGTGCTCCTCCGGGATGCACCCCCCTGATGGTCCCCCGGTCTGAACGGCCTTAAACTTCTTTCCCTTCCTTATCCCCCCGCCGATGTCGTAGATGATCTCCCTCAGGGTGATCCCCATGGGGACCTCGATCAACCCGGTGTTATTGATCTTCCCCACTAAGGAGAAGATCTTCGTGCCCTTGCTCCCCTCGGTCCCGATCTCCCTGTACCAGTCCGCACCCCGATTGATGATCAGGGGCACGTTGGCCCAAGTCTCGACGTTGTTGAGGTTCGAGGGCTTGCCCCATAGGCCGCTTTCCACCGTGTGGATGTACTTGGCGCGGGGCTCACCGATCTTTCCCTCAAGGGAGGCCATAAGGGCCGTGGACTCCCCACACACGAAGGCCCCTCCCCCTCGGACCACCCTGATGTGAAAGGAGAATCCAGAGCCGAGGATGTCATCTCCGAGGAGGCCATAGCGCTCGGCCTGCTCGATGGCTATCGAGACGTTTTTCACCGCCAGGGGGTATTCGTTGCGCACGTAGACATAACCCTCGTGGGCCCCAATGGCGTAGGCCCCTATAATCATCCCCTCGATGACACTGTGGGGGTTCCCCTCGAGGAGACTCCTATCCATATAGGCACCGGGGTCGCCCTCGTCGGCGTTACAGATCACATACTTGGGTTCTCCGTGGGCCTTACG
>CAZGDM010000067.1:0-9029 GCA_964525275.1 uncultured Thermodesulfobacteriota bacterium | reverse complement strand
GGCGGCATAAAGCTCGAGTTCGGCAACAAGGAGGCCCTCTGGGAGATGATCCACAAGATCGCCAACCGCGAGGGCCTGGGCGACATCCTGGCAGAGGGGCCCCTGCGGGCCGCCAAGAAGATCGGCCGGGGCTCCGAGAAGTACCTGGTGCACGTGAAGGGGATGAGCAACCTGCACTCCGACGAGCGTCCCACCCCTTCCCTGGCCTTAAACATAGCCACTGCCACCAGGGGTTCCGATCACCTAAGGTCGAGACCCGCCATAGACCTTTACAACCTCCCCATCCAGGTCCTGGACAAGGTGTACCGCAACCCCGTCCCTTACGAGGGGCCGCTGGTAAACAGTTACAGTTCCTATGTAGGGAAGGCCTGGATGGTGTTGTGGCAGGAGATGCTCTACATGGCGGTGGACTGCACGGGGATGTGCAAGTACCACACCATCTTCCTCGGGGTGAACCACCCGGGCTTTGAGGAATTCGCCAAGTTCATCCACCTCAACACCGGCCTCGAGTTCACCCCTCAGGAGATCTGGGAGGTGGCCAACAGGGCCTATACCCTCGAGCGCATGTTCAACGTCAGGGAGGGATTCACCCGCAAGGACGACTGGCTGGTGGACCGCTACTTCGACGAACCTACCCCCTTGGGGCTGCCGGTGGCCAGGGGAAGGGCCATCGACCGGGAGAAGTTCAAGGAGATGCTCGACGAGTACTACCAACTGCACGAGTGGGACGAAAACGGGGTCCCGACGCCCGAGCTCCTGAAGAAGCTCGGCCTGGACAAAGAGCCGTCTCACATCTTGTGAGGAGGGAAGAAGATGGCGAAGATGCTGATCGTAGACCACGAGAAGTGCACCGGCTGCAGGCTCTGCGAGCTGGTCTGCTCGGTCTACCATGATGGGGTGAGCAACCCTGCCCGCAGCCGCATCCATATAGTCAAGTTCTACAACCAGGGCGTCTACATACCAATGGTCTGTCAACAGTGTAGGGACGCCGCCTGTATGGCCGTTTGTCCCAAGGACGCCATCTACAGGGACTCGGAGCTCGACCGCGTGATGATCAACTACGACCTCTGCATCGGCTGCAAGCTCTGCGTGGCGGCCTGTCCCTTCGGAGGCATGGGGGTGAACAAGGACGGGACCGTCATCAAGTGCGACCTCTGCGACGGAGACCCTCAATGCGTCAGGTTCTGCGATATGAAGGCCGTGGACTATGTCGACCCCTCCAAGGTCAATCTTCGTAAAAAGCGAGAAGCCGTGGAGAACCTCGCAGAGCTGGTCAGCAAGTATGTAGGCTAAACAGAGAGGGAGGACCCTGTTTCCTCCTTCCTTTTTTGAAGGGATTGTGAAAAATTTCATTTTTGAGGCCAACTAGTTATGGAGCAATCAGCTCTTGACAAAGAAGGGATGACCTTGATACTTTGTACCAACAAGCACAAACTTGGAGGAGGGAAACTCCTATTTAAAACATGCATCTTAAGGGGGAGAGATGAGGTACGCAGAAACCGGATATAACTTGGAGGTCGATCTGTCCGCGGGCAGCATCGAGCGGGTGGAGACCGATCCCCGGGACACGGAGATGTATCTCGGGGGGTTGGGGACCAACGCCAAGATCATTTGGGACAGGGTCCCCCCTGAGATGGACCCCTTCGACCCCGACAACCTCTTCATCGTGGGTCCGGGGATTCTGGATGGCACCATTGCCACGGGGGCCAACCGCACCATCCTGACCAGCATATCGCCCCAGACCAGGCTCCTCGGCTTCTCCATGATGGGAGGGTTCTTCGGCCCGGAGCTTAAGTACGCCGGTTATGACAAGATCATCGTCCGTGGCAAGGCGGATGACCTGGTCTACCTGCTCATCAGGGATGACAAGGTGGAGATCCGGGATGCGCGCCACCTCCGTGGCAAGGGTGCCCTGGAGACCGCCGATGCCATAAGGGCGGAGATAGGCGACACCAATCTCCAGGTCCTGGCCATAGGCCTCGCGGGGGAGAACCGCGTGTACTTCGCCTCCGTGGAGCACGGCCGTTCGAGCGCCAGCCGTTTGGGACTCGGGGCGGTGATGGGCTCCAAGAACCTGAAAGCCATCGCGGTCCGCGGCACCAAGGAGATCAACGTCGCCAAGCCCGAGAAACTCTGGCCGCTCTGTCAGCAGGTGCTCGACTACATCCAGTACCGGCTCGAAAACCCCATCAAGGGGGTGCCGGCCATCCTGTCCATGATCGGCTCCCCCCAGGAGATGGTCCTTTACGACGAGAAGTGGCACACCACGAGCTTCGCCTGGGGGCATGCCCGATACAGGAGAAAGGACTTCTGGAACGAGGAGATAGAGAGGCGCTGGCATGAGGTCCAGCGAAACGCCATCGAACGCCTCGTGAGCTGCTACAACTGCCCTGTACGCTGCGGGGCGATAATTCGTCATCCCTGGCTTCCGACCCACCGCTATCTGATGAAGTGTTACACCAAGCTCACCTACCTCATGGCCGCCATGGTGGACGACCTGGACTTCGGGTTCAAGATCGCGGGCTTAGCCCACAACTACGGCGTGGACGGCTTCACGGCGCCTCAGGTCATGGCCTTCGCCATAGAGCTCTATGAAAACGGGATCCTCACCGATGAGGATCTGCCGAACTTCCCCAAGGACAACGCCGAGCGCTTCTACTACCTGCTGGAGAAGATCGTCAGGCGGGAGGGAATCGGGGACATCCTGGCCAACGGCGTCTACTGGGCGGCCCGCCAGATAGGCAAAGGTGCGGAAAAGTTCGACCACAATACCACCAAGAAACACGAGCAGATGACCATCAAGCTGGGGATGCTGAACCCCATCTACTTCATCATGTACGCCACGGGGGAAAAGGGCAACATCACCCAGATCGAGGGCCAGATCCCCCAGGCGCCGTTGCCCAAGGACTACAGAGAGGAGTTCGTCAGGGACTGGCCCCAGTTACCCCCTGGTAAGGAGGAGCGGTTCAAACAGTTCATCTTGGAGTGGGGCGACGAGGGAAAGGTCTTTCCCTATTATCCCCCTCCGGATCTGGTCTGCGAGCTGGTGGACTGGCAGGAGACCATGCACTATATCGACGACGCCACGGGGATCTGCGCCGGGCTTTCCTCCTTCCCCATTAAACCCCCGTATCACATCAACAACCTGCCGGCCCTGATCTCGGCGGCGACGGGCATGGATCTGGATCAGGAGAGCCTCTGGACCCTCGCCTGGAGGAACCGGAACCTGGTGCGGGCCATAAACATCCTCAGGGGGATGAGGCGCAAGGACGAAAAGCCGCCCGAGGACCACTGGAAGAAGCGCTTCCCCGAGTACGAAGAAGAGCTCCTCGACGAATACTACAAATACCGGGGATGGAACAAAGAGGGGATCCCCACCAAGGAACTCCTCCAGAGGTTGGGGCTGGATTACGTGGCCGAGGAGTTTATAAAGCGTGGCATCCTGAAGGACGAAGAGGATTCGTCCTCTCAGGGGACGGTGGCCTCAGGGGGAAAATAATGTGAGGGGTAAGCACGATGGCGAAGAAGAAGGTGAAGGTGATAAAGATCAACGCCGATGAATGCAACGGTTGCCGCGCGTGCGAGGCGATTTGCTCTGCCTTCCACGCAAACCCCAAGTACAGCACCGTAAACCCCGCCAAATCGAGGATTCACGTGTACTGGGACCCGTTGAGAAACCTTTTCATGCCGGTTTATGCCGGGCCGTACGTGGAGGCCGAATGCCTGGGCAGGGACAAATACATCATCAACGGGAAGGAATATGACGAATGCCTCTTCTGCCGGGCCACGGCATGTCCGTCGAGGGACATCTTCAGGGAACCGGACACCGGCCTCCCGGTGAAGTGTGACATGTGCGAAGACGACCCCACCTTGGAAGAACCGATGTGTGTGCAGGTCTGCCTGGTCGATGCCCTGACCTATGAGGAGAGAGAAGAGGAAGTGGAGGAAGAAGAGGAAAAGGAGAAGCTTGACGATCTGGAGATGGGCCTGGAGGCGCTCATAGCCAAGCATGGCTTCGACAAGGTAGCCGAGACCCTGGCGCGTATCTCCATATCCAAGCAAGGCGAAAGCTGAAAAAGGCGAGGCAGGAGCCGTGGAAGCTATCGTTCTTTCCGATTTCAAGGAGATAACCGATCTCATAAGGGAAAAGGGCGGAGATCCCTTCAAGCTCTGTTTCCAATGCGGAAAATGTGACACCCTGTGTCCCTGGAACAGGGTGAGCACCTTCAGCATCCGCGGGATCATCAGACAGGCGACCTTTGGCCTCACAGAGATAGAGAGCGAGGACATCTGGCGCTGCACCACCTGCGGGCTCTGCACGGCAGAGTGCCCTCGCGGCGTGAAGCAGATAGAGATAGGGGTGGCCATCCGGAGGATCGCCACGGAGTACGGCGTCTTCCCCACCCCGGTCCAGGGGGTCCGCACCGTGAGGGGAAGCCTCGTCGGGGAGGGCAACCCCCTGAAAGAGAAAAGGGAGGAGAGGGCCCAGTGGGCCGAGGGCCTCGGGGTGGAGGCCTTCAGCGAGGAAAAGGAGTTCCTCTACTTTCCGGGCTGCTACCTCTGTTACGACCCCAGGATGAAGAAGGTGGCCGTAGCTACGGCCACGGTTCTGCAGGAAGCTGGAGTGGAGTTCGGTATCCTGGGCTCCAAGGAGAACTGCTGTGGGGAGAGCATTCGCAAGACAGGGGACGAGGAGGTCTTCAGGCAGCTGGCCAAGGAGAACATCAAGACCTTCATAGACAACGGGGTGAGAAAGATCATCGTCAACTCCCCCCACTGTTATCACACCTTCAAAAACGAATACCCCGATTTCATGGTCAACTTTGAGGTTATCCACACAAGCCAATTGCTGTTGGAGCTCGTAAAGGAGGGAAGGCTCCAGTTTACCAAGGGCTACAACAAAAGGGTCACCTACCATGACCCTTGTTATCTGGGTCGTCACAACGGTGTCTACGACGAACCCAGGGAGGTATTGAGGAGTATACCCGGCCTGGAGCTTGTGGAAATGCCTGACTCGCGGGAGAGGAGCCTCTGCTGTGGTGCAGGAGGAGGAAGGATCTGGATGGAGACTCCCAAGGGCGAGAGGTTCTCAGACTTGAGGATCCAACAGGCCCTGGATGTGGGAGCAGAAGTCATAATCACCTGTTGTCCGTACTGCATCAGTATGCTGGAGGACAGTAGGTTGACGCTGGAGGCAGAGGAGAAGATAGAGGTCAAGGACTTAACCGAAGTCGTCCAAGAGGCGCTTTAAAAGCTCAGAGGTAAAGGCAATGGAGAGGGACCTGGTGAAAGAAATCCTTAAGGTACGGGAGGAGGTCAACTTCGCCGACGTCATGGTCGTTGGGGGCGGAGTCAGCGGCATTCAGGCCGCCCTTGACCTCGCCGGTGCGGGATTCAAGGTGTATCTGGTGGAGAAACTCCCCTCCATCGGGGGAAAGATGGCACAACTGGACAAGACCTTCCCCACCAATGATTGCTCCGTCTGAATCCTCGCACCCAAGATGGTCGAGGTCGACCGTCACCCCAATGTAGAGATCCTGACCTACACGGAAGTCGAAAGCGTGGAGGGGGAAGTCGGGGCCTTCAGGGTAACCCTCAGGAAGAAGCCCCGCTACATCATCGAGGAAAAATGCACGGGCTGCACCACCTGCACGGAGTACTGCCCTGTGCTGGTCCCGGACCCCTTCAACCAGGAGCTTTCCCCGAGCAAGGCCATCCACATCTACTTCACCATGGCCGTACCGCTGATCTCCTATATCGACGAGGAGTGCCTCTATCTGAAGGAAAAGAAATGCCGGATCTGCGAGGCAGTGTGTGAGCAGAAGGCCATAGACTTCACCCAGAAGCCCGAGAGGGTGGAGGTGGAGGTAGGGGCCATCGTCCTCTCCCCTGGGATCGAGGTGTTCGATCCGAAATTGAGAAACGATTACGGATACGGGCGGTTCAAGAACGTCGTGACCAGCCTCGATTTCGAGCGAATCCTCTGTGCCACCGGCCCCTATGGGGGGGAGATAAGGAGGCCCTCGGACGGCAGGCACCCCAAGAAGATCGCCTGGATCCAGTGCGTGGGATCGAGGCAGGTCACCCCGGGCGGACACAGTTACTGCTCAGCCGTCTGCTGCACTTACACCCAGAAGCAGGTCATCGTCGCCAAGGAACACGACGAGGAGATCGAAGCCACGGTCTTTCACAACGACATCCGCTCCTATGGCAAGGACTTCGAGCGCTTCTTCGAGAGGGCCTCTGCCCTTGAAGGGGTGAGATTCATCAGGAGCTATGTATCGGTGGGACGAGAGGACCCTGAGACCAAGAACGTCACCATCCGCTACGCGACTCCGGAGGGGGTGAAAGAGGAGGAGTTCGAGCTGGTGGTGCTGTCCGTAGGGCTCGTCCCCCCGGCTGACGCAGAGGAGCTGGCCGAAAAATTCGGCATAGAGCTCAACGATCACGGCTTCTGCAAGACCAACCCCTTTAACCCCATTGAGACCACCCGTCCGGGTATCTTCGTAACCGGGGCCTTTCAGGGGCCTACGGACATTCCCGAATCGGTTTACAGCGCCAGCGGAGCGAGCTCCCTCTGCGGAGAGCTCCTGTCGAGGAGACGCGGAAAGCTCACCGTGGAAAAGGAGTATCCGCCGGAGCGAGACGTCTCAGGGGAGGAACCCCGGGTGGGCGTCTTCATCTGTTATTGCGGGGCCAACATCGCCAGTGTGGTGGACGTCCCCCAGGTGGTCGAGTACGCAAAGACCCTGCCCCATGTGGTTCACGCCGAGATGGAGCTCTTCTGGTGCACCACGGGGGCATGTCAGAAGATAGTGGAGAGGGTGAAGGAAAAGGGGCTCAATCGGGTGGTCATCGCTGCCTGTTCACCCAGAAACCTCGAGGTACTATTTCAGGACACCGTCAGGGAGGCAGGGCTCAACCAGTACCTCTTGGAGATGTGTAACATCCGCGAGCACTGCTCCTGGGTCCACTCCAAGGAAAAGGAAGAGGCCACCCAGAAGGCCAAGGACATCGTGAGGATGGCCGTGGCCCGGGCCATCGCCCTTGAACCCCTGAGGCAGTTCGAGCTGCCGGTGAACAAGGCGGCTCTGGTGGTCGGTGGGGGGGTAGCGGGGATGACCTGCGCCCTGTCCATCGCCGAACAGGGCCACGAGGTCTACCTGGTGGAGAAGGAGAAAGAATTGGGGGGTATGGCTCGAAGGCTCCACTACACCATAGAGGGCCTGGATGTGCAGGCATACCTCCGTGACCTGGTAAAGAAGGTCCATGAGCATCCCTTGATTCACGTATACACCGGGGCACAGATCCTCGAGGCCACAGGCTATGTGGGAAACTTCGTCACCAAGATCGAGTCGGAAAGGGGCCTTTCTGAGATCAAGCACGGAGCAGTCATCATCGCCATAGGGGCCGAAGAGTACAAACCCACCGAATACCTTTACGGAAAGGACGAAAGGGTCCTGACACTGCTTGAGCTCGAGGAGAAGATAGCCAAGGGCGATGAGAGCGTGGCCCAGGCCCAGACCGTCGTTATGATCCAGTGTGTCGGCTGCAGAAACGAGGAACGGAACTACTGTAGCCGCGTTTGCTGCAGCCAAGCGGTGAAGAACGCCTTGAAGTTGAAGGAGATCAAGCCAGATATCGATGTCTATGTGCTATACCGCGACATGAGGACTTATGGCTTCAGGGAGGATTACTACAGGGAGGCAGCGGACAGGGGCGTAATCTTCATCCGCTATGAGCCGGATGAAAAACCCCAAGTGGAGAGAGTTGAAGAAGGGGGGAAGGCAGTCCTGCGGGTCACCGTGACCGAGCCTACCCTGGGGATGCCATTGGCCATCGACGCCGACATTCTCGCTTTAGCCGCTGCAGTGGTCCCCTCGGCGGGGGCCGAGAGGATCGCCCAGCTCTTCAAGGTGCCCCTGAACCAGGACGGTTTCTTCAAGGAGGCCCATGTAAAGCTAAGGCCAGTCGAATTCGACACAGAGGGCGTGTATCTGTGCGGTACAGCTCACTATCCCAAGCACATCCAGGAGGTGATCAACCAGGCCTATGGCGCGGCGGGGCGGGCCTTGGCGCTGCTGTCCCACGACATAGTCATCGCCTCGGGGGTGGTGGCCCAAGTGGAGGAGAAGAGGTGCATCGGATGTGGGGCCTGTGTTCAAGTATGTGCCTATGGGGCTGTGGAGCTACGCGAGACCAAACAGGGCAAGAAGGCCACGGTCAACCCCATCATCTGCAAAGGGGACGGCCTCTGTAACGCTGTGTGTCCCGCAGGGGCCATAACGCTCAAGCACTTCACGGACGAGGAAATCGGCAGGCAAATAGAGGTGGCCTTCGCGGCCATGTAGGGAGAGCTGAAAGATGGAGGCATCGTTCAAGTTCAAGCCGAAGATCCTGGGTTTTGTCTGCTGGTGGTGAGGGTACGGCGCGGCTGACGTGTCTGGAGTTTCCAGACTACAGTACTCCACCGCAGTAAGGCTTATCCGCGTCACCTGCACGGGCAGGGTGGACATGGCCTTTATCTTTCAGGCCTTCTCCAAGGGGATGGACGGAGTCTGTGTCATCGGATGCTGGCCCGGAGAGTGTAACTACGCCACCGGGGGGAACTACTACGCCTTCAACATGGTGCAGCTTTCCAAGAGGCTGCTGGAACACGAAGGGGTGAACCCCGAAAGGCTTATGATCAACTGGTGCAGCTCCAGTGAAGGCATCCGCTTCGCCAATCTGATCGATGACTTCAGCAAGAGGATAAGGGAGCTTGGCCCGTTGGGGAAGGCTGAGGGGGTGGATCCGGAGGAGTTGAAATCCAGGCTCGAAGCGGTAGCGAAGCTCATCCCCTACATCAAGCTGGCCAAAAGGGACAAGCTCTCCCTCAGGTTCGATGACTTGCAAAAATACGAGGAGCTCTACACCCTGGAGGAAATCGACCAGCTTCTGAAAGAGGTCCCCTCTTACTGGATCGATCCGGAAAAGTGCCAGGCCTGCGGGACGTGCCGTCGTAGGTGCCCCGTGGACGCCATCTCTGG
>CAZGDM010000066.1:4218-9121 GCA_964525275.1 uncultured Thermodesulfobacteriota bacterium | reverse complement strand
TATCCTTGACAGCCGTGGAGGGGCTCTGTTATGAAGACCCCTCCACGCCCATGAAAAAGCCCATAGGTTTCATCGGAGCCGGCACTGTAGGGACAGCCCTGGGGGCGAAGCTCTCAGAGGCCGGGTATCCTGTAGCGGCAGTGGCGGATGTCTCCCGTGAAGCAGCGGAGAGATTCGCCACCTTCATCCCTGCGGCACGGATCTTCCCCTCTCCTCAAGACCTCGTGGACGCAACCCCCTTCGTCTTCGTCACGACCCCCGATGACTTCATCGGTCGGGTGGTTGCCGAGATACGCTGGGGGGACCACCACGAGGTGGTCCATTGCAGCGGTGCCGCCTCGCTGGATGTGCTGGAACCAGCGCGGAGGGCGGGAGCCGAGGTGGGTTCCTTTCATCCCTGTCAGTCCTTTGCCGGTGTAGAGCAGGCGATCCGCAATTTGCCCGGTTCCACCTTTGCCATAGAGGCATCATCGCCGCTGAAGGAGACCCTCGCCCGTATGGCTGAGGACATGGGTTGCTCCTGGATATCCCTGGGTCCTGGAGATAAGGCCCTTTACCATGCAGCAGCCGTCTTCGCCAGCAATTACTTCGTCACGGTGGTGGGGATAGCTGCAGATCTCTTCGGTCGCTTCGGCATTGAGCCCTCCAAGGCCATCGACGTGATCATGCCCCTCCTCGAGGGCACCTTGAAGAACATCAAAGACATGGGGCTTCCGCGCTGTCTTACAGGTCCCGTTGCACGAGGGGACCTGGGGACCGTGAAGCGACACGTCGAGGCCTTGAGGAAAAGAGCCCCGGAGTTCCTAAGAGTATATGTAGAGCTGGCCCTGAAGGCCGTCCCTATAGCGGTGGCCAAGGGGACGCTGTCAGAGAGGAAAGCTCAGCAAATGAAAGAATTTCTGGCTGAGGTGATCAGCGAGGGAAGCTGAAGAAGGGCTGTGTCTTTGCAGTCTCAAATCCATAGAGGGAGGTGCAGGATGAGGGTAAGGGGAGTGCTTGTCCTTATGGTCTTCGTCTTAGGGGTCCTTTTTGGGGCCTCCGCCCTTTACGCTGGGCCCATCATCTGGAGGGCCCAGTCGAGCTATGCAGCGGGGCTCCCGCAGCTTTACGCCCCGGCCGAGCATTTCGCCAAGACAGTGGAGAAGTTGACCGATGGCCGCCTCATCATAAAGATGCATCCCGGGGGATCCATCGTACCATCGACCAAGATCTTCGACGCTGTAAGCGCCGGCACCCTCGACCTGGGATGCACCTGGGCGGGCTGGTGGATGGGGAAGTTCCCCGCCTCGGTCCTCTTTGGAAACTCCTTCCCCAATGGTCTCCAGATGCGGGAGATGCTCGGGTGGATCTACACGGGGGGAGGGCTTGAGCTCTGGAACGAGATGTACAAGGGCCATGGCATCAAGGTCCTGCCCCCTTATGGGATCCTCGGCTCTGAGAATTTCTGTTGGTCGAGGAAGCCCATCAAGTCGCTGGCCGACTTCAAGGGACTGAAGTTTCGCACGGTGGGGATCTGGGGCAAATGCCTCGAGAGACTGGGGGCACGGGTGGTCAGCCTCCCCGGGGCTGAGGTCTACCCCGCCCTGGAGAGGGGAGTGATCGATGCGGCCGAGTTCGCCACCCCGGCCATCGACAAAAAACTCGGCTTTTACGAGATCTGTAAGTACCTCCTGGTACCGGGGATCCACGAGCCCTGTGCTCCTCTGGAGACCCTCGTGAACGAGAAGTCCTGGCAGAAGCTACCCGAAAACCTGAAGGTCAAGGTGGAGGTGGCCCTTCAGTATTCCTGCTTCTGGGCTATGAACAAGGCCCTGAAGGAGGATGCCGAGGCGATGGAGTACTTCCTGTCGAGGAAAGATCTTCACGTCTCCAAGCTCTCCCCGGAGATGATCAGGGAGATCGTAAGGATAGGGGACCAGGTGCTCGACGAATACGCGGCCAAGGACCCCTTCTTCGCCAAGGTCCTGGAGTCGCAGCGGGCCTTCAGAAAGAAGGTGGAGCCCTATGCTGATCTCATAAGGCTTCCCTATCCCTACGCCAAGAAATTGGTCAAGTAGCGTCAACAGGTGTCCTCTCGCTTCTTGAGATTCATCGATAGGGTTAGCGAAGGGGTGGGCCGGGCGACGGCCTGGCTCATCCCTCTCTTGATCCTTGAATTGGTCTACGACACGGGGGCGCGGTACATCTTCAACGCCCCCACGGAGTGGTCCTACGACATCTCCTATATGCTCTACGGGGCGATCTTCATGCTGGGGGCGGGATGGACGCTGCTGGAAGACGAGCACGTCAGGATTGAGGTCCTTTACGAGAAATTCTCCCGAAGGGGCAGGGCCGTGGTCGATGCCTTGGGGTATCTGATCTTCTTCTTCCCCGCGGTTGGGGCCCTCACTTACTTCGGAGGGAAGTTCGCCCTTCAGTCCTGGTTGATCTTCGAGAGGGCGGGCATCAGCATGTGGTCTCCTCCCATCTACCCCTTCAAGACGCTGATCCCTGTGGCCATGGCGCTGCTGTTCCTCCAGGGAGTGGCCCAGTTCATCCGCTGTCTTTCCGTGATCTTTGGAAGGGGAGGGCGATGATCACCAGCCCCGAAGTGCTCCTTTTGATCCTGTTCGGAGGTCTCATCCTCGGAATGGCGGTGGGGTTCCCCGTGCCCTTCGTCATGCTCGGGATATCCATGATCGTGGGCCTCCTGGGAGTAGGGCCGGGGTTTTTCCAGATGATGGTGCTCAGGGTCTTCGAGACCATGCAGAACTACATCCTGGTGGCCATCGTGCTCTTCGTCTACATGGGCATCATGCTGGAGCGATCGGGTGCGGCGGAGCGGCTCTTCTCCGCTGCCCATGTAGTGCTTGGAGGGCTGCGAGGGGGGTTAGCCCTTGCGGTTGTTGCCGTCTGTACCATCATGGCTGCTGCCACCGGGATCATGGGGGCACCGGTTATAGTGATGGGGCTTTTCGCCCTGCCGGAGATGCTCAAAAGGGGCTACGACAAGGCCCTGAGCGTAGGGACCATCTGTGCAGGGGGTACCCTCGGCATCCTCATCCCTCCGAGTATCATGTTGGTCGTCTACGGACCTATGGCAGGGCTCTCGGTGGGGAAGCTCTTCCTCGGGGCGGTCCTCCCCGGCCTTGTCCTCTCTGGGCTTTATGCAGCCTACATCATCATCCGCTGCACCTTGAACCCAGAACTGGGGCCGCCCCTGCCCCCTGAGCAGCGGGCCATCCCCTGGGCGAAGAAGCTCTGGATGGTTGTGACATCGATATTGCCCACCTTCTTCCTCATCCTCTCGGTCCTTGGGACGATCTTCTTCGGGGTGGCAGCCCCCACAGAGGCTGCGGCCATAGGGGCGGCGGCCTCCGTGGCATTGGCCCTGGCCTACAGAAGGCTCGACTGGAAGACCTTCAAGGAATCCGTTTACGGGACCTTGAAGATCTCGAGCATGATCCTGCTGATAGTGGCTGCGGCCTTCGTCTTTACGGGCACCTTTATGCTCATAGGAGGCGGCGACTTGGTCAAAGAGGCCCTTCTGGGGTTGCCCGTAGGGAGATGGGGGGTACTCGTGATCATGATGGCCGCCTTTTTCTTCTTCGGCATCTTCATGGAATGGGTGGGGATTGTGCCCATACTGGTTCCCATCTTCACCCCCATCCTCGCGGAGCTGGGGTTCGACCCCCTCTGGGCGGCCATCCTCTTCTGCGTGACCATGCAAACCTCCTTCCTCACACCGCCCATGGCCCCGGCCCTTTTTTACATCAAAGGGGTGGCCCCCAAGGAAGTGGAGTTCGGCAGACACATCGTCCTGGGGACCTTGCCCTTCATCGGCCTCCAGGTCCTGGGGATAGCCGCCGTGGCCCTTTTCCCTCAGCTTGCCTTGTGGCTTCCCGGATTGTTGAAATAGTTTAGGTGGTTATGAGCCATACCTCGAGCAATTTCTTAAAGACATTTTGACTTAGGTCAAGGATCTTCGCCTTTCACAAGGGCAAAAACTTGGGCATGAAGTGGGAGAAAGAGGCTGAGGAGCTTTTGCGACGGGTGCCCTTCTTTGTGAGAAAACGGGTCAAGAGGGCGGTGGAGGAATACGTCTCCCGGAAGGGTAGGGGGCGCGTCACCGCCCGGGATCTATTGGAGGCAAAGGAAGCCCTGAGGGATCGGGCATCGAAGGTTGAAGAGGGCTTTGCGGTAGAGGATTGCTTCGGATGCGACAACGCTGTGATCTCCTCGGATGCCCTTCCTTCGCAGGTGGAGGAGGTGTTGGGGAGAGCCGGACTGACCGAGTTTTTGCAGAAAAAAGCGGGGGAAGAACTCAAACATCACCACCAGTTCAGGGTGGTCTTCTCCTGCTGTCCCAACGCCTGCTCTCAAGGGCAGATACGGGATGTGGCCTTCATCGGGAGGGTGGAACCCGTGGTGCAGGGTCCTTGTTCGCGTTGCGGGGCTTGTGAAGAGGCCTGTGAGGAGGGGGCCATCAGGCTGACGGACTCAGGTCCTCAAATCGACCCCACGAAGTGTCTGGGATGTGGTGCGTGCATAAAGGTCTGCCCGGAGGGGACCATCAGGGAGGGCCAAAAGGGCTACCGCCTCCTCGTGGGTGGTAAACTCGGCCGTCATCCCCGTTTGGCCACAGAGCTCCTGCCCCTGGTCCCGAAGGAGGAGGTCCTCAGGGTGGTGGAGGCCTTGGTGAACCTCTACAAGGAGCTGAACGAGAAGGGGGAACGACTGGGGACCGTTATCCAACGGGTGGGATGGCAGAAGTTCTGTGAATCGTTCAAAGACAGATTACAACAGGGAGGGGAGGTAAGATGAAACTTTTCAGAGTTGAGAACCTCGAAGTCAAGCCGAATCCTCACGGTGTGGACGCCAGAATGGTTTACGATGGTGAAAAGATCCAGGTGATACACATCAC
>CAZGDM010000066.1:0-4118 GCA_964525275.1 uncultured Thermodesulfobacteriota bacterium | reverse complement strand
ACACATCACGCCTGTGGACGTCCTCTTTTACGTCGTCGAGGGAGAGGGGGTGGTGGAGATAGGCGACGAAAGCCAAAAGGTAGGACCTGATACCCTCGTGGAGAGTCCTGCAAGGATACCCCATCGCTGGTATAATGAAGGGCCCGGCACCCTGAGGTTTTTGGTGATGAAGGTGCCGAGGCCGAGGGAAGCGACTAAAGTGCTTTAAGGTCGCTCGCCTCATCTTTTATTTTTGGAGACAATGGTTTGGTTAGGAGTTGCGTAAGGGGAAAGGCATTCCTTTTATTTATTCTTCAGCTTGCCTGCATCTGCGGATGTATCCCTTTAGGACCCAAATATCGTCCCCCTGAAATCGGCATCGAGCTCCCTGACAAGTATCGGGCTGCTCCTAAAGGGGCCTTACCTCTGCCGGAGAGATGGTGGTCCGTCTTTAACGACCCACAAATAGATCAGTTAGTAGAAGAGGTCATAAAGTCCAACTGGGATCTGAAGAAAGTCGCTGCCAGGATACTGGAACTGGAGGCAGTCTTTTCGGAGGCGCGGGCCGAGCGCCTTCCCAAGTTCGACCTATCGGCCAGCACAGCGCGACAGAGGATGACCGTTCAACTTTTCTTCCCCTCTCCGGAGACGAAGACCAGCGTCACAGACTCTTACGACCTGACTTTCGCTGCCTCCTTTGAGCTCGATCTGTGGGGGCGCCTCCGTAAGGCCTCGGAAGCCGCCCGTTGGGATCTACTGGCCGAGGAGGAGAACCGTCGCGCGCTGGCTCAGTCCCTGGTGGCGGAGGCCATAAGCCTTTATTTCCGTGCTCGGACCCTGGAGCGGAGACTTCTTCTTGCCTCCGAAAGGTTAGAGATCGATCGGGATATCCTCATAATCCTGCAGAAGCGTTACCTTCGCGGGCTTCTGTCCATCACCGAGGTCAAAGCGGCCAGCAGGGTAGTGAAGGCGGATGAGGTGACCCTGTCTTCTCTTAAGCAGGAGTTGGAAGAGGTCCTTTGCGATCTCTCCCTACTTTTGGGACGTTATCCTCACCCTTTTCCTCTGGAAGGCGGGCCGAGAAATTACGTGGAAGGTCTCCAGCCTGTGCCCCCTGGGCTTCCCTCTGAACTCCTGCTGCGCCGACCTGATCTGCGGGCTGCGGAGGACAGGCTCAAGGCCCTCACCGCCAGGGTAGGGGTGGCCAGGGCCTTGAGCTTTCCCCGGATAAGTCTAACCGGGTCTCACGGCTACTCCAGCGAGGACCTGGAGGATCTCTTCAGGCCGGAGAGCCTAATTGTCAGGGTTGCCGCAGGGATCGTCGCTCCCCTTTTTGAAGGCGGCAAGCTCAAGGCGGCAGAAAGGGCTGCATGGGCGCGTCTCAGGCAGGCAGAGGCGGAGTATGCCAAAGCAGTCCTTCAGGCCTTTTACGAGGTGGAGGTGGTCCTTGAGAGGAGGAAGAAGCTCTTCGAGCGCCGCAGAAAACTCATGGCCTCCATAAAGGAGGCCCAGGAGATCGAGGACCTCTTACGAAAGCGCTACCGTAGGGGACTCGTGGACATCACCCAACTCCTCGAGGCTGAAAAAGAGCGCCTACGAGCAGAAGAGGACCTTCTACTGCTGGATCTGGCCATCCTTACCAACAGGGTATCGCTGCACCGGGCCCTCGGAGGAGGGTGGATAAACCCCTTGTTGGGGAGGGAGACAGGCGAAAGATGAAGCGGGCTATCCTTCATACGCTTTTAGTCGTGGTCATCCTTGCGGTGGGAGCCTTGATTATGGTTTATCTCATCTCCACCAAACCCCATCCCGAAAGGCGTAGACCCCCTGCCGCTTTGCCTTTGGTGAGAACTTTCAGGGTGAAGCTTACTTGCCATCAGGCAGTGGTAAAGGGGGAAGGGACAGTAAGGGCTGAAAGGATCGTAGGGCTTGTCCCACAGGTAGCGGGGGAGGTGATCTATGTTTCGCCGGCATTGGTGGAAGGGGGGGAGTTTGAAAACGGGGAGGTGCTGCTCCGCATAGACCCCACCGACTATCGCTTGGCCCTCGTCATGGCAAGGGCAGAGGTGGCAGAGGCCCAAAGTCAGCTTGAACTCCTGCAAGAACAGGCCAGGAGCGCTCGGGAGGAATGGATTGCCTCCGGGCAAAGGGGAGAACCACCGCCCCTTTTGGTGAAGGCCCCCCAGCTTGAAGCCGCCCGGGCGAGGCTCAAAGCCGCCCAGGCGCGTTTGAAGAAGGCTGAACTCGACCTCGATCGCACGGTCATCAAGGCCCCCTTTTCCGGCAGGGTGGAGTCGGAAACGGTGGAGGTGGGGCAATATGTGACTCCAGGACAGGTCCTGGCGGTGCTTTACAGTCGTGAGGCCGTGGAAATACCCGTGTTCCTTCCATTGGAGGAGCTCCAATGGATAGAGGTCCCCGGGGTGAACTCTATGAACGAGATTGGTTCCCGGGCAGTTGTAAAGGTACGGGTGGCGGGGAAGGAGTTCCATTGGCCAGGGGAGGTAGTCCGGGCCGGAGGGAAGGTGGACGAGAAGACCCGCCTCATCCCTGTAGTGGTAAAGGTTAACGGGGCCTTCGGCAAGAGGCCTCCCCTGATGCCGGGGATGTTCGCCCAGGTGGAGATCTTCGGGCGCGAGCTGAAAGACGTAGCCGTCATACCACGGACGGCCCTAAGGGATGGCCAACAGGTGTGGGTCCTCGATGAGGGGAATAGGCTCCGCTTTCGCCCCGTGGAAGTGATGAGGTTCGAGGGTACCCTGGCCATAGTGAGGGAAGGCCTCGGGAACGGGGATCGAATAGTGCTCACCCCTTTGAAAACGGTAACCGAGGGGATGAGGGTGAAGGAGGCCCGATGAAGGGGGCCATTGCCTGGTTCGTCAGAAACCACGTTACTGCCAATCTGCTGATGGCCTTCGTCCTGGCGGCGGGGGTCTTCACCGCCCTGACCATAAAGGTGGAGGTCTTCCCCGAGGTGAGCCTCGACGCCATCTCCGTCACGGTGGAGTACCCCGGTGCCTCCCCCTCTGAGGTGGAGGCCTCCATCATCCGGGAGATAGAGGAGGAGGTGGCGGGCCTCGAAGGGGTCAAGCGGGTGATCTCGGAGGCGCGGGAGGGGATGGGGGTGGTCACCATAGAGGTGCTCAAGGGATGGGACATCGACAAACTGCTCGATGACGTGAAGTCGAAGGTGGAGGGGATCACCACCTTCCCCGAGGAGGCGGAGCGCCCGGTTATCAAGGAGGTGGTGGGCATAAGGAGGGTGATCAACGTGGCCCTTTACGGGGATGTGCCCGAAGGGACCTTGAAGGCCCTGGCCGAGGAGGTACGGGACGGGATCACCCGGCTTCCCGGGGTTACCAAGGCGGATCTCCTGGGGGTGAGGGAGGCGGAGATCCAGGTGGAGGTCCCGGAGGAGACGCTGCGCCGCTACGGCCTCACCCTGGCCCAGGTGGCAGAGGCCATAAGGAAGGCGGGGTTCGACCTGCCCCTCGGGGAGATGAAGGGGACGGAGCAGGAGGTCCTCCTCAGGGCCAAGGGCAAACGGTACCACGCGGAGGAGTACCGCGATATCCCCATCATCACCCGCCCCGACGGCTCCATGGTCACCCTCGGGGATATAGCCACCCTGAGGGACGGTTTCGAGGAGGTGGACGTCCTCACCCGGTTCATGAGGAAGCCGGCGGCCATGATCCAGGTGTGGCGCGTGGGGGACCAGAGCGCCCTGAAGGTGGCAAAGCAGGTGAAGAGGTACATCAAGGAGATCAGGCCCACCCTCCCCGAAGGGGTCGAGATAGCAGCCTTCCAGGATATGTCCCGCATCCTGAAGGACCGCCTCTACCTCCTCCTGAGGAACATGGCCCTGGGGATGGCCCTGGTGGTCATCACCCTGGGAGTGTTCCTGCAGAGGCAGTTCGCCTTCTGGGTCACCATGGGGATACCCGTGGCCTTCGCCACGGGGCTTTGGCTCCTGCCACGGTTCGACATCTCCATAAACATGGTCTCGCTCTTCGCCTTCATCATGGTCCTGGGGATCGTGGTGGACGATGCCATCGTGATCGGGGAGAGCGTGTTTCGCAGGAGGGAGGAGGGGATGGGACGGCAGGAGGCGGCCGTGGTGGGTTCTGCGGAGGTGGCGG
>CAZGDM010000065.1:0-9382 GCA_964525275.1 uncultured Thermodesulfobacteriota bacterium | reverse complement strand
ACACCATCTTGACAATGGAGAGAGAAAGGTGTTTAATTTGCCTCCAAGATTGTGAACATAGTCACTTGAATCCCAAAAACCAAAAGGAGGGAGAGATGCCTTACGACCCCACCAAGATGGCCGATTGGCAGATAGCGGCTGAGGCGGAAAAAGGGATGCCCACTCCCGAGGAGTGGCGGGACAAGTTGGGTCTGGAAAAGGACGAAGTCATCCCCTACGGGCGGATCTGTAAGCTCGACTTCCGCAAGATCTACCAGCGGCTCAAGGACAAGCCGGACGGAAAGTACATCGAGGTCACGGCCATAACCCCCACCCCCTTGGGAGAGGGCAAGACCACCACGACCATGGGGCTCTTGGAGGGCCTGGCCAAAAGGGGGAAGAACGTAGGTGGTGCCATTCGCCAGCCGTCATCTGGTCCCACCTTCAACATCAAGGGGACAGCGGCAGGAGGTGGCAACGCCCTGCTCATCCCTATGACCGAATTTTCCCTGGGGCTTACTGGCGATATCGATGCCATCACCAACGCCCACAACCTCGCCATGGTGGCCCTGACGGCGAGATTGCAGCACGAATTCAACTACTCCGATGAGGAGTTGGCCAAGAGAAATCTGCGGAGGCTCGACATCGATCCCCGGCGTCCAGAGATGAGGTGGGCCATAGACTTCTGCGCCCAGGCCCTGCGGAGGATCATCATCGGCATCGGCGGGAAGATGGACGGCTTCATGATGGAGTCTGGCTTCCAGATCACCGTGAGCTCCGAGATCATGGCGATATTGGCCATCGCCAGGGACCTCAGGGACCTGCGGAAGCGGATCGGCGAGATCACAGTGGCCTATGACAAGAAAGGCAACCCCGTGACCGCCGAGGATCTGGAGGTGGCCGGGGCTATGGCGGCCTGGATGCGCAACGCCATCAACCCCACCCTTTGCTGCACGGTGGAGTATCAGCCCTGTCTGGTCCACGCCGGGCCCTTCGCTAACATCGCCGTGGGGCAATCGTCCATCGTGGCCGACTACATCGGCCTTAAGATGTGGGATTACCATGTCACCGAGAGCGGCTTCGCGGCGGACATCGGCTTCGAGAAGTTCTGGAACGTCAAGTGCAGGATCAGCGGCCTCAAACCCAATGTCAGCGTCATCGTCGCCACCATCAGGGCGCTGAAGATGCATGGCGGTGGCCCCAAGGTGGTGCCCGGCAGACCCCTGCCCGAGGAGTACACCAAGGAGAATCTGGGACTGGTGGAAAAGGGCATCGAGAACCTGCTGCACCACATCAACATCGTCAAGAAGTCGGGCATGAAGCCGGTGGTCTGCATCAACTCCTTCCACACCGATACCAAGGACGAGATCGCCTTGGTCCGCAAGTACGCGGAGGAGGCGGGGGCCCGTTGCGCCGTGAGCGAGCACTGGTTGAAGGGCGGTGAAGGGGCTTTGGAGCTTGCCGACGCGGTGATCGACGCTTGTGAGGAGGAGGTGGAGTTCAAGTACCTCTACCCCATGGACATGCCCTTGAGGAAGCGTGTGGAGATCATCGCCAAGGAGGTCTACGGCGCTGACGGTGTGGTTTGGACCCCTGAGGCGGAGGAGAAGGCAAAGCGCTTCGAGGCCGATCCCAAGTACAACGAGTACTACACCATGATGGTCAAGACCCATCTGAGCCTGAGCCACGATCCGAACGTGAAGGGGGTCCCGAAGGGATGGGTGCTGCCCATAAGGGACATCCTGCTCTTCTCCGGGGCCAAGTTCCTCTGCCCCATGGCTGGGACCATCAGCCTGATGCCGGGAACCGGTTCTGACCCCGCCTTCAGGCGGATCGACATCGACCCCGACACCGGCCAGGTGAAGGGGCTCTTCTAAGGAAAGGAGGGAAGGATGGCTGCCAAGATCATAAAGGGCACCGAGGTGGCCAAAGAGATTAGGGAGGAGCTCAAGCGTGAGGTCGAGGAGATGAAGGCCAAACACGGGGTCACCCCCGGCTTGGTAACCATCCTGGTCGGAGAGGACCCCGCTTCGGTCAGCTACGTGACCGCCAAGCAGCGGACCGCCCACGAGTTGGGTTTTTACTCCGTGCAGGACAACCAGCCGGCCGACATTTCCGAGGAGGCGCTCCTTGAGCTCATCGACAAGTACAACAAAGACCCCAAGATCCACGGCATCCTGGTCCAGCTGCCGCTGCCCAAACACATCGATGAGACCAAGGTCCTTTACGCCATCGACCCCAAGAAGGACGTGGACGCCTTCCACCCGGTGAACGTGGGCAAGCTCCTGATCGGGGAGCCCGATTTCCTCCCCTGCACTCCTCATGGGATTTGGCAGCTGCTGATCCGATCGGGGGTGCAGATCGAGGGGGCTGAGGTGGTGGTAGTGGGCCGGAGCAACATCGTGGGCAAGCCCATCGCCGCCATCCTGATGCAGAAGCACCCTCACGCCAATGCCACGGTGACCGTCTGTCACACCAAGACGCGCGATCTGGCCTTTCATACCCGAAGGGCCGATATCCTTATCGTCGCTGCAGGTCGTCCCAAGGCCATCACCGCTGACATGGTAAAGGAGGGCGCGGTGGTGATAGATGTGGGGGTTAATCGCATCGGCAAGACCCCCGAGGGGAAGGCCATCCTCTGTGGTGATGTGGACTTCGATGCCGTGAAGGAAAAAGCCTCCATGATCACGCCTGTGCCTGGGGGGGTTGGGCCCATGACCATCACCATGTTGATGTACAATACCGTCAAGGCGGCGAAGCTCGCGGCGGGTATCGGTTGAGATGTCCTTTTCCATCGCCGTATCTGGAAAGGGGGGTACGGGGAAGACGACGATCGCAGGGTTGATCCTGAAGGAATTGCTCGGCGAGGGGAGGAAGCCGGTCCTGGTGATAGATGCCGATCACGACGGAAACTTGGCCCAGGTCCTGGGGATCGAGGAGGGTAAGACCGTGGGGGAGGTGGTGGAGGAGCTACAGGAAAAGGTCTCCCAGTTTCCCCCTGGCTTCTCCAAGGACCAGTGGCTCGAGGCGAGGCTCCAGGAGGTAATGGTCGAGGAGAAGGGATTCGACTTCTTGAGCATGGGCCGAGGGGAAGGGCCCGGTTGCTATTGTTATGTGAACAGCGTGTTGCGTAGGATCATGGATACGGTAACCCGCGACTACCCTTACATCCTCATGGACAACGCCGCGGGGATGGAGCATCTGAGCCGTCGCACCACTAGGGATGTAGATGTGCTGTTGGTGGTGTCCGACCACTCCATGAAGGGGGTGAAGAGCGCGGCCCGCATAGCCGAGCTTGCCAAGGAGCTCGACCTGAAGATCGGTCGCATCGGGCTCCTCATCAACAGGGCCCCTGGAGAGGTCGATCGGAGGCTGATGAAGGAGGCCGAGGGGGCGGGGCTCGAGATCCTCGGTGTGATCCCCGAGGATGAGGAGATAGCCCAATACGACCTCGAGGGGAGGAGCCTTCTGGAGCTACCTGGGGGGAACGCTGCCCTCAAGCAGGTGAGGGGGTTTTTGGAGAAGGTCCTAACCAATTGAGGAAGGAGGGAAGGGATGGTCATCATCGGGGAGAACATCCACATCCTTTCGAAGAAGGTGTCCGAGGCCATCAACAACCGGGACGCCAAGGTCATTCAGGAGTTGGCCAAGCAGCAGGCCGCCGCAGGGGCGGATTACATAGACCTCAACATAGGGCCGGCCCGCAAAAACCCAGAGGTCATGGCATGGTTGGTGGAGACGGTCCAGGAGGTAGTGGAGCTGCCCCTGAGCCTCGACAGCACCAACCCCAAGGCGGTGGAGGAGGGGCTCAAGGTGGTCAAGTGGCGGGCCTTGATCAACTCCGCATCGGGTCGCACCGATAGCAAAGAGCAGATGATGCCTTTGGCGGTTAAGTACGATTGTGACATAGTTATTTCCGTGCTCAACGATCAGGGCATCCCTGCCGATGCCGAGGCCAGGGCCGAGAGCATTTTGGATGCCGTCACCTATGCCAACGAACTGGGTATAGAGAACGAGCGGATATGGGTCGATCCCATCATCATGCCCGTCAGCGTTGATCAGAAGGCGGTGAGGGAGGCCTTGGAGTTCATGAAGATGTTGCAGGACCTGTTACCGGGGGTGAAGTCCACGGTGGGGCTCTCCAACGTCTCCAACGGCACCCCGAAGGAGTTGCGGGGGATCCTCAACCGGACCTATATGGTGATGCTGGAGCTCTCCGGCACCTACTCTGCCATAGCCGATGCCTTCGACGAGGAGCTGATGGCCTTGGCCAAGGGGAAGATGCCCGAGATCGTCGAGCTCATAAAAAAGGTGATGGAGGGGGAGGAGATCGACCCCAATTCCCTACCCCCTAAGGAGAGGGATTACGTCAAGACCGCCAAGGTCCTGATGGGGGAGACCCTTTACTCCCATACCTGGTTGGAACTTTAGGAGGTGAGAGATGGCCGAATGGAGGCTTCCGGTAGAGAGCTACAAGGGCAAGATCCGGGAGGTCGTAATCGGCAAGGGCGATCGGGCGGTCAGGCTCGGTGGAGAAAACGTCTTCGCCTTCAACCAGACCTTCGACGACGGTGACTGGCCCAATCCCCCTGTGGTGGCAGTGGAGATATGGGACATGGAACCCCAAGGGTGGAACCAGGGGATCCTGGATTTCTACGGCGACGTGGTGAAGGACACGGCTCAGTGGGCCAAAAAGGTGGCTGAGGAACTGCAGCCGGATCTCATCTACCTCTACATGCTGAGCACCGATCCCAATGAGAAGGACACCCCGGCCGAACGGGCGGCTGAGGTAGCCAAGGCAGCCTATGAAGCGGCAGGACTGCCCATGATCGTCTACTGCACGGGTAACGAGGAAAAGGATCCTCAAGTTCTGGGGAAGGTGGCCGAGGCCCTAAGCGGTGAGAACCTCCTGTTGGGACCTGCCATCAAGGAGAACTACGAACCGATCGCTCAAGCGGTGAAGGAACATGGTCACTGTATCACCTCCCAAGCCCCTATAGACATCAACCTCCAGAAGGAAATGAACGTAAAGCTCACCCGGATCCTCCCCGCTGAAAGGGTGGTATTGGATCCCCTGGCTCCATGTGTCGGTGTAGGTTTGGAGTTCGGCTTCAGCATCTTCGAACGACAGAAGCATGCAGCTGTTTCCTTCGGCGACGAGATGATGCAGATGCCCATGATGGCCAACTTCAGCTTCGAGGTATGGAAGACCAAGGAGGCCAAAGGAAACGAGAAAATGGGGATAATGTGGGAGGTGCTCACCGCTATGGCCTACCTCATAGCGGGGGCCAACTTATTGGTGGTCAGGCACCCCGAGGCCTACAAGAGGGTCAAGGAGGTCATCGAGGCCTACAAGTAAGAAAAGGAGGCGATAAAATGGAGGGAAGGAAGAGGCGGGAAGAGATAGAGAAGATCATTAGGGCGGAGGAGGACTGGGAGCCCGTAGGTCCCACCCCTATGCCCCATGTTCCTGACCTCAGGAGCTGGGACAGGAGGTTGCTGAAGACTTATAAGCCCTTTTACGCTCCCTTCTGTGATCTGTGTTGCCTTTGTACTTACGGTAAGTGCGACCTCACGGGCACCAATCGTGGGGCCTGCGGCATAGACATTGCGACTCAGCAAGGGCGCATAATAGCTTTAGCCTGTTGCATAGGGATGAGCGCCCACGCGGGACACGCCGCCCACATTATCGAGTACCTCATCGAGAAGTACGGGGAGGACTATCCCATAGATCTCGGCGACCAGGTAAACGTGGAATGCCCCAACATCAGGCTGGTGCTGGGGATGAAGCCGAAGACCCTGGGCGACCTGAAAAAGGCGGTGGAGTACGCCTCCACGGAGCTTGTGCACGTTCTCTCCTCAACCCATACGGGTCAGGAGGGCGACCCTGTGGATTACGAGTCCAAGGCACTTCACGTCTCCATGCTCGATCACGTCTGCATGGAAGCGGCCGATGTAGCCCAGATCGTGGGCTTCAAGTTCCCCACTTCGCAGGCCGACACCCCTATCGTGGATCTGGGCTGGGGGGCGGTGGATAAGTCCAAGCCGGTGATCCTCGTGGTGGGGCACAACCCTGCCTGTTCCACCGAGATCATCGACTACCTGAGGGAGCAGGGTCTGGAGGAGAAGGTGGAGGTCTGTGGCATCTGCTGTACGGCCTTGGAAACCACCCGTTACAGCGATAGGGCCAAGATCGTGGGGCCGCTTTCGAGGCAGCTCTTCTTCGTCAAGACGGGGATTGCCGACGTGATCGTTGCAGACGAACAGTGTATCCGCACCGACTTGACCGAAGAGGCGAGCAAGGTCGGCTCAGTGGTGATCGCCTCTTCGGACAAGGCCTGCCGCGGCCTTGAGGAGGCGAGCGATAGGCCCACCGACGAAGTGGTCAAGGAGATGGTGGAGCAGAGAAAGCACTTCCTGATTCTGGATCACGCCAAGGCCGCGGAGGTGGCCGTGAAGGTGGCCATGGAGCTAGCCCCGAAGAGGAAGGGCGATAAGGAACTCATGACCCAAGGTCAGGCCCAAGAGGCCGCTAAGGCCTGCAAGGCCTGCCGTAGTTGCGAGCAGGTCTGTCCGAACATGTTACCGCTAATGGAGGCGGTGCAGAAGGCCGCAGAGGGTGACTTTGAGGGGCTCAAGTGGTGCTTTGAGCGCTGCATAGGCTGTGGTAAGTGCGAGGAGGTCTGCCCGCAGGGCATCCCCATTCAGAAGCTCTTCCAGTCGGTGGCCAGCTGGGAGACCTGGAAGTGCCGGGCGGGGCGTGGGCCGGTGATGGACACCGAGATAAGGAAGGTGGGGGCTCCCATCGTGCTCGGGACCATACCAGGGGTTATCGCCTTTGTGGGCTGCTCCAACTTCCCCGAGGCCATCGACGAGGTGGCCGAGATGGTGGAGGAGTTCGCCCGGAGGAAGTACATTGTGGTCCTCACGGGCTGCTCGGCTATGGTGGCGGGGATGAGGAAGGACAAGGATGGTCTGACCGTTTACGAGAAGTTCCCGCCCGACTTTGATGCTGGGGGCGTAGTGAACATCGGTTCTTGCGTATCTAACGCCCACATCTCCGGGGCGGCCATGAAGATCGCCAACATCTTCGCCAACTTACCGCTTCGGGCCAATTACGAGGTGATCGCCGATTACGTCTTGAACCGCGTGGGGGCCTGTGGGGTGGCCTGGGGCGCCATGAGTCAAAAGGCCGCGTCCATCGCCACGGGCTTCAACCGCTTAGGGGTCCCGGTGGTGCTCGGGCCGCACTCTTCCAAGTACCGCCGGCAGTACCTGAGCCGTAAGGAGGAGGACGACTGGACGGTGATGGACGGCAGGAAGAAGGAGTTGATAGATACCCAAGAGCCCACACCGGAGCACCTCTGCATCGTCGTGGAGTCGAAGGAGCGGGCCATGGTGACCATCGCCAAACTCTGTATGCGCAAGAACGACACCCCGCAGGGGCGCCAGATAAAGCTCAACCACTACATCGATCTGCACAAGAGGCTGATCGGTGGGCTCCCGCCCGATCTGCACCTCTTCGTCAGGACCGAACGCGACATACCCATGTTCTTCAAGCGGGAAGTCCTGGCTTTCCTCAAGGAGAAGGGTTGGCAAAGGAAACCGGTATTGAGTTTGCCCACCTTCATCGGGACCTATCCGAGCAAGGTCTCGGTGGATGCGGTCATTGGGCGTTAAATAGTAGAAAGGAGGGGAGAGATGGCGCTGCCATACCATAAGGTGAACGTACTCACTGGCTTCAAGGCCGCTACGGAGATGAAGGACCCCAAGGCCTTGGCCAAGATCATCAAGAAGGCCTCACGGCCCCTTATGGTGATAGGGCCCAAGGCCCTCACCATCCAGATCGACGGGAAGGCCTTCATCGAGTACCTGGTGGAGATCGCCAAGGCGGCGGATATCCCCATCTGTGCCACCGCCCACACCAAGGGGAAGGTGGAGGAGCTGGGTGCTCAGCCCGAGAGCACCTATGACATCATGGAGATCCTCAACCACCTGAAGGATCCCGAGTGGAAAGGGGTCAGGGGGCAAGGATGCCACGACCTGGTGATCTTCGGCGGCTTCAGGACGGACATCGGCAATCAGGGTCTTTCGACGTTGAAGCACTTCGCACCGCACCTGAAGACTATTACCCTCTGTAAATTCTATTACCCCAACGCTACCTTCTCCTTGCCGAACTTCCGCAAGGACGAGGAGTGGAAGGCCCTGCTCGAGGGCCTCGTTGGGGAACTGAAGGATTAGAAAAAAGAGGGAGGGAAGAGATGGAGTTCCACGTCGATATCGGACCTCAGTACGAAGGCGAGAGGGTTAGGAAGGAGGACCTCTATGTGGAGTTCGGAGGTCCCAAAGTAGAGTACAAGGCCGAGCTCGTTCTGATGAAGGACGCCTCCGAGATAGAAGACGAGAAGGTATCGGTGGTCGGACCCGATATCAAAGATCTGGAGGAAGGGGGAAGCTATCCCCTATTTATCGAGATCTTCGTGGCAGGGGCGGAGCTTGAAAAGGATATGGAGCCGGTGATCGAGCGGAGGCTTCACGACTTCTGCAACTACATTGAGGGCGTCTACCATATGAACCAGCAGGACGAGATCTGGATCCGCATTTCCAAGGAAGCCTACAAGAAGGGCTTTGTGAGCTTCGAGGAGTTCGGCCAAATCCTGATCTTCGAATACAAGAACGACATCCCCTTGATCGAACAGATGCAGATCACCTTCTACACCGATCCCGATAAGGTGAAGGAGAAGGTGGAGGTCGCCAGAGAGGTTTACGAACAGCGCCGCGCAAGGGCCAGGGGGTTGAAGGAGGAGGACGTAGAGGAATTCTACGGCTGTGTGCTCTGTCAGAGCTTCGCTCCCACCCATTGCTGTGTGATCACACCGGAGAGGATCGCCAACTGCGGCGCCATCAACTGGTTCGACGGTCGCGCAGCCTCCAAGATGGACCCCGAAGGCCCCATATTCCCGGTGCCCAAGGGGAAGCTTTTGGGGAAGGTGAGGGGCGAGTACGAGGGGGTAAACCGGGTCGTTCAGGAGCGATCCATGGGCGGCACGGAGCGTGTGTGGATCCACTCCGCCCTCGAGTATCCCCATACCTCCTGCGGCTGCTTCCAGGCGCTGTGCTTCTACATCCCTGAGGTGGACGCCTTCGGGATCGTGCACCGGGACTACAAGGGCGAGACCCCATTGGGGATGCCCTTCAGCACCATGGCCGGGGAGGCCTCCGGTGGCCGTCAGGTCGAGGGGATGTGCGGGATGGCCCTGGAGTACATGCGCTCGCCCAAGTTCATGCAGTATGACGGAGGCATTAAGCGCGTAGTCTGGATGCCCAAGGAGATAAAGGAGCGCTTCAAGGACGCCATCCCTGAGGACCTCTACGACAAGATCGCCACCGAGGAGGACACCAC